>CBESWG010000004.1:0-136635 GCA_965533275.1 uncultured bacterium
GACCAGTACGATCAGCAGTGTGAGTGTTTTCCTCATGTGTCCTCTCCTGTCAATTTACATTGTTTCTGCAAAAACTATAAATCGAAATCCTACCATAATAAAGCGGCCGAAGGCAATCGCTTCCTTGCCCGGCCTATCCAACACCTACCATCGGATTACGGCCGAAGCCCAGGTGAAGCCTGAGCCGAAGGCGGTCAGGACGACGAGGTCTCCTGTATTGATCCGTCCTTCTCTGAGAGCTTCGTCGAGCGCGATGGGAATGGATGCGGCGGTTGTATTTCCAAATCGATCGATATTCCGTATGACTTTCTCGACCGGGATGCGCAGTTTTTTCGCTACCATGAGGCTGATCCGGTCGTTGGCCTGATGCGGGATGAGGTGGTCGACATCATCGATGCTCAGGCCGTTCTGCTCCAGCCCGGCCCGGACCGCCTCCGGCATACGTTCCACAGCGTTCATGAACACGGTGCGGCCGTTCATCTTGGGGAGATAGCGCTTGGTGTCGATTATCTCATGGGAAAATGTGGGATTGTCCTTGGGGCTGGGGGAATCCATCCAAAGCTCCTGGACGCAGCTGCCGTCGGAGAAAAGGTGTGTCGAGAGGATGCCCCTGTCCTTATCCTCGGTGGGCTCCAGGATGACCGCGGCGCCCCCATCGCCGAAGAGCACGGCCAGGTCCCGTCCTTCGTCGGAGAACTCGAGGTTTGAGGACTGGACCTCTGCCGCCACCAGCAGGATCTTCTTGTACGTTCCGGAACGGATGTATTGGTCGGCCACGGAGAGGGCGTAGATGAATCCGCTGCACTGGTTGCGCACGTCCAGGGCTCCGATGTGATTCAACTCCAGCTTGGACTGCACGACGACTCCGATGCCCGGGAAATAGTGGTCGGGCGAAAGTGTGGCAGCGATAATGAAATCGATGTCTCCCTTGGCGATGCCGGCGGCATCGATGGCCTTGAGGGCCGCCTCATAGGCCAGGTCCGACGAACCCGTTCCCGGATCCGCGTGATGGCGGGTCACGATCCCGCTCCGCTGACGGATCCATTCATCCGACGTATCCATCAATTTTTCCAGATCGAGGTTGGAGACGACCCGGGGAGGGACAAAGTGTCCGGTTCCAGTGATTGTGGTTTGGATTCCCATTTTCTTGCCTAAGTCTATGATAAGGCATGCATAAAAAAAAATAAAGCCCCCATATTCTTGCAGGGGGATGACGCGCACGGTGACACAGCTCCTGAAGAAATTTCCCTGCAAAATTCCTCGTGTCTGTGAAATCCACACTCTGAAAACTATACAGGCGAACCGCGTGGATATTCCCTACTCGGGCTCTTGAGTTCGAAGTATTGACCCAGGCGCCTTTTCGGGAATTGAATATTTGCCGGCGATTGTCTAATATATGAAGAAAGAGGAAGAATGTTGCTCCTGAAAAGACTCGTGCTGGCTCTCCTTCTCCTCGCACTGGCTGCGGAGTGGGAAGGCGCAGACGAGAACAGCCTGCTCCAGGTCCGGGCATCGGTCCTGCCCAGGCGCCTGGCCCGGGGGCAGGAGGGTCGGATCGAGCTGCGCTTCGCGCTGCGGGAGGGAATCACGATCAGCCCGGTTCCCCATTTCACCATCGAGCTGGATCCCTCGGACGAACTGGCCTTTCCGAAAGATTTCTTCACCAATTCGGACCTCGAGATGGAGATCATCGAAGAGGAGGGCCGCCAGTACCTTAATGTATCGGAGACGGTGAGCATCCCCTTCACGGTCAAGTCGGAGGCCCGGCGAGGGAGCCACCGCATTCAGGGAAGGATCCGGTACTTCGGCTGTTTTCTGGACGAGGGGTGGTGTCTCAAGGACACGACCATGTTCTCTGCTTCGTTCTACACGTCAAATCGGCTTATTAAATAGCCAGTTGTTGTCCCGGTACCAGTCGACGGTCTCTTGCAGGGCCTGTTCCAGAGGATATTCAACCTTGAAGCCCAGCTGTTCCTGGGCCTTACTCATGTCGGCTACCCAGGCATCCTGACGCATCTCACGGATCTTGTTGCGATCGAGGATGCTGACCTTCCGTGTCAGTGTGCAGGTGGCTTCGGACATCAGGGCCACCAGGTACACGAGCGGGAGCGGGAAGCGGACCATGCGGGGTGTCCGCCCCAGGGCCTTGCCGGCTGCACTGCCGAATTCGTCCCAGCTGTAGGGCTCAGGATCACCGATGTTGTAGATCTCTCCACTTGGATCCTTATCGCGAACGGTCAATTTCAGCGCCTCCACCAGGTCTTTGACGTAGCAGAGGCTCACCTTGTGGCCGGCAGATCCGAACGTCGGCATGATCCCTTTCTGGATCATTCGGAACAGGGTGAGGAAGTCTCGGTCCCGAGGCCCGTAGACCGGCCCCACGCGAACGATTGTCAGGGGGAACCGGTCTTTGAATCTGTGGGCCTCCTGTTCACCAGCCAGTTTGCTGCGGCCGTAGGGGGTCAGGGGCTGGGGAGGATCGTCCTCCTGGACTGCCCTGTCTGTCCGGCTGGGCCCGGCTGCAGCCAGGCTGCTGAGTACCACAAGCCTGCGCGGACTCAGGTTCTGGTCGACCAACGCCTGAAAAAGACTTGCTGAGCCTTCCTGGTTTACGGTATAATAATCAGCCGGTTTGCGGACTTTTGTCGAGCCAGCCAAGTGGAAGATGGTATCGACATCTTCGGGTATGGATGGGAGTGATCTCAGATCACCCTCCAGAAAGTGGATTTCGCGTCCTTCCAGCCATTTTGGGTTTTGGAGGTCACGAACCAGCGCATAGATTTCTATGTTGCCTTCCGCCAGGAGGGAATCGACGAGGTGGCTTCCGATGAACCCGGTTCCGCCCGTAACAAAGACTTTCATGATCCGATTGTATGAAAATGCGCCATCCCGGTCAATCGACCTATCTGGAGCCCGAAGGGGACGGTCACTCCGGGATCCGCTGATCACGAGGAGGACACCATGAGCATATTTGATAAATGTTTTGCTTTCACCAGGGCCGAGGAGGCACAGCAGATGGGGCTGTATCCCTATTTCACACCCATCCAGGAAGTCAAGGGGAACAGGGTCAAGATCGATGGCCAGGATGTGATCATGGTCGGTTCCAACAACTATCTGGGATTGCTCGATCATCCCCAGGTCAAGCAAGCTGCCAAGGATGCCATCGACCAATATGGCGTGGCCACCTGCGGTTCCCGCTTCCTGAACGGCACCCTGGACATCCATGTACAGCTGGAAAAACGACTGGCAGAATTCATGCAGACCGAGGCCGCCGTCACCTTCAGCACCGGTTTCCAGACGAACCAGGGGATCATCGCCACGCTCGTGGGGAAGGGCGATGCCGTGATCACCGATCGTATGGATCATGCCAGCATCATCGATGCCTGCCGGCTGTCCTATGGAAACGTACACACGTTCCGGCATAACGACATGGACGACCTGAAGTGTGTGCTGTCTTCTCTGGACGAAAATATCGACAAACTGATCGTCGTAGACGGTGTCTTCAGCATGGAGGGAGATCTGACCGACCTCCCTGGTGTAGTGGAGCTCGGTAAAGCCTATGGCTGCAAGATCCTGGTGGATGATGCACATGGACTGGGAGTTATGGGGAGGAACGGCCGCGGCACCGCGGAGCACTTCGGGCTGGAAGACCAGATCGACCTGGTAATGGGAACCTTCAGCAAGTCATTCGCCTCTTTGGGAGGATTTGTGGTCGGAGGCGCCAAGGTCATTTCCTACATCAAACATCACGCCCGGTCCCTGATCTTCAGCGCCAGCATCACCCCGGCCTCGGTGGCCACGGCTCTGGCTACGCTGGACCTGATCCAGAAGGAGCCCGAGCGCCGAGAAAGGTTGTGGGCGATCACGGAGAAGATGCGCAGCGGCTTTCAGGCCATGGGCTATGATACAGGCCCGACCGAGAGCCCGGTCATCCCGGTCATGGTGGGAGATGATGCCAAAACCTTCATGCTGTGGAAGGCCCTGAGGGAACAGGGCATCTTCACCAATCCCGTGGTCTTTCCGGCTGTCCCACACGGTCAAGCCCTCATCCGAACCAGCTATTCCGCCACACATACGGACGAGGATCTGGATACGGTCCTGGCGTGTTTTGAGCGTTCCGGGAAGGCACTCGGCATTCTGGGCTAGCTGCAACGATATCATTAGCTTTAAGTTATAGAGATGTTCGATCCAAAAACATAATGACACGATAAGCCCTCGCCACGGGATATCCCATGATCTTCAATGCATCGGGTGCCGGGTGAAATTTTAGGATATGGAAAGATGAACAAAATCAAATATTGCAGGATAGGGACTCCGGTATTCTTCCTGGTTGGCATGATCTTAGCGGCCGGAGTAGGCCTGGCTCAACAGGTTATGCCGGTCGACCAGGTCCGGGCCGGTATGAGAGGCAAGGGACGGAGTGTCTTCCAGGGGACCACCCAGGAGGAATTCGATGTCGAGATCATGGGTGTCCTCAGGAGCCATGCCAGCGTGGGGCCCAAAAAAAACCTTATCCTGGCGCGGCTGCGAAGCGATCGGCTGCAGAAAGAAGGTGTATCCCAAGGCATGAGCGGCAGCCCCGTTTATATCGATGGCAAGATCGTGGGTGCAGTTGCGTTCAGCTTCCCGTATTCCACGGAACCCATCGCCGGCATCACGCCCATCGAAGAGATGCTGGCCATCGAAAACGTGGAAACCCCGCGTTCCATGTTCAGCCAGCCCCGTCCCATCCAGAAATATATGACGCTGGAAGAGCTTTTTTCCATCCACGCGGACGTGTTCTCAGCCATGGAGCCCGCAGTGTACGAAGGCCAGACCCTGGTCCCGATGCGGATGCCCCTGGTTTTTTCCGGCTTTTCCCCAAGAGCTTTCGACAGGAGCAAGGACTATTTTTCACGCATGGGTTTCCAGCCTGTCAGCTCGAGTTTTCAGGCAGAACCCCAGGAGGGAGTGACTCTGCCTCCCACCAGGCTGAAGGCCGGCGATGCGGTGGGGATTCAGTTCATCACCGGCGACCTCCTCATGGACGCCACGGGCACCGTGACCTATGTGGAGGGGAACAAGGTCCTCGCATTCGGGCACCCCATCTATAACCTGGGGCCGGTGGATTTTGCCATGGCCAAGGCCGACGTGATCGGCGTGCTCCCCAGCCTGAACGTATCGCAGAAGCTGGCCATTTCCACGACTCAGATCGGCCGCTTTGTCCAGGATCGAGCTGCGGGGGCGTTGGGGGAGCTGGGTCAGCCGCCCCGAATGATCCCGGTCAATATCGAACTGCTCAAATCGGAGACGGATGTCAAGAGCTACAAACTCAAGGTGGCGGACGATAAGCTGTTGACGCCCTTCCTGCTCAACACAGCAGTGACCAGCCTGATGCTGGCCGAGGAGCGCTCCTCTTCCGATCTTTCGCTGGAATTCATGGGTAACATCTATCTCGAGAACGGGATGAGCATCCAGATGGAAGACCTGTTCTCAGGGAATTTCGACAGCGCCATTGGGAATGTCGTCAACATGATCACCTCTGTGGCCTTCTTCCTGACCAACAACGAGTTCACGGACCTGGCGATCCACCGCATCGACCTCAAATTCGCCGCCACCGAAGATGTCCGCGTTTCCTACCTGGAAAAGGTCCTGCTGGATAAATACGATGTCTCTCCCGGAGAGCTCATCCAGGTTAAGATATTCATCCGCAATTTCGGAGGCGGCGGTCACGTCCAGGAGGGAGTGATTCCAGCGCCCAACCTGCCCCCCGGATCGGAGTTCTACTTGATCGTGTCGGATACGCTCAGCCTGCAGCAGTTCGAGAGGACCCAGTACCGGAGCGCGGGATTCGTGCCGCGCAGCCTCGATCAGATGGTGCGGATGCTCGGCAGCCTCCGCAAGAACAATAGAATCTACCTCAAGATCGTGGCGGAAAAGCCCGGGCTGTTCCTGAAAGGGGAGGAGATGCCCAACCTTCCTCCGTCGATGAAATCCATGTTTGCATCCCCCCGGGCCGCCAGTTCGGCAGCCACCGACCTGACACGCTCCACGTTGTTTCAGGTGCAGGTGCGGGTTCCCTCCGTGTTTCAGGGGGCGACGATCATCCCCTTGAAGATAAAATGATGACCGGGAAATTACACGAGAGGTGTTGAGCATGAGCACTACCGGAAACCACAAACTGGGAAGCACCACAACAAACAAGGAGTGGAAGATGAAAAAGAGACTGATCGTCCTGGGCGCCGCCCTCATGATCGTGAGCGCCGTTTCTCTTGATGCCGTTACCCCCCGCAGATGGGAACTCATTCGCCTGGAACACTTCCTCAAGGGCAAGTTCGACGGCATCTCTGTCTCCTATAGCGGCATCCTTTCCCTGGCTCCCCGGGAAGTCCAGTGGCAGGGCCCCACCGAGGAGTTCTACCTGTCGGTTCTAAAGGGCCGGGATGGGACTGTTTTTGTGGGGACCGGACACGGCGGCAACATCTACAGGATCGACAGCGAGGGCAAAGCCGAGCTGTACTTCCATGCTCCGGAAATGGACGTGTACTGCATGGCTCAGGATGCCCGCGGGAACCTGTACGCCGGCTCATCACCCAACGGCAAGATCTACAAGATCACGGCGTCCATGACGGGAGGGCCGTTCTTTGACCCGGAGGAGAGATACATCTGGGACCTGGAGTTCATCGACGATGACATCCTGCTCGCCGCGGTTGGCGAGAGCGGGGGGATCTACACCATCAGCCCTGCTGGCGACGGCACAGAATGGCTCAAGGCCAAGGAAAACCATATCCTCTGCCTCGAGAAAACAGCGGAGGGGGAGATCCTTGCCGGAAGCGGTGGAAAAGGGCGCCTGTACCGGTTGGCGCGGGGGAAGGCCCCGGCCATCGTTTTCGAGTCCCCGTTCGAAGAGATCCGGGCGATCACACAGGATGACCAGGGGACGATCTACATGGCGGCCGGAGGCCGTGTCTCGCGGCCTGCCGTAAATGTGCCCTCCACCCCATCCAGCGGAGCCGTGACCACGGATGTTTCCATCACCGTGACCCCGGAGGGGACCTCTCCCTCGGAGCCCGGGTCAGGAGGGCTGCAGCAGCCGGGCGCGCTGTTCCGCATCGGGACAGACGGCATGGCCAAGCAGATCTGGTCATCGGAGGAGGATATCATCTATACCCTGCTCTGGGACGAAGCCCAGGAACGGATCATTTTCGGCACTGGAAACCGGGGTCGGATCTATGCGGCTGACAGGGCCGAGAAGGTCTCTCTCCTGCTTCAGAAGGATTCCGAACAGGTGTTCAACCTGATGGCGGGGGATTCTCGGGTCTACAGCCTGGCCAACAATCCTCCGGATCTGAGCCTCATCTATCCGGAACAGCGCGAACGGGGGGAATACCTCAGCGAGGTGTTCGATGCCGGACTCCTTTCTTCCTGGGGCCGCATAGAGTGGGACGCGACCACACCCAGGAACACCACGATCCAGCTCCAGACCCGGAGCGGCAACTCCGATCAGCCCGGGCCCACCTGGAGCAACTGGTCTCCTCCCTACCAGAACGGTCCGGGTGAACAGATCCTCAATCCCCGGGGACGCTACCTCCAGTTCAAGGTCCTGTTCCGGACCGATTCCCTCCGGACCTCTCCCGATATCCGTAAGGTCTCCCTCTCCTATCTTCAGACCAATGTCGCGCCCGTTGTGTCCCAGATGGAAATCCTGCCGGTGAATACCATCTTCCTGGAATCGCCGCCCCTGGACGAACCGGTCATGGGCCTGAATCCCGGTCCGGCGGCCAAGGCCTCGGCCCAGAAGTCGTCGGCCTCGAGTATGATGATGGCCAAGAAGGCAGAGCGCAAGGGATTCCAGACCGTGATCTGGGAAGCCAGGGACGAGAATGGGGACCATCTGCTGTACGATCTGTACATCAGGGAGCGCCGGGCCGAGAGCTGGCGCCAGCTGAAGTCCTCCGTGATCCAGAAGATCTTCGCCTTCGAAACGCTGACCCTCCCCGACGGCGAGTATGAGCTCAAGCTGGAGGCCAACGACAGCCCTTCCAATCCTGTCGGCAGAGAACTTCGGGCAGAAAAGATCAGCCGGCCGTTCGTCATTGACAATTCACTGCCCGTGATCAGCGGATTTGAGGCCTCTCGCAGCGGCTCTCGGCTGTCACTGCAGTTTACGGCTCAGGATGGATTCTCCCGCATCAAGGAAGTCAAATATCTGATCCGGCCCGATGAGTGGCGCTCGGTCTTCCCTCAGGACGGGATCTGTGACAATCGGGTGGAGCGGTTCGAGTTCAGCGTGACGCTTCCCGCTCAGGTGGACAACATGGTGACGATCAAGGTCGTGGACGAACACGGCAACGTGGGCGTTCGCCGCACCGAATTCTAACGGCCCTAGAGCCAGCCGCTGTCATAACCGGCCCGGTACATCGCGATCACGTTCTCGGCCGGAGTGATGGACTGGATCATATGACAGGGCGCCAGCACGTACCTTCCGTCCCCTCCTAAAAGCTCCAGGTTGTCGAGGACTTCCTTGCGCACATCCTCCGTGGATCCGAAGGGGAGGGTGTGCTGGTTGTCCATGGCCCCGTGAAACACGACGTGTTCTCCGAAACTGCGCTTGAGTTCCTTTCTGTCCATCCCTCCGCAGGTCCACTGGATCGGATTGAGCAGGTCGATGCCCGCATCCAGCATGTCCTGGATGATGGGTCTGATGCTGCCGTCGTTGTGATGGAACACATAGACTCCCTCGCCGTGGATGAGCTCGATCATGCTGCGGATCCTGGGGAGCAGGAATTCGTGGATGTGCCCCCGGGAGATGAGCAGGTCGTCCTGGCCTCCCATGTCCTCGGCCACATAGCTGAAGAGCACCCGTCCCGGTATCTGTTCGTAGGTCCGCACGATCTGCTCCCGGCTCAGGTACATCAGCTTGTCGAGGCAGTAGTGGACCATCTCCGGATTGAGGAGCAGGTCGACATAGGCTTGTTCCTCTCCCCGCAGGTACTTGTAGATCAGGAGAGGTTCGTACTCGCCCCCCTGAAGGGGAAACGGTTCGAGGCTCTCCGCAAGGGCAGGGAAGCGGCTGTAATCCCACCAGTCCGGATCCGGCCAGGTATATCCGTCCCGGATCTCTTCTGCTGAGGTGTATTCGACGAGGGGATGTGATACACATTCCCGGTATACGCCCTGACCGTAGTCCACGTCGCGGTATCGGCACCCAAAGACATCCTGATCGGGAGGGAGTGGAGGCCCGCAGTAATCGGGCTCGAGCTTGGCCAGGAAGTCGATGTTGAGGGTCTCCAGCATCTCGCGCTTTTCGGCACATCCCAGATGGCGCATGAGCATGGCGGTTGTCTCGTCCGTCCCCCAGTAGTCCAGGGGGATGCGGTCCGGCTTCTGGCCGGACATGACGGCCTGCCACCTCTCCTTGGGTGCCATGCTTTCCTTTGGCATCGCGCCTCCTGAGGTTCATGATGAGCCAGCCGTGTCTCGAAAGCAAGCGGTTTGCGCCTCCTTGCCTTCCGTCCCGGCAGTTTTTAATCCGGGCGGCGGACCCTCCCACTTCCCCCTCCCCTTCGGATTCCCTCAGGATGTGCGATGCGTTAGCGGAATATGCGTATTGCTCGAGTTGACTCGGGGCAGGGAGTGTGGTAATTGGAAGCAGGGGAGACAGAGAGAATGGAAGAGCGGTCATTCTTAGCGTTTGACATAGGCGCAGAAAGCGGCCGGGCCATGCTGGGTCGGCTCAAAGACGGGACACTCCTCCTTGAGGAGAAGGCCCGCTTTGCCAACGGAATGGTCCATGTCCTGGGGCACTGGCGCTGGAATATCTTTCGACTCTATGAAGACATCGTCCAGGCACTCAAGCTCAGCCATGGGGGAGGGGCTTCACCGCCGGAGAGCCTGGGGATCGATACCTGGGGAGTGGACTTCGGACTCCTGGGTGAAGGGGGTTCCATCCTGGACCTGCCCGTCGCCTACAGGGACTCCCGCACCGAGGGGATCATGGACGAGGTATTTCGTCGGATCCCCAGGGAGCGCATCTATGCTCTGACGGGGATCCAGTTCCTGCGCTTCAACTCGCTCTTTCAGCTCTATGCCCTGAAACGAGCCGGTTCTCCTCTGCTTGGTATGGCCCAGGACCTGCTCTTCATGCCGGATCTGTTCCTCTATATGCTGACCGGGAACCGGACTACCGAGTTCACCTATGCCACGACTTCGCAGCTCTTCAATCCAGTGTCCGGGGAATGGGAACCTGAGTTGTTCGATCTGCTCGAGCTTCCCCCCTCCCTGATGCAGCCGGTCGTGTCTCCCGGAACTCGGGTGGGCACACTGCTCTCGGAATTGGCACGCGAGACCGGATTGAGCGAGATCTCTGCAGTGGCCGTGGCCTCCCATGACACCGCTTCTGCGGTGGCCGCCGTGCCTGCTGAAGGCAGTGGCTGGGCCTATATCAGCTCCGGCACCTGGTCCCTCATGGGGATAGAGGTGGATGCGCCCATCCTCGATCCTCTGGCCCTGAAGCTCAACTTCACCAACGAAGGAGGAGCGGGCGAGCGCTTCCGTTTTCTGAAGAATATCTGCGGGCTCTGGCTGCTGCAGGCCTGCCGTCGTTCCTGGGGAGGTGGCCAGGCCTTCTCCTACGAGGCCCTGGTCGAATCGGCTGAGGCTGCGCCGGCCTTCAGATCCCTGGTGGATCCCGATGCCGAATCGTTCTTGAATCCCGAGGATATGCCCGGTGCCATCCGGGAATTCTGCCGGGAGAGCCGCCAGCCCGAACCGGAGCAGACGGGTGCCGTGACACGCTGTATCCTGGAGAGCCTGGCGCTGAAATACCGTCACGTGCTCGATCAGCTTCGTCGTGTAGCGCCCGGTCCTATCGAGCGCCTGCACATCATCGGGGGCGGATCCAGGAATACCCTGCTCAACCAGTTCACGGCCGATGCTACCGGGCTCCCTGTGTGGGCAGGTCCGGTTGAGGCGACGGCAGTGGGCAACATCCTGATGCAGGCCCAGTGTCTGGGGGCCGTAGACGGTCTCGGCGCGATCCGCAGCATTGTTCGCCGGTCCTTTTCTCTTGAATCATTCGAGCCCCGAAATACAAAGGATTGGGAAAGCGCTTACCTTAGGTATAAGGCCCTGTTGGGAAAGGATTAGGAGGAGACATGCTGAATGATGCGCGCCGCGAGAGGGCCTATGCAGAGGCAAGGGACAGATACGCCGAGATTGATGTGTCGACCGACGAGGCACTGGACCGCCTGGGCAGGACCTCCCTGTCTCTCCACTGCTGGCAGGGAGATGATGTGGGCGGATTCGAGGCCCGCGAGCAGGACGTGGTGGGGGGCGGCCTCCAGGTTACAGGACACCATCCCGGCAAGGCGCGCACCCTACCGGAACTCAGGCAGGACCTGAGCCAGGCCTATGCCCTGATCCCGGGCTCACACCGCCTCAACCTGCATGCCATGTATGGAGATTTCGGGGGGGAGGGGGTGGACCGGGACCGGATCGAGCCTCGTCACTTCCAGAGCTGGCTGGACTGGGCCGGGCAGGAAGGGCTGAAGCTGGACTTCAACGCGACCTGTTTTGCCCATCCCAAGGCGGACTCTGGATTTACACTGAGTCACCGGGACTCCTCCGTCCGAGAGTTCTGGATCGAGCACGTCAAGCGCTGCCGGTCTATCGCCGCCGCCATGGGCGAGGCTCAGGCAGGCCCCTGTCTCCACAATCTCTGGATCCCCGATGGCGCCAAGGACATCACGGTGGATCGCTTCGCCCACCGGATGCTTCTGAAGGGATCCCTCGATCGCATATTCTCTGTCACGTATCCCGACACCCTGATGAAGGATGCACTGGAGAGCAAGCTCTTCGGCATCGGTTCCGAATCATATGTTGTGGGTTCCCATGAGTTCTATTTGGGCTACACTCAGAACAGTGGGAAGATGCTGTGCCTCGATACAGGACACTTCCATCCCACTGAGTCCGTGGCCGACAAGGTCTCGGCTGTGCTCGTATTCTCTGAAGAGCTGCTCCTGCATGTCAGCCGTGGTGTCCGCTGGGACAGCGATCATGTTGTGATCCTCAACGACGAGGTCAGGGACCTGATGGCCGAGCTGGTGCGGGCCGATGCGCTGGACAGGGTGCACATCGGCCTGGATTTCTTCGATGCGGCCATGAATCGCGTCGGGGCCTGGGTGATCGGGGCCCGGGCCGTGCTGAAAGCCCTTCTGCTGGCCCTCCTGGAACCCCTCCCACGCCTCAGGCTTCATGAGAAAGAGGGGGATCATTTCCAGCGCCTGGCCCTCTTGGAGGACATCCGGACCCTGCCGGCCGGTGCGGTGTGGGACTATCACTGCCTGTCTCAAGGTGTCCCCCCGGATCAGGACTGGATCTCCGAGGCCCTCCGTTATGAACGGGATGTCCTCAGCCGGCGATGAACCCGGGGGCACGCCATGACACACAGGGAGACCATCGAGGCCCTCATCCGGGATAAGACCTGTCCGGACCGCATGGGCGTGTTCGAAGAGTTCTGGCAGGACACGCAGGGAGAATGGGAACACCAGGGCCTCCCTCCCGGGACAGATATGATCGAATACTTCGATCACGATTTTCGGCCCATTGAAGGCTCCATGTTCAATTCGGATCCGTTTCTTGAGGAGGAGGAATGGCCGGAGTCCGAGAGCGAGACCTTGATCCGCGTGAACGGCTGGGGCGCCCGGATGCGGGAATGGAGGGACCGGCCGGGTGTACCCGAACACCTGTCCTTCGACATGCAGAATGAAGAGGTCTGGCAGGCCCGCTACCGGGATCCGCTGCTTCAGCTGGACCTTGACCGCTTCCCGGATCTGGACGGCCTGAGGGCAAACTATGCCGCCGCCCGGAGCTCGGACCGCTTCTGCTACTACTATAACATCCTGCCCACCGAGATCATGCGAAGGTCCATAGGCGATATCGTTATGCTGGAGGCCATGTGCCTGAATCCCGGATGGATCCACGATGTCTGCTCGGTCGTGACCGACAACATCATCCGCCACCTGGAATACATCCTCAGGGAGGTCGGCCTCCCCGATGGTGTATGGATGTACGAGGATATGGGCTACACGCAGGGCCCCTTCATCTCACCTGAGATGTATCAAGAATTCCTCCTACCCTATCACGAGAAGGTAGGGGATTTTATTCACAGCTATGGCCTCCCGTTCATCCTGCATTCCTGCGGCCGGATCCGGCCGCTCCTAACCCTGATCGCCCGGGCCGGCGTTGACTGTTTGCAGGCGATCGAGGCCAAGGCCGGCCAGAGTGTGGTGGAGATGGCCGAGGCCCTCGGCAACTCCATGGCTTTTATGGGCAACATCGACATCCGGGCCTTCGAATCCAATGATCCGCGCATCCTGGAAGCCGAGATCGTTCCCAAGCTTGAGGCCATCAAGCGAAACCGGATCCCTTACATCTTCCATTCGGATCATTCCATTCCCAGATCCGTGAAGCTCGAGACCTACGAACACGCCATGCTCCTGCAGAGAGAGCATGGTCTCTATTGAGAGAGCCGTTGGATCACCAGTTCTTGGCCTGATCCGGTTCGAGCCGAGAGGCATCCAGCCCCCGTTCCAGAGCTCCGAATCGGTACAGGCAGATCTCACGCACCGACGAGGGATGGTGCAGCACTTCGGAGAGGGACTGGGAGCCCACGCCCCAGACCCCGCCTCCCCGTACCACCACGACCTTGTAGTCGTGCAGGAGTCGGATGAGGGTCGAGGTCTCGAACCGGGGAGGGAGGACCGGGATGACGAGATAGAGGAAGCTCCCTTCGGCATCGATCGGGACGATCCTCTCGACTGGGCCTTCACCTCCGGCAGGGATGGTGCGGGCCATGACCTCGGCCTCGGGAACATAGCAGTGGAGCACGGTCTGAAACTGGCTGTGCCGGTAGATGGTCTTGTGGAGTACGGCCTCGGACTCATCATTGTCCTGCGGGTCGATGGGAATCTCCCGGAGGATGCCTCCGATCTCTCGTGGCATGGAGGCCGTGGGCGAGTATAGCATGGTCTTGACGCCCCTCACCGAGACCGATCCTGTATGGAATGGAGACAGGTGGGACTCGAAGATGCGGGCCCCGGCCCTGCGGAACTCCTCGGCGATCTCCTCTTCGCCCGAGGCCTCCAGGCTGCCGATCCCTTCGGGCCGGTAGGGGGAGGGCGGGGGAGAAGCGAAGGCTTCTCCCGGCGCTCGCCGGATGTTCTGCCGCAGACCTTTCACGTCCACGCCCACCTTCTCCGCCAGCCGGGCCACGTATCCGGAGTTGTTGGCGAGGCACACACGGAACAGGGCCTCCATCACGTTCCGGCCCTTGGTGAACGTCCCGTGTCCTTGGATCAGCATGGCCGGGTGATTGCTCAGCCGTTTTGGGATGACTTCCGTCATCTCCGCAGACCCGCTGGGGACCGCCACCCAGTCCACGGGGATGGCCCCGAGCAGGTGGTGCCCGAGCGGGTCGATGGGCAGGAAGGGCGCCGGTTTGTTTGGCTTGGCCTCACCGTCATAGGTCATGACGGTCAGGTCCTTGGTGTGGGCATGGATCGAGGCGGCCACATCGGGGAGTGCCAGGATCCTGGCGTGGATGTCCGTCTCCGAGGAGGCTTTGTAATACCCATGATCGGTCTCCGAGGTGGATAGGAAACAGATCTGCCGGGCATCCAGGTCTCCCTTTTGGGAACCCGTTGAGGTGATGACGATGTGCTCCTCACCGCTGCCGTCTTTCCAGAGCATGGCGATGTTGCCGCTGTGACTGTCTTCCATGTCATTCAGCAGAAGGACTCGGCCCACAGAATGGAAGAGCCGGATCAGTTCGGGGGGGGCTTCCCACTTGCTCATGGCGCATCCTCCTCCAAATGCAGTTTCTTCAGGGTTTCGGTAAGGGGAAGGCCCGTATCCTCTGCCCAGCCGCGGACGCTGTAATACTCGCTGCGCATCTTTTTCAGGGCAGCCTCGGGGATGTGTCTCTGCTGGCCCCCGACAGGGATGCTCTCCCGGATGAAGCGCTGTGGCAGCGTGTCGTCTTTGGCCGTGAATCCGGCCCGCAGGTTGAAGAGGCGCTCCAGGGTGGCAATCCGTTCCGCGATCTCTTCCAGGCGGGCAGTGGAAAAATCTTCGCCGGTCAGTCCGCTCACCATGCGGGCCCAGGGTTCGGTGGAGAAGGCGAATCCCGTGAACCGGCAGATGCCGAGGCTGTCCTGGATGATCCCCAGGTTCTGCATGTTCCGGATGGCGATCGGAGACTGCAGCAGGCTGAAACGCGGGATCTCCCTGGTCCCGCCGAAAAATGCCAGCGAGACCGCATACCCACCCCGGAGGTGGCAGGCGCCTGTGGGGGAAGTCATGTATCCGAGCGCCTGGGTGTATGAAGCCCTGGGATCGTAGGCCGGCATCTCCAACCCTTTCACGGTCATGGCGGATCCGGGATGACCCATGGACCGTGCCATCCGTAGGGCCCCCTCGGCGAGCAGGCTGCCGACCCCCCGGCGGAAGGCTGTGGCAGAGGCGAGCTCCTCCAGCAGGCCCGCGTCACCGAATTCGAGGGCCTGACCGCCACCAGGGCCCTGGCTTTCCCATCGGCCCCGTTCATACAGTTCCATGGCGCAGGCCAGCGTACCGCCGAAGCTCATCGTGTCGAGTCCCAGCTCGTTGCAGAGATAGTTGGCTCGCGTGATAGCTTCCAGGTTATAGATGCCGCACTGCGGGCCCATGAGGACCACGGTCTCGAACTCGGGTCCCTCTCCAGTCCGGTCTCCGACACGGGTATGGCGCTGACACGCGATCGGGCAGGCATGGCAGGCTGCAGCCTTCTGCAGGATGGTCCGGCGGATGGTTTCCCCGGAGATCCTGTCCAGGTCCCGGTCGTCGTGGCGGTTTCCCTGGAAATTTCGGGCCGGCAGCATGTCCATGATATCGATGAGCTCCAGGAGCCCGGCTGTGCCCAGCTCCCGGAGCAGGCGCTTGGTGATGGGAGCGGCCTTCATCATGTAACGCGCCTGGGCGAGGCCGCTCTCATAGCGCTCCGGATCGCTCGACCCGGCTTTGAGGCGGCCCGACACGCGAATGGCCTTGAGGTTCTTGCTGCCCAGCACCGCGCCGGGCCCTGTGCGTCCATAGGCCCGGTTGCGGTCGTTCATCACCGCCGCGAAACGAACCAGATTCTCTCCGGCCGGCCCTATACAGAGAACGCGGGTGCTACGATCAGCCCCGGGCTCGGCCATCAGGGCCTCTGTGGTGGCGGGAACATCCTTTCCCCACAATTCGGCTGCAGGATGGAATTCTACGGCACCGGGGCGGATATCGATCCATACAGGCTCCGGAGCTTTCCCTCTTACGATCAGTGCGTCGTGCCCGGCCGCCTTGAAGGCCGGGGCCCAGGATCCTCCGCAGTTGGTGGAGCCGATGGCGCCGGTGAGGGGAGACTTGAACACCATGTGGCCGCGGCAGGCCGTGGGGGCGTTGCTCCCCAGCAGGGGTGAGGCGGCGAGGGCGAGCACATTGTCGGGGCCCAGAGGATCGCAGAGCGGATCCACATGATCCATGAAGAGGCGGGTGGCCAGCCCCCGGCCTCCCAGATATTCACACGCAGTCTCCCTCTCCAGTTGGGAAACTCGGGCGCGGGATTCACCCAGGTCCAGGGTGAGCACACTACCGTGATATCCTGAGTCCATGGTTCCCATATTATGGCTCGATCTTCTGTATCCAGATGAAATCGATCCCGATCTCTGCCCGCTCGACTCCCGGAGGGGCACCCAGGTATTCGAGGACCAGGGTGTGGCGACCCTGGGTCAGTTCCCGATCCTGGAGTGTGAAATTCCGCAGCAGGGTCCGGTGGGGCCGGTGGAGATCCACATGCTCCTTCTTGCTGCGCAGGATCAGGGCCTCGCCATCCAGCCGCACCGCGAACCGGCCCGATCGGGGTGTCAGTGCCGCTGTGATGTGGATGCGGTAGGTGCCGTTCTCTTCGATGGGCAGGTCAAAGGCCTTGGCCTCTCCTTCTGTGAGGGGATTCCAGTTTAGGATCGTCCCCCCGGCCCAGAGCCGCCCTTTGAGGAATTCCGTGTTCTTCCTCTCCCGGATCAGGTCCTCAGCGTGGTGGATGAGGGAGTTCCTGGCCCCCATGCGCGCCGCCGGCTGCCATCCGTCTGGGAGCTCGAGATGCCGCAGGTCTTCGGGCATGATGGCGAGGTGATCATCGGTGATCCCCGCGCGTGCATAATGGTAGGCGATCCTGGCATAGGACAGGCCGGGTGTTCGTTCGTGACTGAAAAGCTCCATGAAGAAGCGGATGTTGCGGCTGAAGGGGATGGGATCGAGGATATGCCAGCGGTAGTTTGTCACGAATCCCCTGTTGCCGGGTCCGTCATTTCGCGGCTGTCCGCAGTAGGGGAAGAAAAAGATATCCGGCGAAGACCAGGAATAGTTGTAGTAGTCTTCCGATCCGGTCCCGAAGATCGAGGGCTGGGCCTCGTCGTCCACGAATACCTTCTCATCCCCCTCTCCCCACCAGTTGCCGTAGGGAGTGGGGACCTCGTTCGGATTGAGCAGGAAAGAGGTGGTCCCCACGTAGAGGCCCTGTCCGTGGGCGAGCAGGAAAGGGAGGTCCTGCACGTCCTGGTTGGAGGCGATGAGCTCATGATCGGCGCGCCAGCGGGCCCGGAAGTGCAGGGAGGATCCCTCGTCCCACTCGAAAGGGAGGGGTAGAGCCTCTCCACGAACGGCGACGCTCTGTTCTCCCCGGTTTTCCAGGAGAATGGTCATGCTGCGGGCAAAGGGCATGATAAAGCGGCAGACCATGGTCCCATCCGGGAACACGCTGAACGGCAGAGACCGGTAGGGATTGATCCCCGGCGCGGCTCCGAAGAAGTCTCCCACGGGAGACTGCACTTGACCCCAGGGATGGCCGTCGCAGCGGATGTGCAGGAGGGTCTGGCGGAGTGCCCTGTCCAGGTCCTGTGCGTCGAGTTTCAGGATCAGTCGTTCCAGGGCCTTCGGCCCCTCCAGGGTAAGGACTTCCTGGACGGTGCCAGGTCCCAGGACGGCCTCGATCGTCCGGGATTCTTCCTCAGATCTGACCCGGAGGTTTTCGTCGGGATCGGAGAGCGCCCGCGTCACCTCATCGATCGTTTCGGAGTAGGCGGCCAGGTCCGGCGGTGAGAATGTCTGGACCCGTGTGCCCGGTTCATAGAGCCGGACCTGCACTTGGTAGAAGTGGATGGTCTCGAGGTCCCCAGTCCATTCCAGGCGCATGCTGCGGCCGAAAGGGATGGGGGCATAGGAGGCATCGCGCTGGTACACGGTTTTCTCCAGACTTTCCCGGTCGAGTCCCTCGATCTGGGGATAGGAGTCCAGCGTGCGGTGAAAGAAATCGATGGCCGGCCCCTCGAAGACAGGCTCCCGCTCCCCATCCAGATACAGCCTGATCTCTCCCGAGATGGCGGCGCTCCACAGCCGGACTATGGCGCCGGGGCTCTCCACATCCGCGATCAAGTACTCCCCGATTTTGTCTTCGCCCGGCTCCCTGAGCACCTGTTCGAAGTTGGGGATAGGCTCTCCCCCGAAGCCGTCCGCGTTGGCAAACCAGTCTGGCCCTCCTGGTACGCGGCTGCGGTGATCAAAGGATGAATACTGCTTCATACGGAATGGGGGATCCGGGAGGGAAGTCAGGAGATGCAGGTCCGCCATCTCTCGGAAAAGGGTGGCCGTTGTTATGGCGGAGCTTGGAATTCCCCTGCCTTGGCAGGCAGGGATCGCGAGCAGCACGCTCATACCCAGAATGCTCAGCATTTTTTTCATAACACTCCTCACAGGGGCGGACTGTGTCGGCTTGCCCCCGATATGCGAATTCTAGCTTTTTACGCGTTCGAGATACTTGTCGTCCCGGGTGTCGATGCGGATGATGTCGCCTTCTTTGATGAACTGGGGGACATTGAGTGTGAGGCCCGTCTCCAGAGTGGCGGGCTTGTTGCTGGCGCTCTGGGTGGCCCCTTTCAAGTAGGGGGCTGTCTGTTCCACCTTCAGCTCGATGGTCATGGGCGGATTCACGCCGACCGGCCTGCTCTCGTACATCTCGATCGAGAAAATCACATTGGGGATGAGGTAATAGAGTCCGGATCCCAGGACGTCCTCCGATAGCTTCATCTGGTCATAGGTCTCCGTGTTCATGAACACGTGCTCTGTGCCTTCCGGGTAGAGATATTCCATCTCCAAGCTTTCCAGGTATACCTGTTCCACCCGCTCCTTGGATCGGAAACGGAAATCGTGCAGTGACTGGTCTGAAAGGCGGCGGAGTTTGGTCTGCATGAGGGCCTGACCCTTGCCTGGAGTGACGTGGCTGGTCTCGAGCACCTTGTAGAGTTCGCCCTCTATCTTGATGATCATACCTCTGCGTATCTGTGTTGCATTGATCATGGTCTCTCCTTACTCTGAGGTTACTCCCGGGCCGATACGTACGATGAACGGCCGGGTTTCCAGCCGTTCCAGGGCTTCGGCAACCTCTTTGGCCCGACCCGGCGCGTATGCGAAGATGCACCCGCCCTGTCCGGACCCGTTGATCTTGGCGCCCAGCGCTCCAGCCTCCAGCGAGGTCTCGATCATGCGGTCGATCTTGGGAATGGAGATCTGGAGCAGGTCCCGGACCACATCCTGCTGCCGATTCAGGAGCTCACCGAAGCGCTCATGGTCGAAGGTGTCAGCCTGGAACAACCGCTCACCCTCCGCTGTCACATCCCGGGTTTGGAGGGTCCCCGCCACCAACCGCCTCTCCACGGGCGGAAGGGCTTCGATCAGCTCTCTCTCGGGCGGCCCAACGCTGCTCTTGAGAGAAAAGCCGGGGAGTTCCGACCGGACCATCCCCACTCCCTTCAGCACATGAGATTTGATGAATCCCAGCGTACCGGTCGTATCCTTGCGGATCAGGGAATCGGCCAGGACGAATTCACCCAGGGGATTCTCATACCGATGGACCTCCAATGGTTCCCGGAAATGGAGCGAGATGATCCCCCCGAAGGCCGAGGCATAGTGATCCATCTTGCCCCCCGGCTCTGAGAACTCGGCCACCTCAGACTGAAAGGCGAGTTCCGCGATACTCCCCGGATCCGAGAACCGTTCGTCCCCTGCGGCCTCCAGCAGGAACCGAATCCAGGCCACAACCAGCGCGGACGAACTGGCCGTCCCCGAGTTGATGGGGATTGTCCCCCTGATCTCACATTCCCAGCCGGTGGGGAAGGCGAGTGCCTGGCGCTGCAGGATGTTGGCCGCGCTCTTCAAGTAGTCGCGTTCCTGGTGATAGTCCAGTGTTTCCCCCAGCGGGAATTCCTCCCTCTCGCCCATGTCGGGAAGGTTTAATCGGACCGCCATCTCGGGGATCGGTTTCCCGGAGATGGAGATCCTCAGATTGATGGCGCCGGCCAGGATGGGGAGCCCGAAATAGTCCTGATGTTCCCCCAAAAGGCACAGCCTCCCCGGAGCCGAGGTTTGGATGCTTTCTATTCCCATAGCTTCCTATTATCCAGAGTACTCGAATCCTGTCAACCGCCGTGCGGTTGAATTGTCGAGGAGAATAGTATCTAATAGTCCCCGATCGGAGGACCATGAGCGAACTGTATTTCCTGGGTACGGGCGGGGCTGCCGCCACCGAAGAGAGAGATAACACGGCCCTTCTCCTCAAGCATGGGCCAGACCTGGTCCTGGTGGACTGTCCAGGCAGTGTGACCCGAAAGATCAAGACGCTGGGGCTATCTCCCCGTTCAGTTTGTGCTATTCAGGTCACCCATGTCCATCCCGATCACATCTACGGCCTGCCCAGTTTCGTTCATAGTCTGATGCTCGCCGACCTCCGGATCCGCCTGTTTGGTTCTGAGGGATCCGTCCGCTTCTGCCGGGAACTGCTGGAGCTCTATGGGCTTCAGGATGAATCGATCCGCTGCCGGATCGAATTTCGGGCCGTGGGCTCAGGCGAGTTGTTCGAGCCCCTCCCCGGAGTCGAATGCCGGGCATTCCATGTCCCGCACAAGGAATCCTCGCTCGCGTTTGCCTGGCGTTTTCAGGAGACTGGAAAAATCCTATTCTATTCCGGAGATACACCCCTCTTTGCGCCTCTGTTCGAAGAGGCCGCAGGAGTGGATACACTGATCCACGACTGCAGCGTGCCATCGCGCTATTTCCAGGAATACCCTTTCCTGCCGAGCATGCATACCAACGCGCTTGACCTGGGCAGGCTGGCTCAGGATGCAGGGGTGAAACGCCTGATCCCATGCCATTTTTTCGGCGAGCTCGACTATGAAATCGAAGAGATCCATCAGGAGATCCGGGAGAACTATCGGGGAGACATCGTCATCCCCAAGGATCTCATGCGGATCGAAATATGATATGTGTCGAATTGGTTATGGAGGCTTCCAAATGAAGGGGATGCTGCTTCTCGCCTTGCTGGGTTGCGGTCTGCTGTTTGGGGCCTGTCAGTCGTCGTCTGTGCGGGATGCTGCTGATCTCATCCTCCTGAACGGAGCCGTGTACACAGTTGATCCGGCCCTTCCCTGGGCCGAGGCAGTGGCCGTCAAGGAGGGCCGCATCCTTGACGTGGGATCATCCGAGGAGATCCGGGCCCTGGCCGGGGGAGAGACAGAGGTCGTCGATCTCGCGGGAACCCTGCTGCTGCCCGGATTTATCGATGCACACACGCATTTTCTGAATGGAGGCTTCTCCCTTGCCGACATCCAGCTGCGGGATGCCGACAGCCGGGAGGAATTTATTGCGAGGATCCGTGCCTATGTGGAAGACCCGGCTGCACACGGGGAATGGGTCGTCAACGGTGACTGGGACCACACTCTGTTCGATCCCCCTCAACTGCCCTCCAGGGACTGGATCGATGAATTCACGCCTGATACACCCGTTTGTGTGAACCGCCTGGACGGGCACATGGTCTTTGCCAACAGCCGAGCGCTCGAACTGGCCGGCATCACTATGGATACACCCACTCCCAAGGGTGGAGAGATCGTGAAGGATCCACGCACCGGAGAACCCATGGGCATTTTCAAGGACGAGGCCATGGGCCTGATCACAAAACACATCCCCGAACCCAGTCTCGATGAGAAGAAGAACGCGGCCCGCGCAGCATTGGCGCACGCCGCCTCTTTTGGCATCACCTCCGTGCACGAAATGGCCTACCTTGATAATTTTCGTGTCTATCGGGAGCTCCTCAGGGAAGGACTCCTGACAGCGAGGCTCTGTGTGTACATCCCGATCGCAGAGATCGATGGAGAAGCGGCCCTGGAGCTTGATGTGTCCCCGGACAGGGACTGGCTGAAGATCGGAGGGCTCAAGGGATTTGTCGACGGTTCGCTGGGTTCCTTCACCGCCCTGTTCCTGGAGCCCTACACCGATGATCCCCGAAAGAGCGGGATCCAGGTGGCCGACATGTATCCCGAGGGGATCATGGAAAACCGGATCCGGGCAGCCGACCGGCAGGGACTCCAGGTCGCCATCCATGCCATCGGGGACAGCGCCAACCGGATCATCCTGGACATCTTCGAAAAAGTCGTCAGGGAGAATGGAGAGCGGGACCGGCGCTGGCGGATCGAACATGCCCAGCATCTTCATCCCGACGATATCGCCCGCTTCGGCCGGTGGGGGATCCTGGCCTCGGTCCAACCCTATCATGCCATCGATGATGGCCGCTGGGCCGAGACGAAGATCGGCCCTCGGCGCGCCCGCACGACCTACGCCTTCCGGTCTCTCCTCGAGGGCGGAGCCAGCCTGGTCTGTGGCTCGGATTGGACCGTCGCTCCCCTCGATCCTCTGTCGGGGATCTATGCCGCTGTCACCCGCCGCACGCTGGACGGAGAGC
This sequence comes from uncultured bacterium, assembly GCA_965533275.1. Lineage (GTDB taxonomy): Bacteria > Acidobacteriota > Aminicenantia > Aminicenantales > Aminicenantaceae > JAUXEH01. The sequence goes on from CBESWG010000004.1 coordinate 22,841, forward strand.
ATCCCCAGGGCTGGTTCCCCCAGGAAAAGATCGCTCTGGAAGAGGCGATCAAGGGGTACACACTAAACGGTGCCGGTGCAGAGTTTGCGGAAGACCACAAGGGAACCATCTCTCCGGGCAAACTAGCCGACCTGGTCGTGCTCGACCGGAATCTGTTCGAGATCCCGGCGGAGGAGATCAACCAGGTAAGGGTAAAGATGACGATCTCCGGCGGGCGTATCGTGTACCGGAGTGAAAGGGGAACGGGAACGCAATGATCTATCTGAGTGGGGCGGCCTTCCTGGTGGCCTTCATCATCCTGTTCAAGTGTGCGGATCTGTTCGTGGATGGGGCCTCCCGCATCGCCACGGTCCTCAACATCCCCAAACTCGTGATCGGGATCGTGCTCGTGGGCCTGGCCACTACCGCACCGGAGTTTGCCGTCTCTGTCATCGCCGCTGTCCGGGGGCTGCCCGAGATCGCCCTTGGCAACGCCATCGGTTCTGTCATTGTCGACGATGGGGTTGCACTGGCCTTGGCCGCCATCCTGACCCCTACGGTGATCTTCATCAACTGCCAGATGCTGAGGGTCATCGGTGCGTTCCTGTTGAGCATCGACTTCCTCGCCTTTTTCCTGGCCAGGGATGGCGTGCTCACTCGCTGGGAAGGGCTCATCCTGCTCTCCCTGTTGGGTGTGTATTTTGTGCTGATCTTCAAGGTCCGCAGCTTCCGCATTCCCGGCGTATCCGACGGAGAGAATGCGATCGAGTCCTCGGGCCCGAGGCTGTCCCAGGCAGTGCGCAGGGAACTCAAAGCACCGGTGATCAAGGTCCTGATCGGACTGGCGGGAGTCGTACTCACGGCAGAGATCATCGTGTGGTCTGCCGAATTTATGGCCAGCTATTTCGCCATCCCCGAGATCATCATCGGGTCCACCATCGTGGCCGTCGGAACTTCCCTCCCTGAGGTCAGCACCTGCATCACGGCTGCCCTGCGCCAGGAGGGAGAGCTGGCCGTGGGCAACATCCTGGGAGCAGATGTGCTCAATATCCTGTGGATCATTGGAGTGGCATCTCTGACGAATCCCATCATCGTGGACCGGGCGATCATCAACTTCAAATTCCCCTACATGATCCTCATGGTCCTCGTGATGCTGGTGTTGATGCGGATCGGCTGCCGCCTCAACCGCTACAAGGGCTTTATCTTGCTGGGGTTTTATCTTCTCTATCTCTTCCTCACCTTCCACCTCTTCCTATAGCTGGAGGCGGTTGCGGGGCAATCTCACCACATCGGCATCGTTGTGGCCCCATCGCTGTAGACTTACTACAGCTCAAGAGCCACTTCCTCGCCGCTACAGCAATCTTGCCCCGCAACCGCCTCCAGCGATAGCAGCATAATATTGGAACCATAGGGCTATATCTTTGGTTGTCCAGCTGCATGAAATGCTAAAAGAGGAACGACTTCTGAGGCATAGATTTTGGGGGATTCAGAGGCCGAAATTGCGGCGCTGATTCAGGTTTTTTTCGCGTTTTTTTGTGTCCCGCAAAAACTTTTTGACATAGTTAAGCAATTTGATATGATGACTCCTTATCCAGGAGGCCCGGATAATTTTGGGCCTGGGAGGACACCATGAATATTGGTGTGATTAACGAAAGCGGGAAGATCGAGAATCGAGCCGGACTATCCCCCAGTGGTGTTTCGTTTTTGGTGGAAAAGGGGCATGAGGTCTATCTTCAGGCCGGGTCCGGACTGCGCTCCGGATATTCCAACGAGGACTTCATCGACCTCGGGGCCCAGGTAGTGTTCACCAAGGAGGAGGTCTTCGGCCGCTCCGATGTCGTCTTGAATATCTCCCCGCTCAACGAAGAGGAGGAGGAACTGGTCCGGGAAGACCAGATCCTTTTCGGATTCCACCACCTGGCTGTGGCGCGCAAGAGCCTGGTGGAGAGCCTCCTGGCTAAGAATGTCACCATGATCGGTTACGAGATCATCCAGGATGCAGATAGTGGCCTTCCTTTCCTAGAGAGTCTGAGTGAGATCGCAGGCCAGATGTGTCACGTGATCGCCGGCCATCACCTGCAGGCAGATCAGGGCGGCCGCGGCCTCCTGATCGGCAACGTCGTGAGTGTGCCTCCTGCCACGGCCGTGATCGTGGGCAGCACCATCCTAGCGCGCAGTGCGGTCCGGGCCATGCTTGGGGCGGGAGCCCACACCATCGCTGTAGGGCGTCAGATGGACAAGCTTCGGGAGATCGAGGACATGACCGGAGGCCGGGCCGTCACGCTCATGGCCAGCCACTACAACCTCGGCCGGATGACCCAGGTCGCGGATATCCTGATCGGAGCGGTGCTGCGGCCCGGAGAGCGCGCCCCGGTTTTGATCACTCGGGAGATGGTCCGATCCATGAAAAAGGGCTCGATCCTCATCGACCTCGCCATCGATCAGGGCGGATGCGCGGAAACCAGCCGCCCGACCACGCTGGAGCAGCCCACCTATGTGGAGGAAGGGGTCATCCACTACTGTGTGCCCAACATCACTTCCACCGTAAGCCGCACCGCCACCAAGGTTCTTTCCAACCTGGTCGTTCCCTACCTGCTCCAGATCGGAGAGCAGGGACTCCAGGGGGTCCTTGATACCGATCCCTCTCTTGCGAGGGGGGTATATATGCATAAGAATGCCATCGTAAAACAAAGAGTCGCGGAGCGCTTCGGCTTCCCGCGGAAGGACTTGGCCCCCTGACGGTCCCATTTCAATACCCAAAGGAAGGACAATGGACAGCATGTTCGACGAGTTCAGCACCGAGCAAAAGGAGCTCATTCATATTCTGCATCAAGTGCAGTCTGATCACGGCTACATCCCCCCGGAGGCCATCGGCCGGATCGCTCGCCACCTGAAGATCTCAGAGAGCGACATATACGGAGTCTTGACATTCTACAAGGCGTTCAGCCTCGAACCGCGGGGAAAACACATCGTCACCATCTGCATGGGGACGGCCTGCCATGTGCGCGGCGCTCCCCGAATCCTGGATGAATTCAGCCGTCAGCTGAAGATCGAGCCGGGAGAGACCTCGGAAGACGGGCAGTTCACGTTGGAGACCGTCAATTGTGTTGGAGCCTGTGCCCTGGGCCCTATAGCCATCGCCGATGGGGAATATCACGGCCAGCTGAAGACCAGCGGGATTGACAAGATCATCGAGACTGTCAGCAAGAACGACGATACTACGACGATACTACGAAGAAGGGATAGTTCTGAATAATGGCTAAAATCAATGTCACCAAACTTGAGGAGCTGAGGGCCAGCCTCGTGGAAGCGCGCGAGGTGGAGAAGACCGTCATCACCGTATGCGGTGGCACGGGCTGCCATGCCTACGGATGCCTGAAGGTCGCAGATGCCTTTAAGGAGGAGATCCGTTCTCGCGGATTACAGGATGAGGTCACCCTCCGCCTTACCGGGTGTCATGGATTCTGCGAAAGAGGGCCTATCGTCGTGATCCAGCCCGATGGCATCTTTTATCAGAGGATCCAACTGGAGGACATCCCGGAGGTCATCTCCGATACCATCCTGCAGAAGAAGATCATTCCGCGCCTCCTCTATGTGGAGCCCCGAACAAAAAAAGAGATCGTGCTCGAGCAGGAGGTGCCATTCTACAAGAAGCAGAAGCGCATTATCTTCGAGAACAACGGATTTCTGGACCCCACGGATCTCGAGAACTACATCGTCCTGGATGGCTACAAGGCCCTGCCCAAGGCACTGTTCGAGATGACGTCCGAGGAGGTCATCGAGGAGATCATCGCTTCCGGATTGAGGGGCAGGGGTGGCGGTGGATTCCCCACCGGAAAGAAATGGGATGTCTGTCGGCAGGCCCGGTCACCCCTGAAGTACCTGATCTGCAATGCCGACGAGGGAGACCCCGGGGCCTACATGGACCGCAGCCTGCTGGAAGGGAATCCCCACAGCGTGATCGAGGGCATGATCATCGGGGCCTACGCCATCGGGGCCAGCGAAGGTTATATCTATGTCAGGATGGAATATCCACTGGCAGTCAAAAATGTCACGCTCGCAATACAACAGGCGCGGGATGTCGGCCTGCTGGGCGAATCCATCCTCGGTTCCGAGTTCAATTTCGACATTCACGTTTTCAAGGGGGCCGGCGCGTTCGTTTCGGGTGAGGAAACATCGCTGATGGCCTCCATAGAAGGCCGGCGGGCCTTCCCTCGCCAGAGGCCCCCCTTTCCCGCTGAATCGGGGCTTTGGGGGAAACCCACAAACATCAACAATGTGGAGACCTGGGCCAACATTCCTCACATCATCAACCGGGGATCCGACTGGTACGCGGGGATCGGGACCAAGAACAGCAAGGGTACGAAGATCTTCTCTTTGGTGGGAAAGATCAATAACACCGGCCTGGTAGAAGTCCCCATGGGAATATCGCTGAAGGAGATCATCTTCCAGATCGGGGGGGGCATCAAAGACGGGAAGAAATTCAAGGCCGTCCAGACCGGGGGGCCCTCCGGGGGCTGTATCCCCGCAGATATGCTGGACCTTCCCATAGACTTCGATACACTGACCAAAGCGGGATCCATCATGGGTTCGGGTGGAATGATAGTCATGGATGAGGACACCTGCATGGTGGACGTCGCGCGCTATTTCCTGAAGTTTACGCAGGAGGAATCCTGCGGTAAGTGTGTACCCTGCCGTGTGGGAACCCGAGAGATGGTGAACATCCTCACCCGCATCACAGAGGGAGAGGGCCAGGAGGGAGATATCGAGCGTCTGGAAGCCCTGGCCAAGACGGTCCAGGCCGGCTCGCTTTGCGGGCTGGGGCAGACGGCTCCCAATCCTGTCCTCACAACCATCCGATACTTCCGGAATGAGTATGAGGCTCATATCCAGAAAAAACACTGCGAAGCCCGAGCCTGCAAGACGCTGACCGCCTATTACGTCGAGCCCGAAAAGTGTGTGGGCTGCCTTCTCTGTAAGAAAAGCTGCCCAGTGGATGCCATCGAAGGCGAACGCAAGCAGGTGCATGTTATCGATCAGTCTCTCTGCATCAAGTGTGGGGCCTGTTTCGATGTCTGCCCCCCCAAGATCAGTGCGGTAGCCAAGCTGACTGGTAACAAGCGAGGTCGGATACTGAAAACGAAATCCAAAACTAGCACGAAAAGAGTATCCCAATGAAGATAACCATCGACGGCCAAACATTCGAGATCGAAGGAAAAAAGACCGTGCTGGATGCCGCACGTGAAAACGGTATCCACATACCGTCCCTCTGTGATCATCCCCGCCTGATCCCATTCTCCGGCTGCCGGCTCTGTCTGGTCCAGGTGAATGGGAACCGCAGATTCCTCCCAGCCTGCAGCACCGATTGTTCCGAGGGGCTGGAGGTCAAGACCAAAACTCCTCAGATCGTTCGGCTGCGCAAGCAGATCCTGGAACTGATCTTGAGCGAACACCCTAATGCCTGCCTCATCTGCTCAGAAAAAAAGCAGTGTGATGACCTCAAATCCACCATACGCAAGGTGGGTGAGGTCACAGGCTGTGTGCTGTGCCCCAACAACGGGCGATGCCAGCTTCAGGACATCGTGACCGATATCGGGCTGGAGAGCGTGGGGCATCCTTCTGTGTATCGTGAGCTGGAGGTCCGGCGCAGCGATCCGTTCTTTGACCGCAACTACAACCTCTGCATACTCTGCGGGCGCTGCGTACGCATCTGCCGGGAGGTTCGTGGGCTTTCCACACTGACATTCATCCACAGGGGCCCCGACACTGTGGTGGGAACCGCCCTGGACAGGTCCCTCCTCCAATCAGGCTGCCAGTTCTGTGGGGCCTGCGTGGATGTCTGTCCGACCGGGGCTCTAACTGAAAAGAGCATGAAATATGAGGGGCTTCCAGAAAAGACGCATCAGACCGTATGTACGCTTTGCAGTCTCGGATGCCGCATGGATGTCCACACACGTGCAGACCGCATCTTGTACAGCCGGCCGGCGGATGACGGGCCGGTCAACGCAGGGCAGGCCTGTGTCAAAGGACGCTTTCTCATAAAGGATGTTGTGCATTCTCCTAAGCGAGTCACCCGGCCCCTCGTGCACGAGGACGGAGAATGGGTGGAGAAGGAGTGGGAGGAGGCCCTGGCCCTGGTGGCCCGGAAGTTCAAGGGATTTAGGCCCGACGAGGTAGCCCTGGTCGAGTCGTCTCAGGCTTCTTGTGAGGAGGGTTTTGTGATGAGGAACCTGGCGGGCGATGTCCTGAAGACCCGGAACCTCATCAGGCCCCATGTGAATTCGCCCCTCAGTGTCTTTCAGCGCATGTTGGATGACGCCGGCATCCAGTCGGATCTGAATCATGACAGAGCCGCTATCGATGCCGCCGAGAAGATCGTTGTGGTGGGAGCAGATATTGCCGTGACCCATCCGATCTTCTGGCTTCATGTCCTGGATGCGGTGAAGACCAGGGGCGCCGAACTCATTGTTCTCTCCTCTCCCGAATTCGCATTCGATCGCTATTCCGATACCTCGCTGCAGTTCCCGCCCGGAAGCGAGGCTGCAGTTCTGACCGGGATCTCCAAGCTCATCCTGGACCGGAGTGAGGAAGAGGAAGGAGAGGAGGCGGGGTACTCCGCCTTCGCGGCTGACCTGGAGGCACGGAGCCTCAAGGATTTCGAGAACAATACGGAAGTCTCCCTCGAAACCGTTCTTGATCTTGCTGTACGTCTCTCTGCGCCCGGACCGGTAGTGTATCTGTTTGGTGCCGAAACCGCTTCCCGGCCGGATGGAGATGCCGTCCTGACTGCCCTCTGGAACCTGGCCCAGCAGACGGAGGGCCGCCTGATCCCCCTGGGGATGGAGGCTAACGAGCGCGGACTCATGGAGCTGGACAGATCCGGGGATGGAAAATGGACTGCCATGACCGACGCCGTGCAGTCGATCAAGGATCGGAAGATCAAGGCCCTGTACGCAGCGGGGCCGATAAATCTACCACCCAAGGCCAATCCGCAATTTCTGGTTGTGCAGACACCCTATTGGGATGAGACCTCCGAGTCCGCTGATGTGGTGCTGCCCTCTGTGACCTGGGCCGAAGCGGAGGGGATCTATGTAAACACAGGCGGTAGGATCCAGGGATCTAAGCCTGTCATCCAGCCTCCAGACGAGGCTCGACCGGGCTGGTGGATCCTGAACCAGCTGTCCCGGAAACTGAAAAGCCAGGCCCCTGAATACAAAAATATTTCTGATATCTGGAAGGATCTGCGGGATCAGGTCACAACACTGAATGGTGTGACGGCGGCTTTCCTGAAAGATGGCGGCGATCTCTTCGTGGAAGAGCCCCCCGCGGGTGAGCCGGCATATATCCCCCCGGGTCAGCCGAGTGCACCAGCTCGACCCACGAAGGCAAGGCCTTTCCTCTGGCTCAATCTGGCCAATCTGGATTCCTACCGCGGTCTTGTCTTCAGCCGCGAAGACAAGGGATTCCGGCTGTTCCGGGATGAGTCACGTGCCCGCCTGCACCCTGGAGATGCGGCTCCCTTGGAATTGAACAATGGTGATGAGCTCACCATCGAATCCGCAGCAGGCACGTTCGCCTGCAGGGTGCGGCTGGACGACCGGGTTGCACCGGGAAGTATTGTGACCGCCTTCGCTCCATTCCGTTTTACAGACCTTCGGGCCTCGCATGTGTTCGCGGCGAAGCTGAAAAGAGGATCGTGATGACCAAGATAATTCGCAGAGAACGTTTGGTTCCCAATATCCATCTCCTCGAGGTGGAGGCCCCGGAAATGGCGCGGAGGTGCCAGCCGGGCCAGTTCATCATGCTCATGCCGGATGAGAGGGGAGAGCGGATCCCACTGACGATCGCGGATTGGGACGAGGAAAAGGGGACCGTCACTTCGGTGTTCATGGCCGTGGGAACATCCACTCAGAAACTGGCCCTCCTCAAAGCCGGGGATGATCTGCCGGTCTACGCCGGCCCCCTGGGTAAACCGGCTGAGATCGAGAAGTTCGGGACCGTGTTGTGCGCGGCCGGATGTTACGGGATCGGGGCCATCTATCCCATCGTGCGCGCTTTGAAAGAGGCCGGAAACACCGTCCATACGCTGATCGATGTAAAGGCCAATTTCCTGATGTATTGGGAGGACCGGCTCAAAAAATACAGCGATGAGTTTCACGTGTCCTCCCGCGACAGTTTCTTCGACTGCAAGGACTACATCCCGAGCGTGCTCCAGAAAGTCTTGAAAACCTCCAGCCTCGACCGTGTGATCTCCATCGGATGCACCTATCTAATGTACAGCGTTTCTGAAGCAACCCGAGCAAAGGGGATCAAGACGATCGTCAGCCTGAATCCGGTAATGGTTGATGGGACCGGGATGTGCGGCGCATGCCGCTGTACCATTGAGGGGCGTACCAAGTTCGCATGTGTGGACGGTCCGGATTTCGATGGACATGCCGTGGACTGGGAGGAGCTGTTCTACAGGCGGAAATCATATTTCGAGGATGAGATCCGATCGATGTGCTACTGGGAGAAAGAAACCCTGGTACAAGAATGATCACTGGGAAAGAATAGACATGGCAGACAAAAAAACAGAACTATCGCCCGAACTCAAGGTCCAGCTGAAGGCAGGATTTGTCGAGGAATGGCGCAAGGAAATGCGCAAGTCCATCCCTGTAAAGGAACGTATGAAGATGCCCCGGCAGAAGATGCCGGAACGGCAGGCGGATGAGAGAAATAAAGACTTCGAGGAAGTCAATCTGGGATTGAGGGCCAAAGAGGCCGTGATCGAGGCCAAACGCTGTCTCGACTGCGCGAATCCTCAGTGTGTGACGGGATGTCCGGTGGGCATTGATATCCCCGCCTTCATCAAGCTCATCGAGGCCGGTAAGTACTCCGAAGGCGCACGGAAGCTGAAGGAGACCAACAGCCTGCCTTCGATCTGTGGGCGTGTGTGCCCTCAGGAAAGCCAGTGTGAGGAAGTCTGTAACCTGAAAAAAGCGACCGGGGTATCGGTGGCCATCGGAAACCTGGAACGTTTCGCTGCGGACATGGAGAGGATGGAGGGAGAAGTCTTCATCCCAAAGATCCCACCTTCCACGGGACACAAGGTGGCGATCCTGGGAGCGGGCCCGGCCGGCCTGACAGTGGCGGGGGAACTGGCCAAGAAGGGACATCAGGTCACCGTGTTCGAGGCACTGCATGTGGCCGGCGGAGTGCTGGTGTACGGGATCCCCGAATTCCGGCTGCCAAAGAAGATTCTCGATGCCGAGATCGATTACCTGCGCCGGCTGGGAGTGGAGTTCCGGATGAACTTTGTCGTGGGGATGACGGCTTCCCTGGATGACCTCAAAAAGGACGGCTACGAGGCCTTTTTTATTGGGACGGGCGCCGGTCTCCCCAACTTCATGCGGATCCCTGGTGAGAACCTCATCGGGATCTATTCGGCCAATGAATACCTGACCCGGGTCAACCTGATGCGGGCATATGACTTCCCCAAATATGACACACCGGTTTTCCCCGGCAAGCGCGCGGCGGTCCTGGGCGGCGGCAACGTGGCCATGGATTCCGTACGAATAGCCAAGCGCCTGGGAGCGGAAATGGCCGCCATCGTGTATCGGCGGTCGCGTGTGGAGATGCCTTCCCGGATCGAGGAAGTGCATCACGCTGAAGAAGAGGGGATCGAGTTCCATTTCCTTACGACTCCGACCCGTTTCATCGGGGATGAGAACCATAAGGTCAAGGCCATGGAGTGCCTGCGCATGGAGCTGGGAGAACCGGACTCCTCGGGCCGGCGCCGTCCCGTTCCCATCGAAGGGTCGGAGTTCATCATGGAAGTGGACCTGGTCGTGGTGTCCATCGGCAACAGCCCCAATCCGCTCATAGGGCAGACCACGCCCGAGCTGGAGATCGGGAAGTGGGGCAATGTCGAAGTGGACTGGGACACCATGGCGACCAACATGGAGGGCGTCTATGCCGGAGGCGACATTGTGCGCGGCGGCGCGACCGTCATCCTGGCCATGGGGGATGCCCGTGTGGCGGCCGGCGAGATGCACAAGTATCTCGAGGGGCTCGGATAGGGAGAGCGCTGCCCCAGGCAGCCCTTTGGGGATCCCGAGGAGAGCCGTTCGGCTTCACAATAAAATAGATTCTGAGGCATGCTGATCCTGTTTGAGGGAGGACAACATTGAGCTGGGTGGATGGCTACAAACAGAAACTCGTCTCCGCTGAGGAAGCCGTAGCCGAGATCAAGAGCCGTGACCGTGTGTACATCAGCGGGAATGCCGCCACCCCCTATGTCCTCTTGAATGCCCTGGCTTCACGCAGGGATGAGCTCGAGGATGTGGAGCTGGTACACGTCCTGCTCCTCGGCCAGGATCCCCTGGCCGCTCCCGAGATGGAGGGCCATTTTCGGCACAACTCCCTGTTTGTCGGGCCGGCAGACCGGAAGGCCATCAACGAGGGCCGGGCAGACTATATCCCCATCTTCCTCCACCAGATCCCCAACCTTTTTCATTCCGGACAGATGCCCATCGATGTGGCTATGATGCACCTGTCCCCCCCCGATGAACACGGCTTCATGAGCTATGGGGCAGAGGTCCTGTCCTCCAAGGCCGCCGCGGAAAACGCCAGGATCGTGATCGCCCAGGTGAATGAGAAGATGCCCCGCATCCTCGGGGATTCGTTCATACACGCCTCTCGGGTGCATAAGGTCGTGGAGATGTCGGCCGACCTCCCCGAACTGGAGAAGAAGCCTTTCAGCGATGTGGAGCAGAAGATCGGGGGGTACATCGCCGACCTGATCGAAGACGGGGCAACCCTGCAGCTGGGCATCGGCGGCATCCCGGATGCGGTCCTGGCGGCCCTGCAGGACCGGCGGGACCTGGGTGTTCACACGGAGATGGTCTCCGATGGCGTGATCGAGGCCATCGAATCCGGCATCATCACCGGGACAAAAAAGAACTTCCACCCGGGAAAGATCATCCTGACCTTCATGCTGGGTTCCAAGAAGATCTATGATTTCGCCCACAACAATCCCGTCTTCGAGGCGCATCCCACCGATTACACCAACCATCCCTTCAAGGTGGCTCAGAATGACAACATGGTGGCCATCAACTCCGCCATCGAAGTGGACATCACGGGGCAGGTGTGTTCGGATTCCATCGGTACTTACATCTACAGCGGGTTCGGCGGGCAGGTCGATTTCATCCGGGGAGCAGCCCATTCCAATGGGGGAAAGCCGATCATTGCGCTTCCTTCGACCGCCAAAGGTGGGGAGATGTCCCGGATCGTGCCCTTCCTCAAGAAGGGTGCCGGTGTCGTTACCACCCGCGCTGATGTGATGTATGTCGTCACCGAGTACGGGGTTGCCTACCTGCATGGCAAGAACCTCAAGGAACGGACCCAGGCGCTGATCAACATCGCACACCCCGATTTCCGGGAAGATCTACTCCGGGAGGCCGCCGCGCGGAACCTGCTGCAGTGAGACAACCCAATCTTTTCGGCGATGCCCGGGGGCACATGGGGACCGACGAGTCCGGGAAAGGGGATTATTTCGGTCCTCTGGTCGCCGCGGGGGTCTATGTCCCGGACGATAAGGGAGCCGTGCTGCAGGAGTGTGGGATCAGGGACAGCAAGAGGGTCTCTGACAAACGTGTGCGCGAACTGGCGGAAGTCATTACGCAGGGCTACACTCACTCCGTCGTGGCGATCGGACCGGATAAATACAACGAGCTCTACTCCAAATTTAGGAACCTGAACCGGCTCCTGGCCTGGGCGCACTCCCGGGTGATCGAAAACATCCTGCAGGAGGTTCCCTGCACGCTGGCCATCACGGATCAGTTCGGGGACAAGCTCTTTGTCGAGAGCGCACTCATGAAGAGGGGACGCAGCATAGAACTGATCCAGAAACCCCGGGCGGAAGAGGACATCGCGGTGGCGGCCGCTTCCATACTTGCCAGAAGCGAGTTCCTGCGCCGCCTCCATATCCTCTCCCAGGAGGCGGACATGGAGCTGCCCAAGGGAGCCTCCTCCATGGTCGAAGAGGCGGGTGCGGCGCTGGTGCGGCGCTATGGCTCTCAGGTCCTCCAAAAATTTGCGAAAACGCATTTTAAGACCACTGGGCGCGTCCTCGCGTCTGCACAGACCTCCGAGTGAGACAGAGAGAGGCTAGTTTGGCGACACAGACCATGCGGCTCTATTTTGAAGACCCCTACCGGATCGATTTCGAGGCCAGGGTTCTCGAAAGGCGGATACACCAGGGAAAACCGGCTTTTGTGCTGGATCAGACCTGTTTCTACCCTGAGGGGGGCGGCCAGCCCTCGGACAGAGGGACCCTGTCCGGGGTGCCCGTGCTCCATGTGCTGGAACAGGAAGGGGAGATCCTCCATGTCCTCGAAAAGGAGATCCCGGGGGATACTGTACAGGGGAGCGTGGACTGGGCCACGCGGCTCGATCACATGCAGCAGCATGCCGGCCAACATGTGCTGTCTCAGTGCTTCGACAGGCTCCTTTCGGGAAAGACCCTCTCCTTCCATCTGGGAGAAAAGATCTCGACGCTGGAGATCGGCCTGGCCTCGATCACAGATGCGGACCTGGATCGGATCGAAGCCTGCGCCAACCAGGCGGTGATTCAAAACAAGGAGATCAGGACCTATTTTGTGGAAGAGTCTGAGGTCTCCCATGTGCCGCTGCGCAGGCCTCCGAAAAAAACCGGGCGCATCCGTGTGGTGGAAGCCGTAGGCTTCGATTATTCTGCCTGCGGCGGGACCCATCCGCAGCGGACGGGCGAGATCGGCGTGATCAAGATCCTGAAGCGGGAGAAGATCCGGGGCAACCTGCGCTTCGAATTTGTCTGCGGGAACAGGGCCCTGGAGGACTACCACCAGAAAAACCGGATACTCTCGGAAGTCGCAGCAAGATTTTCCGCTGGCGAGACGGATCTCCCGGCGGTGGTGGACAAGCTCCTATCCGAACAGAAAGAGAGTGCACGGACCATGAAAAGGCTGCGCAGCCGGATGCTCGAGCAGGAGGCGAGGGAACTGATCAGAGATGCGGATGAGCCGATCATCCTCGCTCAGTTCCAGGAACGGACCGCACAGGAGGTGCGGCAGCTCGCCCTGGAGATCATCCGGAATCCGGGGCTCGTAGTGCTGTTTGGGCTGCGGTCAGGAGAAAAGGGGGCACATGTGGTCTTGGCCCGCTCACAGGATGTGGGCCATGACCTGAGGGAACTCATCCCCGTCGTTTCGCCGCAGCTGAATGCGAAGGGGGGCGGCCGTGAATCCCTGGTTGAACTGGCCGGGGACAGGCCCGAGGCCCTCACCCAGGCGCTGGAAAGCGCCCGCCAACATCTGAAGGATTCACTTCATTCATAGCGGAGGGCGGCGATGGGATCCATCTTGGCGGCCTTCTTGGCCGGGAATATCCCGAAGAACAGGCCTACGGACACTGCGACCCCTACCCCCAGCACGACCGACCAGAGGGTCACTGAGGCGGGGAGGGGAGTGGCGGCCCTGACCAGGAGGGCGATCAGGAATCCGATCAGGACTCCCGAGATCCCTCCTAATCCCGTGAGGAACACGGCCTCGATCAAAAACTGCTTGAGGATATCTCCCGAGCGGGCCCCGATGGCTTTGCGGATGCCGATCTCGCGGGTCCGTTCCTTGACTGTGACCAGCATGATGTTCATGACACCTATGCCTCCCACCAGGAGACCGATGGATGAGATCACGACCATGACCATATAGGCGGCTCCTGTCAGCGAGTTATAGAGTTCGATGATCGTATCCTGCCCGAAAACGGCAAAGTCATTGGCTTTTCCAAACTCAACCCTCCGCCGTGCCCGCAAGAGGTTGATGATCTGTTCCGTCGCCTCCTCATAGAGGTTGCGATCGACCGGAGCGGCGAGGATCTCGAGATTCTCCAGGTCATAGGGGAAGTACTTCATGAGAGTTGTGATGGGGATCCCAATGATGTTGTCCCGGCTCTGGCCGAACATGGCTCCGCGCTTTTCAAGAACGCCCACTACACGGAATTTTTCCGCCCCGATGCGGATGTCTTTGCCGAGCGGATTTACATGCGGGAACAGCGTCTCTTGAGTCTCCGCGCCCAGGACACAGATCTTGGAGCTGTGCTCGACATCCGCCTCGGTGATGAAGCGTCCCTCCTGTGCATTGTAGATGGTCAGGACCTGCGGCCAGGCAGAGTTCATGCCCAGAATGATCGTGTCGAGGGTCTTTGTATTCTGATATTTGACGGCGACGCTTTCAAAGATATCCACGGTCAGGTCCACTGCCACCGCCTTGACCGCATCGCATTGTGCCTGGATGGCTTCGACATCCTCCAGAGTCAGGTCTTTCCGCTGCCTCTCGTCCTCTGAGAGGTTGCCGATCTGGATCCCGGGCTCGTATTTGCTGACGATGATGATGTCGGATCCTGCAGACTCCAGCTCGCTGAGGAACGTCGTGTTCAGGCCCTGGATGATCGAGACCATGGCAATGACGGTCATGACTCCGATCATGATCCCCAGCAGAGTGAGGAACGAGCGCAGCTTGTGGGAGCGGATGGATTCCACGGACATCCGGACGATCTCCTGCGCGATCCCCGCTCTCATAGCTCCGTCCTCAAGGCCGTGATGGGATCGAGCTTGGCCGCCTTGTTGGCGGGATATATGCCGAAAAAGAGCCCGACCGATGCAGACACACAGATGGCGACGACGATCGAGGCCGGATCGACGCTGGAGGGCAGGGAAGTGGCGGCTGAGACGCCCCGAGCCAGTACGAATCCCAGGATGATGCCTATGGCTCCTCCGAATGTCGACAGGGTGGCGGACTCGACCAGGAACTGGAAGAGGATGTCGTTGCGCCTCGCACCGACGGCCATGCGGATCCCGATCTCTCTGGTCCGCTCCGTGACCGCCACCAGCATGATGTTCATGACCACGATCCCGCCCACGACCAGTGCCAGCGAGGCGATGGCGATCATGGCGAAATAGATGCCGGAGGTGGCGGTCTTATAGAAGTCGATGAATTGATCCGATGTCCGGAAGGAAAAGTCGTCGGACTCACCGAAGGAGACATGCCGCTTGGAGCGAAGCAGAGTCCGCACCTCATCCTGTGCCAGCGCCATCTCTTCCTGAGAGACGGTGTGGATGTTGATGTTGACGCTCTGCCGTGTCCCGTAGAGCTTCTGAAAGGTCGTGATGGGGATCCGGACGAAATTGTCCTGGCTGAATCCCAGGAGTTTCCCCTTGGGTTCGGCCAACCCGATGATCAGGAAGTTGTGGCGCCCCACCTTGATGCGTTTGCCCAGCGGATCCAGGTAGGGGAACAGGTTGTCCCGCACATCGGATCCGATGATGCACACATAGCGGGAGCGCTGTTCGTCCTCGTCGCGGATGTGGTAGCCGCCCTCGAGCTCCATGACACTTCCGATGAGATGGTCCTGATGGGTGACTCCATTGATCGATACGGCTTTGAGATACTGATTCCTGTACTTCACGGAACGGCCTGTGGACAAAGTGGCTCCGATCAGCTCGCAGTGCTGGCAGCGCCGCTGGAGCAGCCGCATGTCATCGATGGTCAGGTTCTTTCGCTTCTGCTGTTTCCTCATCTCTTCGATGTTCATGCCCACCATGGAGAACTTGGACACGGAGAAATCGTTGGCACCGAAAAAGGCGAACTTGGTGTAAACGTAGTCGTTGAGCCCCTGGATGATGGAGACGACGGCGATGATGGTCAGAACACCGATCATGATCCCCAGGAGGGTCAGGAATGTCCTCAGCTTGTGTCCCCAGAGGGAACTCATGGCCATGGAGATGGATTCGCCGATATGGATGCGTGTCATTGTGTGCCCTTATTCGCTCTTCCTCATTCTACACTAACAGGTACGGGAGAGGAATAAAAAGGTTGTGATGGCCGGCTGTCAGCCCTAATCGTCTAAGCGGAAGACCCGCCCACCTCCCCATGCGCTCAGACTGAATAGGGCTGACAGGAGTACGCCTCCCGAGTGCTTGGGGGACTTCCTATTGTTATATCTATATGAAGGGAAGGATTGATCTAGCTTTTCGGCTGAATAAATCTAGCCTTTATTCGGGCTGGAGAATTCATTAGAATGGGGGGAGGAGGTGGAAATGAGCGGAAGCGGACAACCCAAAGGAGATGAGCATGCTGTGCCCTGTGTGTATTTTGGAGAGAGCGGCAAGGTGAACACGCGCCGCACCCTGGAGATCGCGGCTCGAAGGGCCAAGGAGCTGGATGTGGACCAGGTCCTGCTCGCAACTACGGCGGGTGAGACCGCTCTGGAGGCTCTGGGATTCTTTCCAGCGGGAAACCTGGTGGTCGTCACCCATTCCACGGGCTTCACTAAGCCTGATGTTCAGCAGCTCCCATCGGGAGTGCGGAGGCAGCTGGAGGAGGCCGGGGCCCAGGTGCTGACATGCCAGCATGCTCTGGGAGGCGTCAACCGTGCCGTCCGGAGGAAGCTGAACACCTTTCAGCTGGACGAGATCATCGCCTTTACCCTGCGCATCTTCGGTCAGGGGACCAAGGTGGCGGTGGAGATCGCTCTCATGGCCGCCGATGCCGGCAGGATCAGCACGTCGCGCCCCTGCATCAGCATTGGTGGGACCAGCGATGGCGCCGACACGGCCCTGCTCTTGAAGCCGGCACATGCGCAGGATTTTTTCGACCTCCGGATCTTGGAAATCCTGGCCAAACCCTATCAGCCAGCTTGAGGTGCCCTCGATGCTCATCCGGCTAAACAAATATATCGCACAGTCCGGTGCGTATTCACGCCGCGAGGCTGACGGGCTCATCAGCCAGGGAAGGGTCAAGGTCAACGGCCGGTTCGTCCAGACCCTGGGGGAGAAGATCGACTCGGACAGGGATACGGTCGAGGTGGGGGGGAGTATCATCCAGCCCTCCGAGGAAATGGTCTATGTGATGCTGCATAAACCGCCCGGGTATCTGGTGACCAAGAAGGATCCCCTTAAGCGCCCTACGGTCATGGAGCTTCTGCCTCCTCTGGCATCGGGAATTTTCCCTGTCGGGCGGCTCGATCTGGACAGCGCGGGGCTGCTCATCCTGACCAATGACGGGGAGCTGGCCCACCGGCTCCTGCATCCCAGTTATGAAGTCAAGAAACTCTACAGGGTCAGAGTGAAGTCCCGGCCCTCCGAGGCCAGCCTGGACACGCTGCGCAAGGGCGTCTATCTCGATGGGAAAAAGACTGCGCCGGCGCGGATAACTCCCGTCTCGCTGGGTGCCAGGCAAAGCTGGCTGGATGTGGAGATCCATGAAGGGCGCAAACGCGAGGTCCGCCGGCTCTTCGAGTCCCAGGGCTATTCCGTCCTGGAATTGAAGCGGCTGCGGTTTGCGGGGCTTTCTCTGGGAAAGCTGGCTTCCGGAGCCTGGCGGCACCTTTCGGCGGCTGAGGTCCGGGGACTGAAGAAAAAGGTCGGGCTCTAGTCCTTTTTGGTCTTTTCGTTTTTCCGGTCGAAGTTTTTCCAGCTGGATGCCAGGCGGTGGAGCTCCTGATCCACCAGATCGTGCACCGTGCCTTCCTCGAAGGTCCCGTCCTTTCTCCTGCGCCCTGCCTTGACTCCCGTGAGGACCTGAATCCCCTCATCGATTGTCTTTATGGGATAGATGTGGAAGCGGCCGTCTTCTACGGCTTTGACCACGTCCTTACGCAGCATCAGGTTTCTCACGTTCTGATGGGGCATGATAACTCCCTGCGTGCCGGTCAGTTTCCTGGCCCTGCACACATCGAAGAAGCCCTCGATCTTCTCGTTGATTCCGCCTATGGGCTGGATCTCTCCCCTCTGATTCAGCGAGCCGGTGACGGCAGTGTCCTGGCGGAGGGGGAGCTTGGAGAGGCTGGAGAGGATGGCGTAGACCTCGGTCGATGATGCGCTGTCGCCATCCACGCCGGAATATGCCTGCTCGAAGGCGATCGAGGCAGAGAGCGAAAACGGCTTGTTCTGGGCGTATTTGCCCCGGAGGTAACCACCCAGGATCAAGACTCCCTTGTTATGGGTGCGTCCGCTCAGGTCCGCTTCCCTCTCGATGTTGATGACCCCTGCCCTGCCCACAGATGTGGAGGCCGTGATGCGGGTGGGTTTACCGAAGGCATACTGTCCCATCATGTAGACGGAAAGCCCGTTGACCTGTCCCGCTGCGCTCCCCTTGGAGTCGATCATGAGTGTGCCTTCTTCGATCATCTCCTGGATCTTGTGTTCGATCAGGTTGATGCGCTCGAAGCGTTCTGTGATGGCCTCTTCGACGTGAGCGCGGTCGACCGCTGCGCCGCCATCCTTGGTGGCCCAGTAGCTGCCTTCCCTGACCACGTCCGCCAGATGATGGAATCGTGTCGAGAGTTTTTTGTGCTGGCCGGCCAGGCGTATGCTGTACTCCAACAGAGCGGCCATGCCGTCCTTGGTTACAGGGAGGAGCCCGTCCTCATCCGCGATCTTCCTGACAAAATCGGCGTATTCAAGGAGTGTCTTCCGGGTCAGCGGAGTCACCGAATCGAACTCGGCTTTGATCTTGAAGATCTTCTTGAAATCATCGTCTTTGAAGTACAGGAGATTGTAGAGATGGGAGTCGCCGATCATGATCACCTTCACGTTGATGTCGACGGATTCCGGTTTGAGCCGTGAGGCGGAAAATAGGAAGAGGGAGGAGTAGTTCTGGATCTCGAGTTTCTGGTTGCGCAGCGTTCGCTTCAGGGTTGGCCAGACTCCGGGTTCGAGCAGTGCATCCAGAGC
The DNA here is from genome assembly GCA_965533275.1 of uncultured bacterium. GTDB lineage: Bacteria > Acidobacteriota > Aminicenantia > Aminicenantales > Aminicenantaceae > JAUXEH01. Next base: position 41,568 of record CBESWG010000004.1, read on the forward strand.
GCTGACGACGAGGTACCCTCCATTGGCCTTGAGGAACGATCCGGCCTTGATCTTGGTGAAGTCCGTCTGCATGAATCCGAACCGGTTCACGGTCGACTCGATCGAGCCGAAAAGGTTCACATAATTGGGATTGGTCTCCATGACAATGGGGGCCTTCTTCAGATCAGAGTTGTCGATGATCAGGTTCACCTGGAAGGGAAGGAACGGGTCCGCAGGGTCATTGGGATTCTGCTCCTTTTTCTGGGGCTTGAACAGATCCACGTTGGCATTGAGGTTTTCCTCCACCAGGTCGAGATATCCCTTGATCTTGTCGAGAGGGAATTTCTTGCGGATGTCGTCGATGGCCTGCTTGATGATCGGTGTTAGGGAGTTCTTGTCCCACTCTTTCAGGAGGTCCCGCGTCTTCTCTTCGGTCTCCTTCATGTGCTTGAAGACCTGTTCGAGCTTGCCTGTCAGGTCTTCGTACTTCTGGTGCAGATTTTCCAGAGATTCTTTTGGAAACTTGCTCTCTCTGGTCTCGGCCTCCAGCTTCTCGAAGGGTGTGGGTTTGCCGTCGATCATGGGGATAAGGTCGGGTTTGACGAAGGTTCCGATCTGGACCTGGATGACGGAGAAGCCTTCCTTGGCGACCGCCTCTTCGAACTTTTTCAGGACCTTCTTCTGTTTGCTCTGCTGGCCCTCGATGATGCGGTCCCGTTTCTCCGTGTAATACGGGCTCTTCAGGAGCTCGGGTATGTTGATCTGCAGGATCTCGATGAGCTGCTTCATCCCAGCCTGAAAGAGTTTTCCCTTTCCGGCCGGCATGGTGATAAGTGTGGGCTCATCCGCGGCTTTGAAGTTGTTCACATACAGTATGTCATCCGGTTTGACCTTGGTGTTTTCGATCTTGTCCAGGAATTTTTTGATGGTGGTGGTTCGTCCCGTGCCCAGCATCCCGGTTATGAAGATATTGAATCCGAGGCTTTTGATGTCCAGGCCGGTCTGGATCGATTTCAAAGCCTGTTCCTGGCCGATGATGCCTTCGCAGCTCTTGCATTCCTCGGTCGTGTCAAAGGGGAGCACATCTGGATCGATCCGCTGATAGAGCTTGTCGAACGTGAGTTCCTTGGCGAGGGGAGCATCCTTCATCGCAACCTCCTTCGGGCATGTTGATTTATTTGATGTGACTTTGATTATAGCAGAAAAGCCTGGGAACACAAACGGACTCCACTGGCATTTTGTGCGTGCAATATGGAGAGGCATTTGTTAAGATAAGTGGACCCGAATTGGCCCTGAGGAGGGATGAAGAGTGAGCGATATACGCATCGAAAAAGTCGACACCAAGAAAGCCCTGAAGAAGTTTATCAGGTTTCCCTGGAAGATTTACAAGGGCGATCCCAATTGGGTTCCCCCTCTGATCTTGGACGTCAAAGATAGACTGGATCGGGATAAAAATCCCTTCTTCGAACACGCGGAGATGGATCTTTTCCTGGCGTATAAGGACGGGGTATTATCGGGCCGGATCGCGGCGATCGTCGATGACAATCACAATCAGACCCACGAGGAAAAGGTGGTGTTTTTTGGAATGTACGAGAGCGTCAATGATCCCGAGGTGGCACGTGTGATGCTCGATCGTGTGTCTGATTGGGGACGGGAACGCGGGATGGACATCCTGCGGGGCCCCATGAACCTTTCGATGAACGACGAATGCGCGTTCCTTATGGAAGGATTCGATTCCCCTCCCGTCATCATGATGGCATACAATCCCCCCTATTATCTGGATCTCATGGAGCAGGCCGGACTCGGTAAGGCCAAGGACCTGTATGCCTCTTACATGAACAAGGACCACGAGATCGCGCAGAAAATAGAGACCATCGTAAAACGGGCGAAGAGATCCACCAACATTACCATGCGGTGCGTCAATGCCAAGACTCTGAAAGAGGATGTTGAGAAGATCCGGTATATCTACAACCATGGCTGGGAAAAGAACTGGGGCTTTGTGCCCTGGACTGAGCACGAGCTGGATCACTTAGCCGACAACCTCAAGCAGCTGGCGGATTGGGACATCGTCATCCTGGCGGAAGACAGGGGAAAGCCTGTGGGTTTCGCCTTCGGGCTTCCCAACTACAATGAGGTGTTCATCAAGATGAATGGTCGGCTCCTGCCTTTTGGCCTGCTGAAGCTTCTCTACTACAAGCGGAAGATCACCGGGGTTCGGGCCGTCGTCTTCGGGATCCTGAAGGAATACCGCATGAGCGGGCTGAGCTACATGCTGTACTGGCAGCTGGAGAAAAACAGCATTGAGAAAGGCTACACCTGGGCGGAGACATCCTGGCAGCTGGAGGACAACGATGCCATCAACCGCTTCGCCGCCTCCGTCGGCGGAGAGGTCTACAAGAAGTACCGCATTTTTGAGAGGAACATAAAAAGCTGAACGCTGGATACGAGGAGGAACAATGGCATTCAATAACCTGATCACCAAGGTCGAGGGTGGCCTGGGATGGGTCATCATAAACCGGCCAGACAAGCTCAACGCCTTGAACAAGGAGACCGTGGACGAGATGACGCAGGCCTTCCGGGCTTTCCTGGAGAATGAGGAAGTCAAGGCCGTGATCCTGACCGGTTCCGGCGCGAAGGCATTTATCGCCGGTGCTGACATCGGAGAGCTGGCCGGGCTGGATCTGGAGTCCGGAAAGGACTATGTCCGAAACGGCCAGGTTCTGACGCAGCTGATGGAAGGCTATCCCAAGCCGGTGATCGCCGCCGTCAACGGTTTCGCCCTCGGAGGGGGGACCGAGATGGCATTGTCCTGTCATGTTCGCATCGCCTCGGAAAATGCTAAGCTGGGCCAACCGGAAGTGAAGCTGGGCCTCATCCCGGGATTTGGAGGGACCCAGAGACTATCCCGCCTGGTAGGAAAGGGCCGAGCCCTGGAACTGATCCTGACCGGGAAGATCATCGGAGCCCAGGAAGCATTGGAGATCGGTCTCGTGAACCGCGTGGTACCACAGGAAGAGCTCCTCCCGGTCTGCGAAGCGCTGGCCCGGGAAATGACAGCCAACGGGCCGCTGGCCCTGCAGTTCGGGATCGAGGCCGTCAACTCAGGTTTCGACCTCCCCATGGAGGACGCCCTCCAGCTGGAAGCGGGCCTCTTCGGAAAATGCTGCGCGACAGGCGACAGCAAGGAAGGCACCAAGGCCTTTCTGGAGAAGCGGAGACCGGAATTTCAAGGCAAGTAATACAGGAGAAATCCATGAAAACATTTGAAGGCAAACTGCAGGCCAAGGGTTTAAAGATCGGCATCATCCTCAGCCGGTTCAACCAGTTCATATCCGAACGGCTGCTGGATGGCGCTCTGGATGCGCTGCACAAACTGGGAGGAGATGACGAAGACCTGTCCATATACAAGGTCCCCGGCTCATTCGAAGTGCCGGGAGTCGCAAAAAAACTGGCACACTCCAAGGATTTCGACGGGATCCTGTGTCTCGGCGCGCTGATCCGCGGGGATACGCCCCACTTCGAATACCTGAGCGCCGAGGTCACCAAGGGGCTGGCGCAGATCGCCATGGAAGAGGGCGTGCCCGTCTCCTTTGGGATCCTGACCGTGGACACCATCGAACAGGGCATCGAACGGGCCGGGACCAAGGCTGGTAACAAGGGCTACGACGCCGCGTTTGCCCTGGTCGAGACCATCAACCTTGAAAAGGACGCCGGTCTGTAATGAGACCTCGCTTTTCATATGGGCACTAGAAGAAACGCCCGCGAGCGAGCCCTCCAGATCCTTTTTCAGTTGGAGTTCGACGAGACTCCGCCTGACCTGATATTCCAGAAGTATTGGCAGGATAGGAACGTCTCCGAGGACGAACGCCTCCACTGCGAGAACCTCGTCAAGGGCATCGCCGAGCACAGGACCCGGCTCAATGAGATCATCCAGTCGGTTTCCGAGAACTGGCGGGTCTCGCGCATGGTCCTGGTAGATCGGAACATCCTGCGCATCGCCGCCTACGAACTGTTTTGGGGGGAGCGGTTGGCTCCGGGCATCGTCATCAACGAGGCCTTGGAAATCGCCAAGAAATACAGTGGAGAACAATCCGCCAAATTTATCAACGGGATACTGGATGCGTTGAGCCGCAGGTCCGATGAGATCCTGAATAAGTTGAAGGAAGAGGTCCATGAGTGAAAAGAAACCAGAGGACAGAAGCGGAGACCTGAGTGAGCAGGAGGTTGTGCGTAGGGAGAAGCTGCAGAGCCTGGCAGAGGCGGGCGTCGATCTCTTTCCCCACAAGATCGCTGTTACCCATTCCATCCAGGAGGTCGTTTCCTCGTATTCCGAGAGCGGAGCGGAGGATCTGGAGCAAGCAGGCATCCGCGTGGTCATACCGGGCCGTATCATCTCCATCCGCAAGATGGGCCGTGCCGTGTTCTTCCATATCAAGGACAGCGAGGCAAAGCTGCAGGCCTATCTCAGGGCCGACAAGGTCGGTGCGGATAAATTCGAGCTTTTTTCCTCCCTCGATATCGGAGACATGGTGGCTGTGGCGGGAGATCTCTTCAAGACTCGAACAGGGGAGCTGACTGTCCTGGCGGAAGACTGGATCTTCCTGGCCAAGTGCCTCCACCCCCTCCCGGAGAAATGGCACGGCCTGCAGGATGTTGAACTCCGGTTCCGCAAGAGGTACCTCGACCTGATCGTCAATCCGGAGACAGCCCGGATCTTCCGCCTGAGAAGCCGGATCATTGCCGGGATCAGGACATACTTTGACAGCCGCGGCTATGTCGAAGTGGAAACCCCCATGATGCATTCGATCCCGGGCGGCGCGCTGGCCAAACCCTTCCAGACGTTTCACAATGCCCTGGGCATGGAGCTCTATCTGAGAATCGCCCCGGAGCTCTACCTCAAACGCTTGACCGTCGGGGGCATGAACAAGGTCTATGAGATCAACCGCAATTTCAGGAACGAAGGCATCTCAGCAGAACACAATCCGGAATTCACCATGCTGGAGTTCTATGAGGCCTATGCCGATTATAACGATATGATGAACATGACCGAAGAGCTGATCCACGACCTAGCGGTCGAGCTGCTGGGGGCCGCCCAGCTGACCTTCGGGGAGCACACCATTTCTCTGGAGCGCCCGTGGAAGAGGATCAAATTCATGGAGGCCCTGTCCGAATACAGCGGGCTGGCGCCTTCCCGATTCGACGACCGGGACAGCATCGTCGAACTGGCCGAAACCCTGGCAGGGGAGGGGGCGGCGCCGACCTATTGGAAGGCCCTGGACGTCATCTTCGACAAGCACGTAAAGCCCCACCTGATCCAGCCCACCTTTGTCATGAATCCTCCCAAGGAGATCTCTCCCCTGGCCAAGGCGTCTCCGGATAATCCGAACGAGGCCCAGCGGTTCGAGCTCATGGTCGCCGGAATGGAGATCTCCAACGCGTTCAGCGAGCTTTCCGATCCGGCGGAACAACGCCTGCGCTTCGAGCAGCAGGCCGAGGCCAGGAAGAAGGGCGATGAGGAATCCCATGTTATCGATGAGGATTACATCCATGCCCTGGAGTACGGGCTGCCGCCGACCGGAGGGCAAGGTATCGGGATCGACCGGTTGGTCATGCTGTTTGCGGACCGAAAGTCCATCCGGGAGGTCATCCTGTTCCCCTTGCTGAGGCCGAAGACCTGAAATGACTTGACGGGAGAAGCGGGAAAACTTACGCTGGTGCCTATACGATGTCGTACGAATGGTTCATCGCCCGCCGCTACCTGACCGCCAGGCGCAAGCAGGCCTTCATCTCCGTCATCACAAGCATCTCCACCCTGGGAATCACCATCGGGGTTATGGCACTGATCATTGCCATCGCCCTCATCACCGGTTTCCAGGATGATGTGCAGGAGAAGATCCTGGGCTCGACAGCCCATGTCATGATCCGTGACTGGTCCGGAGACGGGCTGGAGGACTACGAGGTGCTGGTGGACAAGGTGGCACAGATGGAGGGCGTGATCTCCGCGACACCCATCATCTATGATTCCGTGATGATCATCGGGCCCTACCAGAGCCAGGGCGGCGGGCTGCTGCGCGCCATGGATTTCGAGAGGGAGCTCCCCCAATCGCCCTGGCTGCGAGAGCTGGAGCGCGGCGAGCTTCCGGAGCGCGGTGCCAGGAGGGATGGCATCCTCCTGGGCAGGGACCTGGCTTTCAGTGTCGGCGCGGGGATCGGAGACATCGTAACCGTGATCTCTCCCTCCAACCGGTTGTCTCCCCTGGGCATGTCGCCCAAATTCACACGGTTGAAGGTGACGGGGATCTATGCCACGGGATTGTATGAATGGGATTCCACCACCGCGTTGATCTGGCTGGATGCCGGGAAGAGGATCTTCGGCCTCGGAGACAAAATCAACCTCATCCAGATCCGGATCGACCAGATCTTCGATGCGCCCAAGATACGGGACAGCATCCGCGAGTTCCTGCCGGAAGAGACGCATGCCATGACCTGGATGGAGATGAATGAATCGCTCTTCTCAGCCTTGAAGCTGGAGAAGCGCCTCATGTTCTTCACGATAACGCTGATCGTGATCGTGGCAGCCTTGAACATCATCGCGACACTGATCCTCATGGTCATGGAAAAGACCCGAGACATCGGGGTGCTCAAGGCGATGGGCGCCTCGTCACGCAGTATCATGCGCATATTTTTCCTGCAGGGTTCGATGATCGGGGTCTTAGGGACGATCCTCGGGACCGCACTGGGACTCTTCTGGTGCTTTCTCGCCAACACCTTCGAGCTGATCAAGCTGCCCGTGGACATCTACATGATCGCCTTTGTTCCGTTCCGCATTAAAATCCTGGATCTCCTGGCTATTGTCGGCGTGGCCCTGCTGATCAGCTTTCTGTCCACGCTCTTTCCTTCCCACCGGGCGTCCAGAGTCGATCCCGTGAATGCCTTGAAATATGAATAGCCAAGAGACGATCCTCCAAATCGAAGACCTGGGCAAGGACTATCCCCTTCCCAAGGGGACCTTGAGGGTCATCGAAGGCCTGAGTTTCCAGCTGCAGAAGGGTGAGCTGGTGGCTGTCATGGGTGTGTCCGGGGTGGGCAAAACCACGCTCCTGAACCTGCTGGGGCTGCTGGATTCTCCCTCACGAGGGAAGATCCTCCTGGACGGCGAAGACATCTCCCACAAGACCGAGGCTGAAAAGGCTGAGATCCGCAACCGGAAGATCGCTTTCATCTTTCAGTTCTATCATCTTCTCCCGGAATTCAACTCGGTGGAGAATGTCAGCTTCCCGCTCCTGATCCGAGGCGTAAGGCGCCGCGAAGCACAGGAAACAGCGCTCCGCATGTTGGAGGAGGTCTCACTCAGCGGCAAGGAACTTCTCAGACCCGGGCAGCTGTCCGGTGGAGAACAGCAGCGGGTTGCCATCGCTCGTGCCCTGGTGAGCGAGCCCGCCCTGCTCCTGGCCGATGAACCGACCGGAAACCTGGACTGGAGTACAGGGAAGAGGATCCTGGAACTCGTACAGAATCTCCACCACAAGAGGGGCCTGTCCTCCATCATCGTTACCCATAACGAAAAGGTGGCTGAGTTTTGCCAGCATGCCTATCGGATGGAATCCGGCCGGCTGATCCGGATCTGACCGGTATTCCCCCCTTCCAGGGCATGTAACCATTTGCTCCCTTCCCCCGTTATAATAATGTGAACCAGACCATCTGTGCTCCAAGTGATATTAACCTAATGATATCAGTGGATTACGCCGCGGTAATTCCGGCACTCCAGGGAGAGCCGACTTTATTTTTGCCAGGGAATATGGTATAAGGAAAGTGCCATGAAAAGGATCATTTTATGTCTGATCTTGTGCCTCACGCCCTTGTTGGTCTTCGGGCAGGAGGTGATCGAAAAGATAGAGATCACGGGCAATCAGCGGGTGACCAAGGAAACCATCCAGTACTACCTCTCATCCCGTGCCGGTGATTACTACAGCCAGGACCTGTTCCGCAGGGACTTCAAGGTCCTCTGGGCGACGGGATTCTTTTCCGATATCCGGATCGAGGAAGTAGACGGCGAACACGGAAAGGTCGTCCATATCATCGTAGCGGAAAATCCCATCGTCAAGGAGATCACCATAAAGGCCGGCAAGAAGGTCAAGGAGAAGGATATTGTCAGCAGGCTGAAGGAAAGGGATGCCTATATGCTGCCTTACTCCTATTACAACCAGCACAAGATCCGCCGTGCCGAGGAAGTGATCAAGGAACTCCTGATGGAGAAAGGGCTGCCCGCCGGAAAGGTCGAGGTGGTGACGGATTCTAAAGGCCAGAACGAGATGGATGTCGTCTTCGAGATCGATGAAGGCCCCAAGGTCCGTGTGGGGGCGATCGAATTCGAAGGGAATCCCAAGCTTTCCAATGCCACTCTGACCTCGGCCTTTTCAAAGAACAAGAAGCACGGGATCATTGGCTGGGTCACCGGAAAAGACTCATTCAAGCAGAATGCCGTTGCGGATGACCTGGCCAGCCTGAAGGCCAAGTTCCAGGAACACGGGTACATGGAGGCCACCATCGGCGAGCCCCGTTTCGAGGATATGGACAAGACCTCGATATTCCTGAGAAAGCAGCTTATGAAGAAGATCATCGTTCCCGTTGATGCCGGCTACCGCTACAGCGTGGGAGATGTCGTCATCGAAGGCAACCAGTTCTTCACCGCCAAGTACCTGCGCAGCTTCATCAAATTCAAAACGGGCGAAGTCTACCATACCGGCGTCCGTGAGACAGCCAAAGAAAAGATCGAAGAAACCTATCGCGACTGGGGGTATATCTATGCCCAGGCCAGACCGATTGAAAAACTCGATCCCAAGCGCAAACAGGTCAACCTCACCTTCCATGTGTTCGAGGGCGAGGTGGCGTATCTCAATCGCCTGGAGTTCAAGGGAAATACCTTCACCAAAGACAAGGTGATCCGCCGCGAGATGATGGTGCGGGAGGGTGACCGTTTCAGCTTCGCCATGTTCAAGGACAGCCTCCTGCGACTGAACCAGCTCGGCCTGGTGGAGCTCGAGGGCGATCCTGACATCCGGCCCAACCCTGAAGATCCAACCCAGCTGGATGTGGACATCCGGCTCACCGAGCTGCAGCGGAACAACATCCAGTTCTCCGCCGGATACAGCGGATACCAGGGCACCTTCGTATCGGTCAGCTACTCGACCGTCAACTTCCTGGGTGCGGGGGAGAAACTGGAGTTGGCCGTCCAGTATGGGAAACTCATCAAAAACTATTCCTTCGGATTCACGGAGCCCTACCTCTTCGACCTGCCCCTCAACCTGGGTTTTCGGATTCACAATCAATCCATGACCTATGTCGGACTGTTCAACAGAAAAAGCAGGGGCGTCAGCCTGAATTTCGGCGCCCGCCTCAGGGGCTACGTGCGCAGCACCCTGACCTACAGCTATGAGAACCTCGATGTGAGTGAGTATTCCGGGAGCGCGGACGATCCGTACTATAACAACCCCTACAATCCTTATGGGGGAGGCTCCTCCGGAGGATACTATGGCAATCCCTTTTATTCATACGGGAAGTACAACATAAGCTCGATCGCACCCACGATCTACCGGAACACGGTGGACAGCCCGCTAACCCCCAGCGCCGGGGGGCTCTACCTGGCCTCGGTCAAGATCGCGGGGGGCGTTCTGGGCGGGGATGTGGACATGCTCAAGCCCCGCTTCGAATTCACCCGCTATCTCCGGACCATCGGGAGTCAGTCGATCGGACTGCACGCCGAATATTCCTTCATCAAGCCCTTGGGAAGCGGAGTCCAGGAGGTTCCCTTCTGGGAGCGCTTTTTTCTGGGAGGGGAGAGGTCGATACGCGGATATGAGATCTACACCATCGGTCCCCGCGACGACAACGGGGTTAACGTAGGCGGGGACAAGTCTCTGGTGTTCAACGCCGAGTACATCATCCCCCTGAGCGGGCCCCTCTATACGATCCTGTTTTTCGACGCCGGCAACGCGATCACACAGTTCCAGAAATTCCGTTTCGATGACCTGTACACTTCAGCGGGGATCGAGATGCGGATCTTCGTCCCCGCATTAAGAGTTCCCTTTCGTTTGATTTTTGCGTATAATAATCGCTTGATCTATCGAGGAGATTCGAACTATAACTTCAGGTTCGCCATCGGAACCACGTTTTAAGCGCCTGGAAGATAGCTTTCGTTTCAAGCAAGGAGGAATGAGATGAACCGATGCACAACCAAGCTCACTCTAGTGGCACTGATGATCGCAGTCCTGGCTTCCAGCGGTCTCGCCCAGCAGGTCATAAAGATCGGTGTTGTGAATTCTCAAGAGGTATTGGAAAAGTCAGCGGAAGGGATAAAGGTGCTGGCCCAGCTCCAGGACAAGGACAAGAGAAATCAGTCCGAGCTCTCCCGCAGGGATACGGAGATCCAGGACCTCCAGACCAGGCTCAACACGCAGAGGCTCACATTGACCCCCGAAGCGCTCCGCAACCTGACCACGGACCTGCAGCGGAAACAGACCGAGAGGAATCGGTTCTATGAGGACGCCGGCCAGGAGATGAACGAGCTGGCCGACCGCCTGTTCCAGAGGATCCAGGTCGAACTGCTCCCGATCATCGAGCAAATGGGCAAAGAAAACGGCCTCGATGTCATTTTTGATCTAGGTAAAAGCGGGGCGATCTATTTCAGCCCCAGCGTGGATATCACAGCGGAAGTCATCACGAGATACGATGCCTCAAAAGCTCCCACAAAAAAATAACACACCTGTTCTAGATATAGAAAAAATAATGGGGATCCTTCCCCATCGGTACCCCTTTCTGCTCGTCGATCGAATTCTGGAGATCTCTCCGGGCGAAAGTATCGTCGCTCTGAAGAATGTGACCAGCAATGAGCCGTTTTTTCAGGGACATTTCCCCCAGTACAAGGTCATGCCCGGGGTACTGATCATCGAGGCGATGGCTCAGGCCGGCGGTGTCCTCCTGTCCCATTCGATTGAAAAGCCCGAAACAAAGCTGGTGTTCTTGAGCAAGATCAACAATGCAAAATTCCGTAAAACTGTGATCCCGGGTGATCAGCTGGAGATACATGTCACCCTGTTGAAGGTTAAAAAGGGATTCAGCCAGATCGAAGCCAAATCCTATGTCGACGGCCAGGTCGTGGCCGAAGCCGAGATAATGGCGTCAGTGGTCGAGCTCGAGGACCTGCATGCCGGATCTTAACGAAACCCGGGTCGATCCTACGGCCACCGTACACCCCCGGGCTGACCTGGATCAGGGGGTCCAGGTGGGTCCCGGATGCGTGATCGGCGAGTCTGTCTCCGTGGGCAAAAACACGCGGCTGGACGCCCATGTCTACCTGACGGGACATACGCGGGTGGGTGAATCCTGTCGATTTTTCCCCTATTCTGCGGTGGGTACCGAACCTCAGGATACCGGGTACCAAGGAGAAGAAACCCGGGTAGAGATCGGGGATCGAAACCTGTTTCGCGAATTTTTGACGATCAACCGGGGGACGCCCAAAGACGAGGGGACGACGCGCATCGGGAGCGACAACTATTTCATGGCATACTCCCACATCGCTCATGACTGCCAGGTCGGGGATAGGATCGTGTTTATGAACGGTGTTACACTGGCCGGGCACTGTCGTATCGACGACTACGCCCAGATCAGCGGTTATTGTGGGATCCATCAATTCTGCCGGATCGGGAAGTATTCTTATATCGGAGGCTTTTCCACGATCACACAGGATGTCCTTCCGTTCTGTAAGGTGGTGGGGGCACGGCCTCCGCTCATCTTTGGGCCCAATGCCATCGGTCTTCGGCGCTGCGGATTTGCCCGCGACCGCATCAAGGCGATCAAGGGCATGTTCCAGCTGATCTTTTTTTCGGACCTGAACACCTCGCAGGCCCTGGCACGGATCGGAGCGGAATTCCCACCCAGCGAAGACCGGGAAGAGATTGTTTCTTTCATTCAAACCTCCCGGCGGGGGATCGTGAAAAAAGCATCCGACGAATGGACAAAAGACTTGGAGTGATCGCCGGGTCCGGCGAATCCCCCTCCTTCATCCAAACCCGGGCCCAGGCCTTGGGATACAGCTGTGTGACTGCGGCCCTCCGGGAAGAAGCAGATCCTAGGCTCGAGGAACAGGGCGGCCCGCTGGCATGGTTCGCCGTGACGGATGTCGCGGGGATCGTCCGATTCTTCAAATCTCACAGCATCACGGAAGCCGTATTCGCCGGCAAGGTCGATCCCCGCCACCTCTACGAAAAAAAGAGACTGGGAACTGCCCTACTGAGCCTGCTGCAGCGCGGAAGAGACCGGAGCGCCGAATCCGTGATCCGGGCCGCTATGGAGTATTTTGCGCGCCATGGGATCGATTTCATCTCTCCCGAACCTTTTTTTGCTGAGGTAATGTGCGTGCCTGGGCTTCTATCTCGATCCAAGCCCGATCCCACTGTGGAGGCAGACATCGATTGGGGATGGGAGCGGGCACGGCAGCTGGCCGATGCGGATGTCGGTCAGTGTATCGTGGTCAAAGACAAGGCCGTCGTGGCGATCGAAGGGATGGAAGGGACGGATGCAGCCATCCGGCGGGGAGGAGAACTGGCGGGAGAGGGATTTGTCGTCATCAAGCTGGCGCGTTCCAATCAGGACCCGCGCATCGATCTTCCGGCCGTGGGTCTTGAGACCGTCGAAGGCCTGGTATCAGCCGGTGGGAGAGCACTGTGTTTCGAAGCGGGTAAGATGCCCTTCTTCCAGAAAGACGCCGCCCTGGGGCTCGCGGATCAACATGGGATCGTGGTCCTGGCCCGCTCATGAGCATTTTGTGTTCCCTGCTTCGGATTGAGCGGGAGTGTGGTATAATACCCCTCCAAACACTAGAGAGGATCAGAGGTAATATTCACGATGGATAAAGTCCGGATCGGCATCATCGGAGTTGGTTATCTGGGCACGCAGCATGCCCGCATCCTGTCTTATCTTGAGGGTGCGGAACTCAAAGGTGTTGCGGATATCGACCTGAAGAAATCCATGCTCATCGGGAACCGCCACGGTGTGTCCTACTGCCAGAATTTTGTGGATATGCTGGATGAGATCGATGCGGCCATCGTGGCCACCCCCACCTCCGAACATTTTTCCATCACCGAGAGACTCCTCCAGGAGGGGAAATCGGTGCTGGTGGAAAAACCCATGACCGACACAGTTGAACAGGCGGAAAAACTGGTCGGCCTGGCCAAGAAGAACAAGCTTGTTTTCCAGGTCGGACACCTGGAGCGATTCAACCCGGCCGTGGAAGCTCTGCAGGACCTGATCTCCGAACCCAAGTTTATCGAAGTACAGCGGCTGGGTTCGTTCTCGGCCCGCTCCCTGGATACCAACGTGGTCCTCGACCTTATGATCCATGATCTGGACATCATCCTCGACCTGATCCAAGATGACGTAAAGGTCATCCGCTCGTCTGGGATCCATGTGCTCTCGGAAAAGTTCGATATCGCCAATGCACGCTTGGAGTTCGAATCCGGGTGTGTGGCGACCCTGACAGCCAGCCGGGTGCATCAGGGGAAGGTGAGGAACCTGAGGATCTTCGAACCCACCGCCTACTATTCCATCGATTACATCGATCAGGCCGTCAAGGTGTTCCCTCTGAACGGCCGGCAAACCGATATCAAGGAACTGAAGATCAAGAAGGAAGAACCTCTAAAAAAAGAGCTGCAGAGCTTCATCCGATGCATCGGGGACAAAAAGCCGCGGAAAGTCAGCGGCATCGAAGGGCTGCGTGCCTTGAAGCTGGCCCACAAGGTCCTGGCCGAGATAGAAACCTAACGGATGACCTTGATTGTGCTCCCCCGCTCTGGGGCCTGATCCAGTTCCCCCGAATTCATGATCGCGAATTGGGGCCAGAGCTCCTTCGCCATACCCTCCCTCTGAAAGATGGCCTGCAGCGTCCGCCGCCCGTCTGCGGCCACAAGTTTGATCCGCGTGGGCTGGCGATCCAGATATCTCCGGTCGGTGAGCCTGCGGAAGGAAGAGGCCGTCGCCCCGAAGGAGGGTGCGTATTTGTCGTATTCCTGCACGCGGCTCAGCCCCATGAACGTGTAAATATATGAGGCGTATTGGATATAGGTCACATGCAGCCGCAGCTTGGTCCCGTCCTCCTGGGTTCCGTCCCAGATCTGCTGATAGGCAGCCAGCCCGTTGATGTTCCGGCCCTGTTCCCCGCGCAGGCTCGCCCCCTCGAAGTCTTTGGCCTTTTGCGCCGCGAAGGCTGAGGGAGCTTGATCATTTTGCTCTGCCTGGAGGATGATTCCCGCGTCTTCCTTGGGAGAGACCATGATCACTTGTGCGGGGAGATTCTGGACCTTCCATTCCCCCGGGAACGTGTAGGCAAACCTGAGACCCGGGTGGTAGAACGAGCCTTCCTCGACGTATCCCTGGCGCGGATCGCTCCCGTATACCATGCCTTGGATCCGTTTGAAGTAATCGCTGGTCCGTACGTTCAGGCCGTAATCTTCTTCCGTTATCATGGCCCGCGTGTTCTCGATGCGTTCACTGGTCAGAGGATGCGTGGACAGGAATCCAGGGAGTGCCTGTCCCCCTGACATGTCGCCCATCTTTTCCAGCGTTGCGAAGAAGTCGATCATCTTGGCGGGATTGTACCTGCCGCTTCGTGAGTAGGCGACACCCAGTTGATCTGCCTCCCGCTCGTCGTCCCGGCTGTACTGCAGGAACAGCAGCTGTACGCCGGTGCCTGCCAGCCCGGCCAATCCGGCGAAGGTCTCACTCAGGGCGCTCCCGACCGCCAACCCCGCTGAGGCCAGCACGGCATTGCTGAGGCGGCTCATGCTGTGCCGTGCATTGACATGCCCCAGTTCGTGCCCCAGGACCACGGCCAGCTCCGCCTCGGAGTTCATCATCGCCAGGATCCCCCGGGTCACATAGATGTATCCGCCGGGTGCCGCGAAGGCGTTGACCACCGGTGAATCCAGGACCGCGAAGTGGTACTCGAGTTCGGGCCGATGCGTGTGGCCCGTCATGGTTTCCGCGATCCGGATCACATAGGCATTGAGCTCGGGATCGTCATAGAGACCGAACTGCTGCTGGATCTGTGCATGGGTTTGCTGGCCCATGGCGATCTCATCCTGCTCGGAATAGAGCATGAGCTGGCGGCGCCCCGTGACGGGATTGACCGCGCAGGCTTGGACCAGCAGCAGGAGCACACAGACGGTCAGGACATAGAGATGAGTGCGTAAACTAGAGCTTCTCATTCCTTCTTGAAGAAGGCGTCGTCCAGCCCGGTGTTGAACTTGATCTCATCCAGGGTGATGATCATGAACTCTTCACCGTCCGTGAACTGTGTGATGGTATGCGCCGCCTTCATGCCGGCCACTTCTTTGTAATCCGTGGTAAAACTCTCGACCTCCGCTTCGACACCGGTCATCGGATTGGGGGCGATGGCCAGGCTTTTGTAGAGCAGATGGGTCTTGCTGTCGATGTGCAAAGTGACTTCGTACCCGTCGGCGTAGGTCATCAGCAGGACGTCGTAGTCCTTGTCCTCGAGCTTTTCCTGCCCCTTGAATGTATAGACGATCCCATACTTCCCGGGATCGAGATACGCGGCATCGCCGATCGCCTGCCGTTTCATGTCTTCCAGCTGGTCGCCGGGAAGATCGTCTACGGATCCGGTCTGAGGATTGATCATCCAACCGGACTCCCCGTCGAAGGCCGTGGTGATGCTCATGCCCATGATCTCGATGTCCATGCGGAGCATGTTTCCCTTTTTGGAGTAGAGGGTGGCGGAGCCTTCCATCCCCATGGACGGCATTTCCATGGTACCTGTGGCCGTCATGTCGTTGACGGCAGTCATGGCCTTCCTTCCGCCCATGGCCTCGAGCATCTTCTCCAGCACCTGCAGGGCCTTTACATCGGATTGTTTGGCCTCTTGCGCCTCCAGCCAGCTGATAGATGCAGAGATCAGTCCCATTGAGAGCACACAAACTACAGCAAAGACAAGTATTCGTTTCATGAGGTCCTCCTTTTTCGTGTATTGTAAACGGATAGCCGGGCCGAGTAAACAGCTTTTTTATGGTGGGAGGATGTCGCCCCTGTGAACTTCCCCTTGATCCGCTATCTGGAATGGACCAAGACACTGAGCGGGTGCCGCATCAACCTGTGCCCCAGCAGCATCGACAAGCTCTCCCTGTCCTCGCGTTCACTGGATCTTTCAGGGATCGAGATCTCGGGGCCGAATCACTATGGATTCGCTCCCTTGATGGAAGAACTGGCCTCCAGGTATGGAACACAGCCAGAGAATGTGGTCACGACACTGGGATCGTCCCAAGCCCTGTTCCTGGCCTGTGCCGGCCTCCTGGAAACCGGTGACCGTGTTCTGGTCGAGAAGCCCACCTATGAGCCCCTCTGGGCGGTCCCTTCAGCCCTGGCCAAAACGGTGTGGAGGATCATCGACCACATGCATGTGGAGGGGGTGTACCTGGGCGAACAGGTCGCCCTGCAGTGCCTAGCACAGGGGGAGTCCATACGATCGCGGTTTTCCGAACGCATCCAGGCCAACTTGTCCCTGCTCAGGGAGTTTATCCAGGCGGAAGAGCGTCTGTCCTGGGTCGAGCCGCGGGGAGGTGTGATCGCCTTCCCCCGTGTCGAGGCCGGCTTCGATGGGGACCGGCTGGCCGAGCACCTCAGGGAGAAATATGCCACGTGTGTCGTACCCGGCCGATTCTTTGAGTCACCCCGGCATTTCCGCATCGGATTCGGGGGCGAGCCCAAGGAATTCCAGAAGGGGATCGCCTTCCTCAAACACGCGCTCGATGATCTGTCGGGCTAGGTGGCTGCCGCAGGCTCACCGCCTGTCTTTCTGAGATCCCGGCCGTTTTCGGACAAAGCTGATGTGGATCCTGTCGCCGCTCTCTTCTTCGATTCGTTCGCGTATGAAATCTGCCTCCATCAGGTAGTCGGCATGGGCCCTGAGGTAGGTCAGTCCCTGTTCGACGAGAAATCCCAGCCACTCGCCCTGAGCGGTTTCGTCCATGAGCTCGGGCGTCTCTTCGGCAAAGGTGATGCGCCTCCTCTCTGTGAGACGGTCCGCGCGTGAGGAGCGGCGCCTGGCATACAGGTTGACACCGTCATAGCGTTCGAGGTAATTCATGTGGGGATGCCAGCGTGCCGCCCAACGATAGTATCGGTCGTAGAAGCGGCGGTTGGACGCATGGATGTCCGGCCGGTCCTGCATCCCCCGGATGATGAACCCCATGAGATCCTGTCCCGCCTCGGACAGGTCAGGGTAGAGAGGCCGGGAGAGCGCACGGAAATACGCGAACCAACCCCTGGGGATCCAGTAGTCCCTGAACAGATAGGGGGCATAGCCGGAGAAGGGCTGCACCCATTCGTGCGAGGGGTAGCCGTGCAGGTTGAGATAGACATCCGGCAGCCATTTTCCGTTGAGCATGCCCCGGACCTTGGCCTCAGGGAGCAGGGGACGGGAGGCCCCGGTCTGATATCCGATGTCCATACCCAGCGAAGAGTACCGCCCGGCATGCAGGCTGTGAAATGGGGTGAGCTGCTGGAGCTCATAGGCCAGGGCCGCCCCATCCGGGTTCTCCATGGGATGAAGTACGAAGTTCACATTGGCTGCGTATTTCCGGTACTCCGGGTCCGTTGCCAGGAGTTCGGCGAAGCGCAGGATGTAGTTGGTAGAGCTGACCTCATTGGCGTGCTGACGGCCGCTCATGTAGAGCGTGGGCTTGGCGGTCACGAGGCGCGGCAGGGAGACGTAGGTGCTGAGGGGAGAAAATATTTCCATCACGGGGATTTCCCTCTCTTCGTAGGAATTCCCGGCGATATAGCTCCTGATGCCGGGGAGGGATGACAGAGCGCCGACGATCTCCAAACACATCTCAGGTGAGATGATCTCCTCAGTGGGCACGATCCCTGCTTCGGCCTTGGACGGTTTCGCTCGTGGGGAGGGCTGCAGGTGCGAGGGAGCTACAGCAAGCTGGGCTTCCTTGACCAGGTCTTCGAACTTGATCCGGACTTTGAGGGTGCCCACGCCCGGGAACTGCAGGGCCGGCACCAGGCCCCGTGTGGTCAAATCTTCCATGTGGTCCAGAATGTCGAGCAGTGCGAGATACTCCTTTTCCGTCCCGATCTCGATCGTCGTGTAGACCCGGTCGAGGCGTTCCTGGTTGGAATCGTAGACGAGCGCCGGGATGCGGACCGCTTTGGGCTTGAATTTCGGGAACACAAATTTCCGGCTGTTCGGATGTTTCCCCGGCTCCTGCCAGCGCAGCTCCATCTGCGGTGTCCGGGCCTGCCAGTCCGAGAATGTGACCTTGACGCGGCCGCCCTCCCCCTCGAGCGAGGGATGGAACTTGGGGAGTATGTTGCCCGGTGCTGAGTAACGGGAGGAATCCTCGGGGATCTTCTGATCCGGATCCGGCTCGATCTCCGTTATCCCCCGCAGGAAGTCCAGTGTGTCGAAATACAGCTCATCATGGAGGGCCTCCAGGCTGCTCACAACCTCCTCGTCCAGGCCGAGCTGGTAATCCGGTTCGCTCAGCCACAGCTCGATGAACAAGCGCTTGAAATAGGGTTGTTTCTCGAATGAGGGGCGGTTCCCTGTCTTTTTTAATATGTGGGAATAGACCTCCTCGAGGATCTCTTCCTGGTAAAACGCCCAGAATCGTTCCAGGTCGCTGCGGATCTCCGCGTCGGCGAGCGTTTCCCCTCCTGACTTGACCGTCATCCAGCCGGTTGTCACACGCACATCTCCCCACTCAGGCAGGGCCACTAGGTACGGTGCATCTCGTGTGTGGGGCGAGAACGCTTCGAGGAGCAGGACCTCTCCTGAGGCGCTCAGGGCCGCGACCTCGTAGACGGGCTCGGCATCGTCCTTCAGCTCGAAAACGATCCGTTCCAGAGGCACAGAGGTCTGGCGCGCGATGAATTCGTCCACGGGGTAGAGTTCCTGAAGCCAGCGGTACGGATCGCTGTAGAAACGCTTAGGGTAACTGAGATCGTCATGCGCTGCGGCAAACCGGACAACCACTTCGTGGATCCCCTCGATGGCGGCCATCCGCGGCATGACTCTCTCTAAGATCCAGAAAAAACCTTGTTTATAGGAGGAAGAGACCTCGATATCCCCGGGCGGAAGGGACATATCCTGCAGAAGTGCGATCACCTGATCCTTCAGGCGGGCGCGGACCTGCGGAGACTCGGAAAGGCCCAGGCTAACGGAAACCGGGGCCTCGGTCTTTCCCAGGCTGGAGAGACGCTGCCTCAGGAGATCGAGGGCCTGCCGGCCCTCCCAAACGAATTCTTTTTCTTTCGAAAAGACGACCTTCTCATCCTGCATCGCGATCGTCGTGAGGTCGATCCTCTCGGCTCGAATGCTCTCTTCCAGGAAGCTCTCCACCGCCTTTTCATAATCCGGTCCGGGGCGGGGGAGGGTCATTTTCACCTCCAGGAAATCTAGGGATTTGTCCTGCAGTGCCTCTACCGTCTTTTTCAACTGGAAGAGCAGGTAGGCCTCCGCGCTCCCCCGTTTTCCCTGGAGGAGCTCATGGATGGCATCCGGAATGTCCTTCAATCCAGGGGACTCCTCATGGAATCTCGTGAAATAGGGGAACCTGCGGCCGAAATAGGCAAGGGCCTCTCCTGCCGAGGCATCGTCTTTGCCGATCACGGCGACCGCGTTGGATTTGTTGAATGCCTGGGGCACGACCTGAATTGAGGCCTGTCCATCCTCAAGGGGGAGCGGCTGCAGCTTGGCGGTCCGGATCAGTTCCTGGATCAGGCTGTTGTCCCTGCCTATCAGAAAGGGTGTGTCCAGGATCTTGGGTTCTTCGATCTCGGAATCCAGATATACGAGCGGGAAGGATCCTCCTGCCGTGTGCAAGACCAGGCGTGTCGCCAGCTGGGAGACCTCAGGTATGCCTGCACCCGCAGGCACGATTACGCGAGAGTTGATCCGGTCCGGGATCCCGTCCCTGTCCGTGTCCGAATAGGCCGCTTGCGTGGATAAAAGGCCCAGGAGATCGAAGTCCTTTTCCGCGATCCGGGCCCTGTTTGGAGATCGGTATCCGGGCGTGAGCATTCGCTTAGGATAGCCCAGACGATCCAGATCCATATGCTCCGTGCCTCCTTCCCCTTCCAAGAGGAATGACAAACGCGCACAGCCAGCGTAACTCAGGACCTCGGACAGTTCCCCACGCCTGTGCTGCCGTTCGATGGATTTGAGCAGGGATAAGGCCCTCTTCTGCTGCCCGTCTCCGTCGGCGAATCCGATGCTGACCTTGAGTTCGCGTATCTCACCCAAGTTGAAGCGGAGCCGCTTGACCGCGTCAAAAGAGGACTTGAGCGGAGGGAATTCGTACAGCGCCGATGTGAAACGGATCCTGGCTCCCCGGATCCCTTCCTGTTCAAACAGAGCATTCAGGTCTTCGCGGAGGGTCATGAAGGTTTCGCCCTCCTCCCGCCCCCAGACATCCCATAGATAGGGCCACCGCATGAAAAAGGCGCGTCCTGTCTGGAGAAGGGCTTCCTCGGAGCCGGCGACCAGGGCGAGTCCCGTCCGCCCGTTTTTTTCTTCAAATACCTGGACGAGGCCCTGGTGCTCTCCGAGAGCGTCTGGGGAAAGCTGTCCGTCGCGTATGAGCTGTTTGCTCAGCTGCAGCCGCGATCCGATCAACACGGGGATCATATGCGGGCTGATCCCTCTGAAATCCGATCCCCTCCAGACACTGTCGAAGTCTACGGCCAGGGATTCCAGGTTGAGGCGTGCGGCCAGGTCTCCGGCCAGCGCCGACTCATAAGCATTGGGTTTGTCCGGGATAACGACGACCAGGGCTGGAGTATCTGCGAATCCGTCCTTGTCCGCATCCTGCAGCCCCTTTCCCAAAAGGAAAACCTGGGAGAGGCAGTCGAACTGCTCCGCGCACAGGGCTGTTCCCCACGATAATCCGATGTACGCCATCAATCCAATCAGGAAGGCCGTCTTTTTCATGCTGTATCCTCACTCTAGGGAATGGACCGAATTTATTGTTATGCGGATCCCGCACCAAGTCAATGGGCAATGGTAAGCCCGCTGGAATATCAGGGTCGTTTTCGTCCTTGAGGCGGCAGGGCCTTCCTGTCCTGGTAAGAAGAGACCTTGACATGGGGGAGGATATCGGCTATTGTATAGCAGCTTTTATGAACCACAAGGAATACCATATATAGTATTAGAAATTATCGAGGTTGTATATATAGCGATTTCACTTGACATCTGGGTAAAAATCTAGATACAATACCCCCAGCTTCGGTCGGCAAAAATGCGAAAATCCCCCCATCCCTACTTGAAATATGTCTTTGCAGCGCTGCTGTCCTTTTTTCTTTTAGGCGGGGAACCCCAAGAATTCGGTTCAGACAAGAATTTTTTCCAGGACTACCTGATCCCCAAGCCGGTGATCCAGATCGGCCTGGGCGTCAACCTGAGCCAGATCCAGATATCTGCCTCAGCTGGGATGAAGGTCTATGAGGTCAAGGCCAACTACCACCTGATCGCGGAGGATACCGACGAGGCGTTCATCAAGGGCAACAAGGAGCGCTTGACCGAAAAGTTCCTCATCCAGGTGGCACAGACACGCGAAAGGGAGGAGGCCGAGCGCCGGGCTCAGGAGCTCCGGTTCCTCATCGACCACAAGGTCTTTGTGACCGCCGGAGACGAGCCGGGCGTGGCCGGAAACTATAAGGTCGTGATCGGAGACTTCCTGACGCGAGATGATGCGCTCAGCTACATCATCAAGCTCAATCGGCTGGGCGTCCGGGATACCTGGATCGTCCGGGAAGAGGTCACAGAAAAGGAATCCAGGCCCCTCTGGATACTCATCAACGACGAGCTGCAGAGCCTGCGTGACGCGTCGGTCCTGTATTTTATCCCCAGCAGCCCACAGAGTTATCTGTCCTACAAGGGACGCGACTACCGCGGCATCCTCATCCTCAAAACCAGTCCCAGGGGGATCGTTCTCGTCAACACGCTCAACCTGGAAGACTATCTCAAGTCCGTGGTTCCGAGTGAACTGTCTCCCTACTCGTTCCCTCAGATAGAGGCTCTGAAAGCCCAGGCCGTTGCAGCCAGGACCTATGCGTTAAAGAACATGGGCCAGTACCGGAACCTGGGATTCGACCTGGTGGACACGCCGCGCTCCCAGTTCTACCGCGGCATGAATGCCGAACATCCTCTCAGCACTCAGGCCGTAGATGAGACGGCAGGCATGGTGGCCAAATACAGAGGCCGCCTGATTAATGCCCTGTACACGAGCACCTGCGGCGGCGCCACCGAGGACGTGGAAAACGTGTTCTTAGGCCCCGCCCTCCCGTACCTGCGGAGCACGGAATGTGTTTACGAAAACCAGAGACAGTGGCCTGTGGCCACGCAGAACTACCTGGCACCGGTCTATGTCCAGGGGCGGAACGTCAGCCCTGATATCGCGCTCCTCATCAGCCTGGGTGTGATCCCCCAGCAGACGGATCCCGCATTTTTCGGGGAACCGGCGGATGCGGACGACATGCAGGCTTGGGTGAACAAGGCGAGCGGCCTGCTGGGCAAGCCTTCCCCGGAGTCACCGGGTACGCTGGTGGGAGGCGTCACCATCGAAGGATTCCTTGGCTACCTGGTCCACAATTTCGGATGGGAGGAGCGCATCACGCGGCTGCTTCAGGACAAGGAGACGCAGTTCGTCTTCGACAGCTCGAACGGCTGGTCTGAGCAATCAAGGTCCATGGTCGTGTATTTCCTTCAAGCCGGGATACTGGCCTCTCCAGAAAGCGTGGGCCCGCATGACCGCGCTCTCTCTCGTGGAGAGGCGGTTTCGTACCTGGCCAAAATGCTGCGCAGCTACCGGGATTTTCGTGATGCGGGCGTTTTCCAGGGTGTGGATGGGCAGGAAATCGAGCTGCGTGTGAACGGTGAAGTCCAGAGGGTGAGTCTGGGGCCTGAAGCCTTCCTGGCGCGGAACCAGGACGGGCACATCAGTTTTGTCCGGAGCCTGGACCTCCTGGGAGGGGAGAACCTGCGCTGGATCCATAGGGATGGGAAGGTGGCCTATCTCGAAGTCCAGTATCCAGAGTATTCCAACCTCCTGGACCGCAGCTCGAAATATCATTCCTGGAGTGTGCGGATCTCACGCGAGGAGCTGGGCGAGCAGATCAATCGATTCTATCCGATCGGGGAACTGCACGACCTGATCCTGGGGAACCGCGGCCGATCCCAGCGGCTCATGGAGCTTCGCATCAAGGGAGGCGAAACCGACGCCGTTGTCAGGGGCTTCCGTATCCGCACCGTCCTCGGGCTGAGGGAAACCCTCTTTGTGCTGGATAAAGAATTCGATGCGGACGGGCATGTCGCGCATTTTATCTTCACCGGAAAGGGCTGGGGGCACGGTGTGGGCATGTGCCAGGTGGGTGCTTTTGGCATGGCACAGGCTGGAGCGGATTTCGAGGAGATCCTGAAAAAGTACTACCAGGGCATCACCCTGGATAAGATCGACTAGGGGACGTCCCCCAAAGGGACACCCCCAGCATAGATTTTCGTTATTTCCCCCCCCTTACCAGAGCGTTCCCTAATGGGATTGTCCCCCAGTTCGTTGGTTGTTTTTTCCCCTGGAATGACATACAATGGCAGGTCTGAAATCTCCGGGAGATAGCATGGAAAAAGAGAAGCGTGACGCGAACGTGATGCTGGCCCTGATCCCCGTTATCTTCCTGGTTCTCGCCCTTTTCGTCACCATCGTGCTCCTGGGACAATCCGCCCATATCCCCCTGATCCTGGCCACCGCCGTCGCAGCCGCTGTGGCCGTTCGGCTGCGGTACGCCTGGAAGGAGATCCAGGAAGGCATGGTGCAGGGTATCAACCTCGCAATGGGAGCCATCCTTATATTGATGATCGTTGGAACGCTGATCGGGACCTGGATCTCGGGCGGGATCGTCCCCACGATGATCTTCTATGGCCTCAAGGTCCTCTCACCAGGGATCTTCCTGGCGGCAACGATGATCATCTGTTCCGTTGTTTCCCTGGGAACGGGATCGTCCTGGTCGACCGCCGGCACCGTGGGTGTGGCACTGGTGGGCGTGGGACAGGGGCTGGGCATCCCCGTGTCCATGGTGGCCGGGGCCATCATTTCCGGCGCCTATTTCGGCGATAAGATGTCGCCGCTTTCCGATACCACCAACCTGGCCCCCGCCGTGGCGGGGACCGATCTGTTTTCCCACATCCGGCACATGGTGTACACCGTGGCGCCGGGGTATGTGATCGCCTTCGTCCTGTACGCTCTGCTGGGTACACGCTTTGCGGGCGGTGTTATGGAATCACAGAACATCGATATCATCCTGTCTACCCTGAAGGCACATTTTTTCATTCATCCCGTCCTGCTGCTCCCGCCGATCCTGGTCATCGTGATGGTGATCAAGAAGATCCCACCCCTGCCCGCCCTCCTGGGCGGAACGATCCTGGGTGCAGTGTTTGCCCTGATTGCTCAGTCCCGGTCCCTGGGGGATGTGTTGGCGTCTGCCCATGTCGGACACGTCTCCGAGACGGGTGTGGCCATGGTGGATGAGCTGCTCACCCGCGGCGGGCTGATGAACATGATGGAGACGGTGGCCCTTATAATAATTGCGCTCTCTTTTGGGGGGATCATGGAACGGACCGGCATGCTGCGGGTCCTGGCGGGCTCACTCCTGAAATATGTCAAGAGCACGGGAGCCCTGGTCGCAACCACGGTCTTCAGCTGCATCGGCATGAACGTGATCGCAGCCGACCAGTACATCGCGATCGTGGTGCCCGGCCGCATGTTCAAGGCCGCTTTCGACGCCAAGCGACTGCATCCCAAGAACCTGTCCCGGATCCTGGAGAATTCCGGCACCATGACCTCGCCGCTCATTCCCTGGAACAGCTGCGGGGCCTTCATGGGCGCGACTCTGGGTGTTAATGCTCTGGTCTACCTGCCCTATGCCTTCCTGAACCTCCTGGTCCCGGCGATTTCCATCTTTTACGGATACACCGGGATCACCATGGAAAAGCTGCCGGAGGATCCCTCGGAACCGGCTTAAATACCTGGGAAGTGGTTTGTTATGATATATGGCATAGGAGTCGACCTCATTGAGGTGGAGAGGATCCAGAAACAGCTGAGTCGCAGCGACCGGTTCATCAACAGGATCTTCACTCCAGATGAGATCAAGTACTGTGAAGCCAAGAAGAACAAGGCCCAGAACTATGCCGCCCGCTTTGCAGCCAAGGAAGCCTTTTTCAAGGCCCTGGGAACGGGCTGGCGCGGCGGCCTGGCCTTCAATCAAGTCGAGATTGTCAACGACTCTCTGGGAAAGCCGGAGATCCGGCTGCACGGCAAAGCCGAAGAACTGATCGCGGAACGAGGCATCACGAACATCTGTGTTTCCCTGACACATCTCAAGGACATTGCCAGCGCGGCCGTTACACTGGAAATCTAAAGGAGAAGTTCATGTCGAATATGGGCACTTATGAGGAGCGCAATGCTGGGTTCGACTGGTCCCTGTCTGAAAAAGAGCTGGATTATGCACCGGGAGACCGGATCAATATCGGCTGGTACTGCACGGACCGGATCTGCCGGATGGGCAAGGCCGACAAGCCGGCTTTGATATGGGAAGGAATGGGAGGCGAGAGCCGGACCTACACCTTCAACGACATACGGCTGGCCGCCAATACCATAGGACATTTTCTGCAGGGCCTGGGAATCAAGGATCAGGATCGTGTCTGCCTGTTCCTGGACAAGGTCCCGGAGCTGTACCTGGGATTCCTCGGGATCCTCAAGATCGGCGCCATTGCCCAGCCGCTATTTTCTGCCTTCGGTGACGAGTCCCTGCTGGTCCGCCTGGAGAACGCAGAGACCTCCGCCATCATCACGCAGAGGAAGCACGTGAGCAAGGTTCGGAAGATCCGCGACCAGCTCCCTCACCTCAAACACATCATCATCGTCGATTATGACGGACGTAAACCGCTCCGCGAGAAAGAACTGGCGTTCCACCTGGATGACGCCGAGCCTATTGAAGAGTTTGAGGTCTTCCCAACGGAGGCGGAATCGCCCTCGGTCCTCCACTACACTTCGGGCACCACTGGGATGCCCAAGGGGGTCAAGCACGTTCATTACTCCCTGATCGGCCAGTACCTGACGGCCAAGTGGGTCCTGGACCTCCGGGACGACGATATCTACTGGTGCACGGCCGATCCCGGCTGGGTCACCGGCACCTCCTACGGCATCATCGGGCCCTGGAGCCTCGGAGTCACGCAGTGTGTGCTGGACAGCGGATTCTCGGCCGAAGCCTGGTACCGCTTCATCGCGAAACACCGCGTGACGGTGTGGTATTCCGCCCCCACGGCCATCCGTTCGCTCATGAAAGCTGGGGATGAGGTCGTGAAGAAGCACGATCTCGCCAGCCTCCGTCACCTGGCCAGCGTGGGGGAGCCGCTCAATTCCGAAGCGGTCATCTGGTCGGAGAAGGTCTTTGGCAAACCCTTCCATGATACCTATTGGCAGACAGAGACCGGCTCGATGATGATCGCCAACTATCCGGGGATGAAGGTCAAGCCCGGCTCCATGGGCAAACCCTTCCCAGGGATAACGGGAGTGGTGCTCGATCCCAACTCACATGAACCCATAGAAGAGTCGGGCAAGGTCGGGCTGATCGCTTTCAAGCCGGGATGGC
Source organism: uncultured bacterium (assembly GCA_965533275.1). GTDB lineage: Bacteria > Acidobacteriota > Aminicenantia > Aminicenantales > Aminicenantaceae > JAUXEH01. The sequence continues at coordinate 68,268 of CBESWG010000004.1, forward strand.
CGGCCATGATGCGGACCTATTGGAACAACGAGGCCACCTATCAGACCAAGTTCGTCAACAACTGGTACCTTTCCGGCGATCGGGCCAGCATCGACAGCGAGGGATACTTCTGGTTCGTGGGCAGGGACGACGATGTTATCAACACCGGCGGGCACCTGGTGAGCCCGTTCGAAGTGGAGTCCGCCCTCCTGGAGCATGAGGCAGTGGCTGAATCCGCCGTGGTCTCCAAGCCGGATGAGGTCAACATGGAGGTGGTCAAGGCGTTTGTGGTGCTCAATACGGGCTTCGAGCCGGATGCCGAGCAGGAGCTCAAGATCATGAATTTTATCCGCAAGAAGCTGTCGTCTCTGGCCATGCCCCAGGACATCGAGTATGTGAGCTCCCTTCCTAAGACGCGGAGCGGCAAGATCATGCGCCGGCTTCTGCATGCGCAGGAGTGGGGCGAAGAGATCGGAGACACGTCCACCCTCGAGGACGAATAGCGGTTCGGGACCTCATCCGCGGCATTTGAAAAGGCCTGGATTTTTTGGCGGTATGGTGTAAACTGGACAGGAATCGAAACGCACCGCGCTGGTGTGAAATAGACAAAAAACGAATAAAAAGGAGTCAGAGATATGGAAGACATAAAGGACATCGTCCTGGAATATGTGACGGAAGAGTACCTGGAAGACGAGGACGACGAGATCACCTACGACACGCCTCTTATTTCAGGTGGGATCGTGGATTCCTTCTCCATGGTATCGCTCAAGCGATTTCTGGAAACCAAGTACAGTATCTCTATCCCCGACGAAAAAGCGACACCCGAGGCCTTTGACTCGGTCAGCAAGATCGCTGTCCTGGTCAAGGAGATCACAAGCTAGTCCCGGAACAAGGAGACAACCACCATGAGTTTCAGCGACAAAATCCGTGAACTGTATCAGGATCAGCTCCAGCAGATCCATGACGCCGGCATATTCAAGCAGGAGCGCTTCATCCACTCCAGCCAGGATGCAGACATTGTGGTGGAATTTCCCGAGGGCTCCAGCCTGCAGCGTGTCATCAACATGTGCTCGAACAACTACCTGGGGCTCTCCAGCCACCCCGATGTGCTGAAGGCCGCCCACGAGGGGCTCGATCACCGGGGATACGGCATGTCTTCGGTCCGCTTTATCTGCGGGACGCAGGACATCCACCATGAGCTCGAGCGCAAGGTCACAGAATTCCTGGGGACCGAGGACACCATCCTGTTCCCCTCCTGCATGGATGCCAACACCGGTGTGTTCGAGGCCGTCCTGACCGATCAGGATGTCATGATCTCCGACCGCCTGGTGCATGCCTCCATCATCGACGGCATCCGCCTGGCGCCGGCCCAACACGACACCTTCAAGCACTCGAACATGGATCACCTGGAAAAGAAGCTCCAACTGCACGCGGACAAGCGGATTAAGCTGGTCATCACCGATGGTGTGTTCTCCATGGACGGGGACACGGCCAAGCTGGCCGAGATGGCAGACCTGTGCGAGAAATACGACGCCATGCTGTTCGTGGACGATTCCCATTCCAGCGGATTCATCGGCAAAACCGGCCGGGGAACCCATGAGAAGTGCGGCATCATGGGGCGTGTGGACATCATCACGACCACTTTTGGCAAGGCTCTGGGCGGGGCCTCCGGTGGCTGCGTCTCCGGTCGTAAGGAGATCGTGGAGATGTGCCGGCAGAAGGCCCGCCCCTACCTCTTCTCGAACACCATCGCGCCGGTTGTGGTCTCGGGCGTGCTCAAGGTCCTGGATATCCTCTCCTTGAGCACGGAAAGACGCGACAAACTCGAGAAAAACGCGGAGTTCTGGCGCCGGGGGCTCACCGAGGCCGGATTTGTCCTCAAGGATGGGGATACGCCCATCGTTCCGGTCATGCTCTTCGACGCCAAGCTCTCACAGGATTTCTCCCGCGACCTCTATGTAGAGGGGATCTACGCCATCGGCTTCTTCTTCCCGGTCGTGCCGCAGGGCCAGGCCCGCATCCGAACCCAGATATCGGCCGGCCACGACCGGCACCACCTGGAAAAGGCACTGGATGCCTTCATCAAGGTGGGGAAGAAATACGACATTCTGGGCAAGACCAAACAGGAGATCATAGCGCAGTACGGGAGCTAAGCCTGTTTGCCCGGATGGTTCGGGCTTATCGTGCGGTAGCGGGTGTGGCTCAGTAGCCGAGGGCACCGCGCGCGTGGCGTTCGCCGAGGACACTCAGCATGTCCGCGGTCATCGCTACCAGGTCGAAATCGGGCTTCCAATCCCATTCCTCCCGTGCGGCGGAGTCGTCGATGCTGCGGGGCCAGGACTCGGCGATCTGCTGGCGGTAATCTGGCTCGTATTCGATCTTGAATTCCGGGATGTGTGTGCGGATCTCGTCAGCCAGTTCCTCGGGAGTGAAGCTCATGCTGCTGATATTGAAATCCGAGTGGTGTTTCAACCGATCGAAGTCCGCTTCCATCAGGGCGCATGTCGCCTTGAGGCAGTCCGGCATATACATCATGGGCAGCCGGGTATCTGGTGCGAGGAAGCAGGAGTATTTCCCGCTTTTGACGGCTGCGTAGAAGATCTCCACGGCATAGTCCGTGGTGCCCCCGCCGGGCAGCGCCTCGTGGCTGATGATCCCGGGATAGCGGCAGCCCCGCACGTCCAGGCCGTACCGCTGTACATAGTAATCGCACAACAGCTCCCCGGCCACCTTTGTGACGCCGTACATGGTCTTGGGCCGGAGAACCGTTTCCTGAGGTGTGCCCTCACGGGGAGTCTCTGGCCCGAAGGCGGCGATGGAGCTGGGAACGAAGACACGCTGCACGCCGGTGCTCCGCGCGGCTTCCAGGATGTTGACCGTGCCGTCCATGTTCACGGTCCAGGCCAGCTGCGGCTGGTTCTCACCCTTGGCCGAGAGGATGGCCGACATATGATAGATGGTGTCGATCCGGTGTTCTTCCAGGGTGCGGCGGATGTCCTCCGATTGGATGACATCCAGCTTCAGATAGGGGCCGGAGTCGCGCAGCGCAGGGCTGATGTCGTCCCGAATGTCCGATGCGATCACGTTTTCGCCGCTGAAACGCTCGCGGAGCATGGGGGTCAGGGCGGAGCCGATCTGTCCGCCGGCCCCGGTTACGAGGATCTTGGGACGGTTATGGATCATGACGTACCTTTATATAGTCTGGGCCTGCCAAAGTCAATCTCACAGCTTCCACCCGCCGGCCACCACCAGGTTGATGCCGGTGACATAGCCGGCCTCCGGTGAAACGAGGTAGCGCACCGCATGCGCCACGTCGTCGAACCGCCCCAGCCGGCCGGCCGGGATGTCCGGGTTCCCGGGCCGCACCCCGCCTTCCAGAAGCCCGGGCGAGACCATGTTCACGGTGATGTTGGCGGCCGCTTCCGATACGGCCGCCGACCGGGTCAGCATCAAGAGGCCGGTCTTGGCCACGGCATAGGGCAGGATCTTCCGGAACGCGGTCAGCTGTTCGACCCGGCTGTACCCGATGTTGATGATGCGCCCCCATTCCCGCCGGCGCATGCCGGGCAGGGCGGCCTGCATGCAGGACCAGGCACTGAAAAGGTTTCCCTGCAGGATGCGGTCCCAGTCGGCCCTGGTGAGTTCGGTCCACCCCTTCTCCAGGATGGGGCCGTAGTTGTTGACCAGGATGTCGAGGCGCCCGAAGCGGTCTTCCGTCTCCCGGATCAGGCGGTCCGCCTCGTCTTCAACGGTCAGGTCGGCGGCCAGGACGACGGCCGGCTTGCCCTTTTTCTCGATGTTCCGGGCCGTTTCCCCGGCAGCATCCCTATCCTGATGATAATGCACGGCCACCCCGGAAACCGTTTCCGCCAGGGTCTCGGCGATGTCCCGGCCCAACCCGCGGCTGCTGCCGGTGACCAGAGCGATCCTCTCATCCATTCGGCTCTCCTCGAAGGATTACTATAGCAAAAAAACACGAAAAAAACACTTGACAAACACCGGGGTGGGTCTTATTGTATAAAAGGTGAACAAAATGGTAAACAAGACGCGTATTGAGCTGACGGAAAGGCAGGAGAAGGTCCTGCGAGCCCTCAAGGATTTCATCCTGGAGCGAGGATATTCCCCCACCATCCGGCAGCTGGGAGAGATCCTGCACATCGCCAATCCTTCGGCTGTTTTCAAACATGTCCGGAGCTTGGAAAAGAAGGGATATGTGAGCCGGGAGGCCGGAGAGCTGAGCCCCACCGGCTTCCCCTCTGCCAGGGAAGCGTACGTCAAGGTGCCGCTGCTGGGTTTTGTCCCGGCGGGCCATCCGCAGGAGGCGATCGATCTTTCCCACGAGGCGGTGGAGGTGCCGGACTGGATGCTGGGCCGCAAGAAGGGCAATGTGTTCTGCGTGCAGGTCGAGGGAAAGAGCATGGTGGACGCCTACATCGATGACGGCGACCGCGTGCTGGTGGAGCGCACCAACACCGCCAGTTCCGGTGAGATGGTGATCGCTTTCCTGGAAGACGGGTCCGTCACCCTGAAGAGATTGAACCTCGAGAGGGGACGGATCGCCCTCATGCCCGAGAACCCGGAGTTTGAGCCCATCGAGGTTTCGCAGCTACGGATCCTGGGGCGGGTGATCGGGGTGATGCGGAAATACTGACCTCCGCCTGATCCGGCCCACGCAGCGAAGCGTTCCGGGGGGCTGCCGGCCTCCCGTACAAGCGGCGGCTCCCGCCGGGGAGTGATCCTGCTCCCGCCCGGCGGAAGCCGTTCTCATTTTGAATGCTCCGAAAAACCCCGGGAGGGGAGGTCTGTCCCTTGAACGAGGAAGATCCGGTAAAAATTTCGAGAACGAAACGAGGTGAACAGGATGCGAAGGTGTATCGTCCACATTGATATCGATGCCTTTTTTGCCGCGGTGGAAGAGCTGCTCGACCCCTCTCTCAAAGGAAAGCCGGTGATCGTGGGCGGCCTCCCGCATGAGCGGGGCGTGGCCTCCACGGCATCTTATGAGGCCCGCAAATTCGGGATCCATTCCGGCATGTCCCTGCACCAGGCTTACCAGCTGTGCCCCCAGGGGGTGTTCATAAGGGGGAACTATCAGGTCTACAGGGCGTTTTCGGAGAATTTCCTCCGGATCCTTTCCCAGTTCACCCCCGATGTGGAGTCTGCCTCCCTGGATGAGGCCTATCTCGACCTCACCCGCTGCCGGGCGCTCTATCCATCCTTTTCCCGGGCCGTGCAGGATATCAAGCGGCGGGTGGAGCGGGAACTGGGACTGTCGGTATCGGTGGGGGTGGGCCCCAACAAGACAATGGCCAAGCTGGCCACCAACCGGGCAAAACCCAGGGGGCTGTTCGAGATCCCTCCCGGCGGAGAAGAGGAATTCCTCAAGGATCTGGGGATCGAGCTGCTGCCGGGGATCGGGCCCAAGGCCCAGGTCATCCTGCGCATGCTGAACGTCCAGCGGATCGGCGACCTGTGGGGCCTGCCGCGCGCCACCCTGCGCGCGCTGTTCGGCCTGAACGGCGAGGAGATCTACCTCCAGTCCCGGGGTGTGGACAGCCGGCCCCTGGCCTCCGCCGCTTCGCCAAAATCCGTGTCCCGGGAGAGCACCTTCCTGGAGGATATCTGGGAGCAGCGCCTGCTCCTGGCCCACCTGGCCTACCTCTGCGACCGGCTGACCCTGGCTCTGCGCAAGGACCGCCTCTTCGCCCATATCGTGGAGGTCAAGGTCCGCTACTCCGATTTCAAGACCGAGGTCCGGCGCCGGCTCCTGCTTTCTCCCCTGCAGGACATGGGGGAGATATTCCGCATCGCCCGCGAGCTGTTCGCCGAGCTGTATACGGGGTCACGTCTTTCTTTGCGCCTGGTGGGGGTCAAGGTCTCCGACCTGGTCCGGGGCCGGCCCCTCTCCTTGTTCGAGCCCTATTCTCCTCGTCAGGAACAGCTGGGATCGGCCATGGACCGGGTGCGGGAAAAATACGGCTTCGGTTCGCTGCTCACGGTGCGTGAGAAGATGCTGGACGAGATCTACAGCTTGGAGAAGCGGCAGGGGTTTGTACTCAAAACCGCCTCCCTCACCAAATGACCTGGATCATTTAAAGGCCGATCTCACCACATCGGCGTCGTTGCGGCCCGTTCGGCGTAGCTAATCTACAGCCTCACGGGCCGCTTCCTCGCCGCTGCAGCAATCTCGGCCTTTAAATGATCCAGGTATTGGTAGTGACGAAAAATGCAGATACAGGATTTAATGAATTCGAGCGATGAATAAATACCGATACAAAATCTACAGAAACCGGGAGAAGGTATGATGGTTCAGAAAACAGAGGGATGATGTTTGTGCCGCTGCGGGTGCACTCGGTCTACAGCAAGGGGAGGGGAGGGGTGCTGCTGCGGGAACTGGCCGCCTGGGCCGTCCGGGAAAAACTCCCGGCCGCGGCGCTCTCCGATCTGGGAAACCTCTACGGCTGGGCGCGCTGGAAACGGGCTGCGCAGGAGGGCGGCCTCCGGCCCGTGTTCGGATGCGAGCTGGAGCTCGAGGAGCGGAGGTTCCTGCTCCTGGTCAAGGAGCAGGAGGGATACTGGACTCTGATGGAGGCCCTCAATGGCCATGCCCTGACCAGCGCCCGCGGGCTGGTGGTCATCTTCATCCCCCGGCCGGAGGACCGTGAATTCCCGGGGGAGCTGGAAACGCTCCGGAGTGAGGACCTCTACCTGGGTGCCGACTTCTTCAACCTGGAGACGGTCAGGGCCTGGTCCGGCCAGCACGGTCTGCCGGCGGTCTGGGCCCATCCCCTGAAGTTCATCCGCCACCCCGAGCGGCTCATCCTGCTGCACGCCATCCACAAGAAGATCCCCTTTCCCCCGGAGCGGGATCGACTCGACCGCCGGATGCCTCCCTTCGGGCCGGACCAGGCGAGCCTGGCATTGAAAAGGTTCGGTCCCGGTGTCAAGCCGCTCTTCCGTGCGACCTTCGAGGTGGCCGAAAAGTGCCGGTTTACCTTCGAGGACATCGTCCCTTCCCTCCCTGGAGACCTTTTCCCCACGGACCTGCGGCATGTGGTGATGGAGAGGCTTCGGGAGCGCCGGGACTTGAGCTGGAAGGAGCGGAAGCGTGCCCAGATGGAACTGGAGGTGGTGGAGAGGTCGGGATTTTCGCCGTATTTCCTGGTTGTGCATGATGTGGTGCGGTTCGCCCGCAGTCAGGGCATCCTCCACAACCTCAAGGGATCGGGGGCCTCCTCCTTCCTGGCCTATCTCCTGGGGATCTCTCACATCAGCCCCATAACCTTCGACCTCTACTTCGCCCGCTTCCTTAACTCGGGGCGGGACGATCCCCCGGATTTTGACCTGGACTTCGATTCACGCCTGCGGGACCGGGTGCTGGAGTATGTGCTGGACACATACGGTCAAGGCCGGACCGGGGCGGCTTTCGTGTGCAGCCTCAAGAACTACCGGGCCCGCTCGGCACTTTACGAGACGGCCCGCGCCTTCGGGCTCCCACCGGCGGAGGCCCGTTCCATGAGCAAGCGGATACCCATGTTCGAGGAGCCCGCGTACCTGAAAAAGGACCGGCCCCTGCCCGGCTGCGGGGAGATCTGGGCCGCCGCCTCGGAATTGACCTCGGTGTACTGTGAGATTTCCCTGCATGTGGGGGGAGTGCTCCTCACTCCGGCACCGACCTGCCGCTACCTGCCGCTGGAGGAGTCCGCCAAGGGCCTGCGCATGTCGCATTTCGACCGGGATGCGGTCGAGGACCTCAAGCTCATCAAGCTCGACCTCCTGTCCGTGCGGGGCCTGGCCGCCATCTCCGGCACCCGGAAGGCGCTCGACATCCGGAGCATCCCCCCGCAGGACGCTCCCACCTTCCGGCGGCTGCAGAAGGCGGAGACCATTGGCTGCTTTCAGGTGGAGAGCCCGGCCATGATGAACCTGCTCCGCCGCATGCGGCCGGAGACCGTCCAGGACCTGACCCAGGCCCTGGCCCTGATCCGCCCGGGGCCGACCGAAAGCGGGATGAAGCAGATCCTGCTGCGCGGCCGGGAAGGGAAGCCGGTGTCCCGCGACCCCCTGCTGTCCCGGATCCTGCCCGAGACCGGGGGCCTGCTGCTGTACGAGGAACAGGTGATGCAGGTCGCGGACCGCGTGGCCGGGATGCCGCCGGAGGAGGGTGATCTGCTCCGGCGCAGCTTCAAAAAAAAAGGGGCGGAAACGCCTTTGAAGGAGAAGCTCTTTCGGGAGGCAGGGGAACGCGGGTACACCTCGGGAGACATCAAGAGGCTCTGGGCCATCATGGACAAGTTTTCCTCCTACTCCTTCAACAAGGCCCACAGCGCGTCCTACGCCTGCATGGCCTACCAGGCGGTGTATCTCAAGACCCACCACACGCTGCCGTATCTGACGGCGGTGCTCAACGCCGGCGGCGGCTACTACGGCCTCTCCGAATACATCGAGGAGGCCAAGCGGTGCGGACTCCGGATCCTGGGGCCGGATGTCCAACGCAGCGATTATCAATTCGAGGTGGAGGGCCCCAGCATCCGGGTGGGCCTGCTGTCCATCAAGGGGTTGGCCGCCCGGACCGCCGACAAGATCTTCGAGGAACGCAGGATCGGGCCCTACCGCTCCATCGAGGATTTCCTGCTGCGGGTGTCCCTGACCAAAGCCGAGCTGTTCGCCTTGATCAAGGCCGGTTCATTTGATTCGCTGGAGCCGACGCGCACCCAGCAGATCCTGCGCTATTTCCGTGGGCTCGAGGGGATCGGGGAGGTCGCCGACCTCAATGCCAAGCAGAAAAAACGGATGCTCGTGGAATCCCTGGGTTTTGATCCGGAAGGCGATTCACTGGTGCTGTTCGAAGGGAAGCGGCCGGAGCTGCGGATCAAGGATCTGAAGAAATATGCCGGCCATGAAGTGGAGCTGGTCGTCCGGGTGGTCGATGCCCGGCTCAAGGGCGTCAACGGCCGCCGCAAGTATTTTTTCCTGTTCGAGGATGACACGGGGCTGCTTGAAGGCGTGGGCGAGACGCGGTGCCTGTCGTTCGGGTCGCCGCCGGCCTGTTTCTTGCGTGCCGAGATCCGCAGCGATGGGAATGGACGGCCTAAAGCCTTTCGTTGCACCTTTCTGAGTCATTCATAAGAATTGCCGTGTGAATGAATCAGACTCCTGAATCTTTCATTTAAGGGTGCTTGTGTTGCCGGGGGAGAAAAAAATCGTTACAATACACGGACACATCAACCATAGAGGAGAATAGAAATGGCGATTCAAGTCGGAGATTCGGCCCCGGATTTCAACCTAAAGGACAACCGTGGAAACGAGATAAGCCTGGCGGATTACAGGGGGAAGAGGGTTCTCCTTTCCTGGCATCCCCTGGCCTGGACCGGGGTTTGCGCCGCTCAGATGAAATCCCTGGAGGACAACAAGGAAGCCTTTGCGGAGCTGAACACGGTGGCATTGGGCATCAGCGTGGACAGCGTGCCCAGCAAGAACGCCTGGGCCAAAGAGCTGGGAGTGGCGGACACCAGGCTGCTGTCGGATTTCTGGCCGCACGGCGGAGCAGCCCAAACCTACGGGCTTTTCCGCGAGGTAGAAGGGACGTCGAAGCGTGCCAATGTCATCCTCGGCGAGAACGGGACTGTGATCTTCGTCAAAATCTACGACATCCCTCAGCTGCCGGACATCTCAGAGATCATTCATTTCCTCAAGACGTGACACGGTGGGATCATGGATGTGATCCAGGCCATACAGGAACGCCTGGGCTCGCTCTGCTTCTCTGATCATCGCGGTATTCAGCAATCCGGAGGATGACTGCATAATCCGTGACCGGTTCTACCATCAGTTCGACACCGGCATGGGGGTTGGATTCCTGCTCCTCCGCGCCACGGAACTGCGGCTGGTAGCCCACCCGATAGCGGGATTCAGCCCGAAAAAGACCCGCGCCATTTTGGGCATTCCCGATGAATATCAGGTGACCACTCTTATCATAGTCGGAAAACATGCGGCTATCGCGGGCCCCAACCTGACGGATGGCCAGTTGGAGAAGGAGAAAAGGCGGCCGAGTAGGATGGCCATTAACGAGTTCATACACATCGACCGTTTCGAGCCGCAGGGCTAGCGCTTTCCGTTCACTCCTCGAACAGACCAAGCTGCCCCTTCTCGATCTTCCCGATGATATCCCGCAGCAGCGGGTAGCGCTTAATGAGGTCCAGCGGGACATCGACCTTCTCTCCGGTGAGCTTGTTCTTAATCTGTAGGGCGTTGGCGAGGGCCTGTCCCTGGTAGTGGTTGTTGGTGACCACGAATACGTTCCGGCTCTTCCCGCCCAGGTCCTTGATCCGCTCGACCCAGTCGTTCAGCTCCTCCTCTCCATACAGGTAGTTGTAGCGGGCATCACGGCCGGCGCTCTGGTTGAACCAGTTCTTGTAGTTGCGTCCATGGAGGCGCACGTATGAGAAGTCGGGGTGGGTGTGGATCGAAGATGGGGACAGAGAATCATTGATCACCGGCTGATCGATGTTGCAGAATCCGACCTGGTTGGACTGCAGCCACAGGAAGAAGTCGGGCCGGTTCCAGGAACCGTGCCTAACTTCGAGAGCCAAGGGGTAGTCCTGAAAGGCCTGAAATATCTTTTGCAGATGCTCCCGGTTCTCCCCGGAATCCTTGAATGACCAGGGAAACTGGACGAGTATCGCCCCCAGGCGGGAGTTGGCATGGATCGGCTCGATGCCGAGCTTGAATGCGTCCGTTTCCTTCTGGGTGAATCCTCCCTCTCCGTGTGTGAAATTCTGGTGGAGCTTCACCGCAAAGAGGAAATCGGGGCGATGCTGAACCCTCTTTACCCAGGACAGGGCCACACGCATGACTGGGGGGCGGTAGAAGGTGCTGTTGACCTCCACCATGTTGACGAACTGGGCCAGGAACGCCAGGCCATGAAAATCCTCGCTTTTATGGGCCGGATAGACGATCCCCTCCCAGTCTTTGTAGCTCCAACCCGCGGTGCCGATGTGAAATTGGGCCATTGAAAATATATTCTACCATACAGATGAACCAAAGACAGCACGGGGAGGTTGGTGAATTGCAGTTCATCCCTACGGCTCTAGGGTGGGTGGGATCACAGGGGGGAGGTTGGAAGGCCTTGTAAGTAGTTGAAAATTTATTTATCATGAAGAAGATTTGTTACCAACACCACACATGCGCAGATTGATCTGGGGTTTTATTGTCCTCTTCCTAATATTGTATCACTGCAGGAGCCCGCAGCCCGAGATCTACACCATCGGGATCCTCCAGATGAATGATGCTGCCACTCTTACGGAAACGCGCCGAGGTTTCCTCGATTCCCTGGCCGAGGAGGGGCTTGAAGACGGACGGGAGATAAGAATACTTTTCGAGAATGCGCGCGGACAGGTTCCCCAGATCTGGAGGATCGCAGAGAGCTTCATGGCCCAGAATGTAGACATGATCGTGCCTCTCTCGACTCCCAGCCTCCAGGCGGCCCTCCATTCCACCACAGAAGTCCCCATCGTTTTTGCCTCGGTCGCGAACCCCTATCTTGCGGGGGCCGGAGTGTCTGCTGAAGACCACCTGAGGAATGTCGCCGGAGTCTCGTCCGAAGGCCCCATCCGCCAGAGCCTGGCCTTCATCAAATCCCTGCTGCCGGGGATCAAGCGTGTGGGGACGCTGTGGACGCCATCGGAGTTGAACTCGCTGTATTACAAGGAGAAAGCCAGGGAAGAGGCTGCCGAACTGGGGCTCGAGATGATCGCAGTCCCTATCGCGAACGCCAGTGAGGTCCTCCTTTCCGCACAGATTTTGATCAATAAGAAGATCGATGTGATCTATCAGATCTCAGATAACACGATCAACCAGGCCTTTCAGGCGGTGGGCCGTGTCGCCGTGGACAATCAGATCCCCCTGTTTGGAGGGGTTTTGTACCATACCGAGCTGGGAGCTTGTGCCGCCATGGGATGGGATTTCTATGAGATCGGACATAGGGCAGGCAAGATCGCCGTCCGTGTCAAAAATGGAGAGAATCCGGAAAACATCCCCTTCCAGCACATGGACAGGGTGATGCTGCACATCAATCTCCAAATGGCGGAAAGGCAGGGGATCGTTTTCCCTGAGGATGTGTTGAACAGCGCCGATAAGATCCTTGATGATGTTTCCGAATCCAGATCAGGGGCCTTCAAATGAAAATCTGTGGACTGTTGGAAGAAGACCATATTTTCTACGATCTCAAGCCGGGAGATAAAGAGGGTGTGCTGCGCTCTTTTACTGGAGCCCTTAAGGCGAAGGGGCTGATCTTGGATGAAGAAAAGATCCTGGATGGTCTGTTGATGCGGGAAAGCCTCTGCAGTACGGGCCTGGAGAGAGGGATCGGCGTTCCCCATGCCTTGACCAGGGAGATGAAGCAATCCTTCCTGGCGTTGGCTGTGTTTCAAGAAGGAATAGACTTCGACTCCGCAGACCAGAAACCGACCTATGTGCTCCTCATGATCCTGGGAAACGAGGATGATCCGGGTGCCCAGCTTAAGATCCTGGCCCACATCTGCCGCCTTGTAAAGGAAACGGACGTCATCGAAAAACTTAAAAAATCCTCCTCTCCCTTGGATGCCTGCCGCATACTCGAAGAAGAAGAGGCCAAGATCATATGAAGCTCCTGATCCTCATCCTGAACAAGGTCGAAAAACTGGAGGAGGTCCTGGAGGGATTCCTGGAGGCCGGAGTGACGGGGGCCACTCTTATCGACAGCGTGGGCATGGGACACATCCTGTCTGAGGAAGTCCCGATCTTCGCAGGATTGCGCTTCATGTTTGCGGGAGCTAAACCTCACAATAAGACCATCATTTCTGTGATCAAGGATGAGAAGGAGGAAGAGATCCTCCATCTCCTGAACACTATCCTGGGCGATCTGTACGAGCCAGGGACCGGCATAGTCTTCACCATTCCTTTGGACCGTGTGGAAGGGCTGAAACCGGAAATCTGATCTTAAATGCATGCCATCTATGCATTCGGGCTGCTTATCCTGGTCGCTTATCTTGGCTCTCGATTCATCCGGAAAGGCAAGCGCTCCTTTTCTCCCTTCATCTTCATTTTTCACTCGGGTTTGATCTACGTCCTCCTCGGTCTCTACCTTGGGCGCCATGGCAGCAACGTCTTGAGTGAGGAGATCCTCCGCTCGTTTCGGCCCCTGATCGCCCTCGGTCTGGGCTGGGTTGGTTTTCTGTTTGGATTTCAGCTGGAATACCGCTACATCAAACGGTTCCCGCGCAAATACGTCGGCCTTTCTTTTTGCCTTTTTCTGGGTGTTACTCTGCTGGTGACCATCCCTGTGATCTGGATCCTCGAGCAGTGGTTCGCCGTGCCCCGGTTCTATCTTCATGGTGTGGCCGTAGCCCTGGGACTCCTGGCTGCGATCCATTCGCCCACACTGATGAATCTGGTCGCACCTCTGGTGCCCAAACGAGGGCACTATTACTATCTGGCACGCTTTCTGGTCAGTGCGGGCGGCTTCTGGGCGGTGGTGGGGATGACGTTTCTCGTCTCATTTTGGCACTTCCCTGTGTCTGACCAGGGGACCGTGGCTTCGGCCCTGCTCCTGATCCTGGTTTCTACGCTGATTCCCATCCTCCTCGGTTTTCTTTTTCACTACTTGACAAGGATCCGGATCTTGGAACAGGACCTCCTGGTCTATCTCCTGGGGATGGTTTTCTTTGTGTCCGGGGCCGCCTTCTATTTCAACCTGATGCCCCTGTATGTATGTATGGTGATGGGCATTGTCTATTCCAACCTCACCCGAAGACACGAAAAGATCTACCCTGTACTTATCGCATCGGAAAAGCCCCTCTACCTTGTTCTTCTGATCCTGATCGGGGCCCTCTGGGAGATCGACATCGACTTGAAGATCGCAGCCCTGGTTCTGCTCCTGGTCGGGCTCAGGATTGCGGCCCACATGCTCATCACACCTATCCTGGGCCGTCTCCTCAAGTTTCCCTACAAGCTGCCCGTGACCTTCGGGCTTTCCCTTCTGTCGGCCGGAGGTCTGGGGATCGCCTTTGCCGTCAGCATTTACCTCGCGTATCCCATGGACCTCACAAACACATTCCTGTCCGTGGCGCTCATCGCCATCATCGCGGGGGAAGTATTGAGCCCCCTGGCCATCAAGGCCTCTCTGTATCGTCTGGGGAGAAAGGAATGACGCTGGCGGCGCTGCTCCTGATCTTTGGTGTTATGCTGTTCATGAAAAGCCCTGTGCTGCAGCCGTTCTCCGATCCTGCCCAGAGCACCACCCTTGCACTGGGTTTTATCCTGATCTTTGCGTTCCTGTTCGGAAAAAAAGCCTCTTCCTTCAAGCTCCCCCAGATCACCGGCTATATCCTGGCCGGGATCCTCTGCGGGCCCTTCGTGTTTCGATTCCTGAGCGCCTCCGATGTGGCGGACCTGCAGCTCCTGGATGGGCTTGCCCTGAGCCTGATCGCGCTCACGGCCGGGGGAGAGATGCGCCTGGACCGACTGCGGGATCGTTTCCGCTCCATCTCTCTCGTTGTGCTGTTTCAGACCGTCACGATCATCTCGGGATTCATTGCCTTCGGCCTGGTGGTCCTGCCTTTCTTCGGTGTCCTTCCTGACAGCAGCTTTCCCCAGCTCCTGGCTTTTTCTCTCCTTTTGGGAACCTTAGCTGCCGCGACCTCTCCCTCCACCACGATCGCCGTGATCACGGAAACTCGTTCCCAAGGCAGAAACACAGACCTGGTCTTAAGTGCGGCAGTTGTCAAGGACTTCGTCGTGATCGGTTTCTTCGCCCTTGCGCTGTCCGTTTCTCACGGCCTGGTCATGCCTGGGGAAGGCCTCGGATTGTCCTTCCTGTGGCACCTGTTTCTTGAGGTCGGAGGATCTCTCCTGTTCGGGATCGTCATCGGTGTGATCATCATCCTCTACCTCAGGTTCGTCAAGCGGGAACTGGCCGTCTTCATCCTGGGCATCGCCTTTTTTACGTATGAGATCTCCCATGCGTATGGATTTCACCCCCTTATGATATGTCTCGTGGCCGGATTC
This sequence comes from uncultured bacterium, assembly GCA_965533275.1. Classification (GTDB taxonomy): domain Bacteria; phylum Acidobacteriota; class Aminicenantia; order Aminicenantales; family Aminicenantaceae; genus JAUXEH01. Next base: position 83,289 of record CBESWG010000004.1, read on the forward strand.
ATCGTACAGAACCTATCGGCCCAGGGAGACAGCCTGATCACTGCGCTGGAGAAGGTTTCCACCCCGGTCTATGTTGTATTCTTTGCCATCTCTGGAGCCTCCCTCGACCTCACCGCTCTCCAACAGGGTTGGCTGCTCGCCGTTCTCTGTGTCATCTGGAGGGCCGTATTAAAGTTTGGTGGGACCTATGCGGGCGCCCGGTTATCCGGAGAGGATCGGCTCTTCCAACGGCTCGGGTGGTCCGGATTCATCTCTCAGGCAGGTGTGGCCTTGGGGATGGCTATCGAGATAGAGGAGGCCTTTCCCATATGGGGGAAGACATTCAAGGCTTTGGTTCTTGCGGTGATCGCGATCAACCAGGTCATCGGGCCGGTCCTGCTGCAAAAATTCCTGATCAAGAGTGGAGAGACAGGCCAATAAGAACCAGCGTGGTCCTGGTCCCACCACTTGGAGGCCTCGAAATCTTGAGCAGGAGACCAGTGCGACACTGTCGGGGATCTACTCCACTAAGATAAGCCTCTGTCCCTTTCCCACGGGAACGGCCCTGAGGATGGCCTCCTTAGTTTTATCTCCGGCCAGCCGGCAGGCCTCAAACAGAGGGCGCCCCTGGACCAGGAAACACAGGATCAAAGAGGAAAGGAAACATCCCGTCCCATGCACGTTGCCATCAGCTCGTTCCCTCTCAAACATGTGATAGGATCTGCCATCGAACAGAATATCAACTGCGTTCCCTGTGAGATGCCCCCCCTTGATCAGGCAGGGAATGTGGTAGTCCTGGTAGATCTGACGAGCGGCTGCTTGCATGTCTTCCAGGTTCGACACTTCGGAGCCAGTGATCAAGGAGGCCTCGTCAAGGTTCGGTGTCAGGAGTGTGATGCGGCCCGACAGAGTTTTCATATAGTCGGGCAGTGCTTCGGGATCCAGGAGCCAGGTTCCTGAGCTGGAGCGCAGCACCGGATCGACCACCGTGGGCAGGGCTTCACAGGTTTCAAGGACGGCTTCGATGGTGGAGATGTGTTCGCGGCAGCCGAGCATGCCGATCTTGATGCCCCGGATATCTGAGTCCTCTTTCAGTGCCAGGTACTGTCGCTGCACCAATTCGGAAGGCAGGCAGTGAAGATCTTTGACCTCTCGGGTGTTCTGAACCGTGATCGCAGTGGCCAATCCCATTCCCTGAAAGCCCTGGCTTGCGAAGACCTTAAGGTCCATGATCACCCCTGCGCCTGAGGTGGGATCGAAGCCGGCCAATGAGAGGAGGACTGGTGAAGACATGATTCACAATCCTATCAGATTGGGCCGGCAGCGTAAATGGACACAGCTACTGAAGGCGTACTGATGAGCCGGGGAAACGCGTATAATCCGCCTGAACTTCGACTAAAATAATAAACAGATGGATCCTTCACGGATTCCTCTCTGGTTTTACGTGAGAAATCAATTGTGATAACATATTTTGCGTTCTAACAGATGGTAAGAGCTAACCTCGTGGTATCAGGGCGTGTCCAAGGCGTATTTTTCCGGGCTCATACCCAGAGAGAGGCCGCTGTATTGGGATTGACCGGCTGGGTGAGGAACCTGAACGATGGACGGGTTGAGATCCTGGTGGAAGGCGAGAAAGAGAAGGTGGAAGGATTGATCTCTGCTGTCAGGGAAGGTCCGCCGATGTCAAACGTTGAGGCCGTCGATGCCTCGTGGATGGAATACCGAGGAGAGTTCACGGATTTTCGGGTTACCTGGTAATTGCGGCAGCAGGATGGGAGGACTATGATGCTTAAGATAAACAAAGACGATCAACCGACAGTGGAGATGTTCGACGGTGTTGTGAGACATACACTGGCCTGTGGGAAAGACGTGTTGATGGCCCGATTCGAATATTCGGAGGGATCGAGTGTCCCCGCACACAAACATGCCTATGAACAGGTAACCACGATCCTTCAGGGAAAACAGAAGATCATCATCGAACACAATGGTGACACAGAAGAGATCATCGTCACAGCCGGGGACTCCTATATCGTACCCTCTAACTTCCAGCATGAACAGCTCACGCTGGAGGTTTCGGTAACCATCGATGCCTGGAGCATCGCCCCCTAGAGTCCCGGACAGCAAGCCCGTCTGGATTCTCCCACTTCAGAGAAAATCGTGGCCCAGACGTTTCAGTGATCAAGCCGGCTCAATGTGGTTTTTTGGACTCTAGGAACTTCTTGCGGCAGGCATCCGAACAGAAGTAGTATTCCTGTCCTTGATACAGCTCACGGATCGCCTCATCCTTGGGGAGGTAGGTATCACAGGTCTCGTCCTTGACCATCACTCCCGATGTCTTCTGCAGGGTTGGCTCACGTTTTTGGCCTGAGTTGAGCGCAGAAAAAAAACGGAGGATCAAAAAGATCACAACCGCCATGATGGCGTAGGCCAGGAGCTTTAGAAACATGGCCATCACTGTAGAGGATATGCCCAATGTTGTCAATTGTGACCCATGCGAGCACCTGATTGAGCGAGGGGAATTTTCCTTGCCAAACACGGGTGTGCTGGGTAAGATGAGCATGCACGATATCCTGTGGGAGGACCGAAAATGGATTTTCTACTGACCGAGGAGCAGGAGCTCCTGAAGGATTCCATTCGCAATTTTATGCACAAAGAGATCCAACCCCATGTCAGGGAGAGTGATGACCTGGGGAAATGGCCCGATTCGTTCACACGTAAACTTGCGGATATGGGACTGCTGGGGATCATCATCTCTCCGGAGTACGATGGAGCCGGTTTTTCCAACGTCGACTACGTCATCATCCTGGAAGAGCTTTCCAAGGTCGATCCTTCCGTCGGCCTGGTCGTGGCCGCGCACAACTCCTTGTGCTCCAACCACATCAACCTTTTCGGGAGTGACGAGCAAAAAAGGAAGTACCTTCCCCGACTTGCCACGGGAGCCACTCTGGGGGCCTGGGCCCTGACAGAAGCCGCAGCCGGCTCGGATGCCGCAGCCATGAAGACACGCGCCGTGAAGAAGGGGGACCGTTGGGTCCTGAACGGAAGCAAGATGTTTATTACCAACGGCTCCCTGGCAGAGATCCAGGTTATCATGGCCATCACGGATGCGGAACAAGGACGCAAAGGGATCTCCGCCTTTATCGTGGAAAAAGGTATGGCCGGATTCTCTGTCGGCAAAAAAGAGGATAAACTGGGAATCCGCGCAGCCGACACTTGTGAACTCGTGTTCGAAGATCTAGAGCTTTCGGAGGAGCAGCTTCTGGGGGAGGTTGGGACAGGTTACAGGCAGGCCATGGATGTCCTGGACGGCGGACGCGTCAGCATCGCCGGTTTTTCTCTCGGCATTGCTGCAGGCGCGCTGGAGGCTTCATTGAAGTATGCCAAGGAAAGGGAGCAGTTCAATCAGCCGATCGCCAATTTCCAGGCGATCCAGTGGATGCTTGCCGATGGCTTTACCGAGCTGGAAGCGGCCAGGCTGCTCACCTACAGGGCAGCGTTCCTCGAGGATCAGGGAAAAAAGATCCCAAAAGAATCGGCCATGGCTAAGCTGTTCGCCAGCGAACTCGCCGTCAAAGCCTCGTCAACCGCTGTCCAGATACATGGTGGATACGGCTTCAGCAAAGAATATCCGGTGGAGAAGCTGTACCGGGACTCCAAACTTGCGACCATCGGCGAGGGGACCTCGGAGATCCAGAGGTGGATCATCGCTCAGCAGATTTTGAAGTCCTGATCCACAGCGGGATGCAGTCAGGATCCCCGACATCGTATCGATGAAGATAGCACAACAACTTTTACGGGGAGATAAGAGAGCGCTCGCCCGGGCCATCACTCTTGTAGAGAATCACCATCCGAGCTCCCAGGAACTGCTGCAGGAGGCATATCCCCACAGCGGCGGATCATTCGTCGTGGGGATCACCGGATCGCCCGGTTCCGGAAAGAGTACACTGGTGGACGGCCTGGCTTCTCTGATCACCCGATCCGACAAGAATCTCGGCATCGTGGCCGTGGACCCTTCCAGTCCTTTTACAGGAGGGGCTGTGCTGGGCGATCGGATCCGAATGATGCAGCACAGCTCGGATCCCCGGGTTTTTATCCGGAGTATGGCGACGCGCGGCCATCTGGGCGGACTCGCCAAGGCGACGGGCGATGTTATCGTCCTGATGGAGGCGGCCGGAAAGGACTTTGTCCTCGTGGAAACGGTGGGCGTGGGCCAGGATGAGGTGGAAGTCGTCCGGCTGGCTGAATTGATCCTGGTGATACTGACTCCGGATGTCGGAGATGATGTCCAGGTGTTCAAGGCCGGGATCATGGAGATCGCCGACATCTTTGTACTCAACAAGGCCGATTCACCGCAGAGTGAGGTCATGGAGCGGCGGCTCAAAGCCCTCCTGGAACTGGGAGCTGAGGGGGCAGCCCGCCCTCCGGTCCTGAAGACCGTTGCTCCGACCGGAGAGGGGATAGAAGCCCTGTGGGAAACTATCCAGGATTGCCGCCGCGCCCAATCGCAGGAGGAAATAGAAAAGAGACAGAGGCGCCGGATCGGCTGGATGCTGCGAACGATCCTTCATGGGAAGATGGCTGAGAGGCTGACAGCGGCACTGCCTGCGGAAGAATTTGAGGAATTGGTGGAGAGGATTCATCGGCGCGAGAGCGATCCATACAGCCTGGCAGATCAGGCATTGGAGAAGATCGGGAGGGTTTGACATGGGGAGCTGGAAGATGAATCACGTCGCGATCGCTGTCGAGGACATCATGGACAGCATAGCTCGATGGGCAGGGGCATTGGGCGTAGAGGCCGGTGAGGTCGAGGACCTACCGGCAAGGGGCGCCCGTCTCTGCAAGCTGGATGCGCCGGGCAGCCCCTCTCTGGAACTCATCACGCCCCTGGGAGAAGATTCCACGGTCGCCCGGTTTCTCTCGGATCACGGCGAAGGGATCCATCATTTTTGCTTCGAAGTGCCGGACATCGAGGACTCTTTGGCTCGGCTGAAGCAGCAGGGTGCTCAACTGATCCATGAGCAACCTGTTACTGGAGCCGGGGGCAGCCGTATCGCCTTCATCCATCCCAACAGCTTTAATGGGGTATTGATCGAGCTACTCGAAAAGAAGTAAAGGGCCTGGGAGCTAGGCTCTATTCTGCCCTCTATTGATCTTGGGCGGCGAGGGTCAGGATGCGGGTTGCGAAGTCACGGGCATCGGCCAGGTCACTTTCGTCCGGATGCGAGCTGGCAGAGACAGCCATCTCGGCCCAGAGTTTATGCTCCGGGGATCTCATCAGGGTTTCGAGCGCCTGGGGAGACACCCTGCCCCGGCAGGAAAAAGTGCCGAGGACCCGGGCGCCCGCGGCCAGGGCTGTCGCGTTTTCCAGGGCCTCTCTCGAAAGAGGGCTGCCCATGAGAGCGCCGTGCGTACAAAAAAAGGCGATCTTCTTCGCTTGTGGGATGGCTTGCAGAAACTCGGCGGCCACGGGGGGCACACTGTGGGAATGGACGGGGAATCCGGCGAATATGAGGCTGTAGGATGCGGCTTCTCCGTTCTCGAGTTCCTTAAGGGATTTAATGCTTTTGTCACCCTCTACAACATCGTGGATCGCCTCTGCGACCCGTTTGGTGTTCTCGGTCCGGCTGTAATACACTACAAGAGTTTTAGACATCGTGGGTCCTATATCACTCAGAATTTGAATCGGATCCCGAGTTTGAAAGAGACAGTACTAAAGTCCAGTTCTCCCTGGCGAACATTCTTGATATCTGGCCCCGGTCTGGGCCCCCCATCCAGTGGGAATTCCAGCTGGCCCTCTGGCCTGCTCTCATGGCCCGCCAGGACACTGTAGTAGGTCCCGCTCCCGGTGTGGTCGCTGTCGTAGAAATAGAGCGAAGCCTTTCCCGCCTGGATCAGGTCTCCTCCTGGAAAACCCAATGCTTCGTAGCGGTACGCCCCTTTGAAACCATCTGTAGTGTTCCAGACCTTTTCCCCTTCTACCACAAAAGACATGAATGCGAGGATCTCCAGCTCGACGCCCAGGTTTGCATAGAATCCCAGCGACTCAGAGGAGTATTCGTTGTCCTTGTTGATCCGGTAGTTGAACTGTTGGCCGAAGTCCGTGATGACCGATTGGTAGTTGTTCGTGCTCTTATAGGAGACGAATAGGATATGCTGGCCCACCCCAGCCAGGATGGATAGACGGGGGAAGGGAGGCAGCGCGAAGGCGTAGCTGAGTCCGAGTTTCAAGGGCACCGCGGTTACTTTGTTTTGGATGTACTGCTCCTCACTCTGTGTGCCGATGGCATGGTCGAAACCCACAGATCCTTCTTCGGAGCTCGAATACCAGGATCCGGCCAGGTTGATGGCCAGGCCCTTGTAGAGCGGGATCCGCAGCTCGACCTCCAGGCCGTTGGAGTACTTGAGGGGAGTGAACTGACCCTGAAGCGTGCCTCCGTTCACATCCCGCCAGTCCTTCCACAAAAGGTTAAAAGAGTCGATCCAGGTGTTGATGTCAGTGCCGGAGATGTTGTTGGTGCTGTAACTGAACTTGAGGCTCACACGTTCGCCCCGCGCCGGGATAGTGAGGGCGGCCAGCAGCATGATCAGGGCTGTAATAAGGTAAAATTTTTCTCGTCTCATCTCCATGTATTTTTCCATATTTCTTTAAAGATTTCCAGTCTTTCTTGGCGTGTGTCTTCATGCGTTCCTTTAGTCGCAAGAGCCTGGCGGATTGCGGAAGGGCGGGAATGCATCTCCAGGGGTCACTCCGTGGGGAGGGTGATCCGGATCTTCAGCCCCTGAGGCTGGTTCGGTTGAGCCGTTATGTTCCCCCCGTGATCCGTGATGATCTTTTTTGCGATGGGAAGGCCGAGGCCCGTGCCGACGTCCTTGGTGGAGAAATAGGGTTCGAAGATGCGCTCCAGGATGTCCGGCTCCAGGCCGGGCCCGGTGTCGGCGATCTCCAACAGCAGTTTGGATCCGGTGCTTTTGAGGACGATGCCTATGCGGCCGTGTTCCTGGATCGATTCGATGGCGTTCGTGAGGATGTTGCGAAGCACGATCTTGATCTTGGCAGGATCTCCGGTGAAGGCGAAGTCGTCTCCTGCAAGTGCAATGTCGAAATGGATCCTTTCTGTCAGGACCTTCTGGTACGGTTCAAGTGTCCGCTCCAGGATCTCTTTCAGATCGAGCGTTTCTTTTTGAAGTGTTGCGTCTTTCGATGTCTCGAGGAATTCCTGGGCGATCTTCCGGAGATGCTCGACTTCACTGACGATATAGGTTGTGGACTCCTGCAGGGCTTTCTCGAATTGTGAGGGCCTCTCCTCATAGACGCGCAGGAGATGTTCGGCTGACAGCTGAATGGGGGTCAGGGGATTTTTGATCTCGTGTGCCACCTTGCGAGCCATCTCTGCCCAGGCCACTTTCTGACCCATGTCTGCCAGATCCTGCTGATGCTGCTTGAGGCTCAGGACCATATCGTTGAATCCGCTGACCAGGGTTTTCATCTCATCTTCATGGTCGTAGGGAATCGAGATCTCGAGGTTTCCCAGCCCGACCTCTTTTGTCCCGGCCAGGAGCTTTCTGATAGGTGAAGTGATGGTCGCTCCGGCTGCCCGGCCGAACAGCAGGACGATGAGGATAAAGACCCCGGAGATCAGGAAGAGAAACTCCAGAAAATCAGCCCGGGCTTGGGAGATCTGCTGTTTTTCCAGGGGGAACGGAAGTGAGATGAGCAGAAAATTATCCTGGAAATAGTAGGGGATCGTGAGTGTGTGAAAAGAATAGTTGCCGATTTTTTGTGTCTGTGTGTAGAGCGGATTGTTCTCGTATTGGATCTTGTAGAAGATCTCGCCGTCAATAAAATCCGGGAGCAGGCCGTACTCGAAGAATTCCCTGTGACTGGTTCCATACAATCGGCCGTCCAAATAGAGATGAACATCGTGTGCGATGGCGTTGGAGATACGAATGAGCAGTTCTTCCGGAGGAATCGTGAGCGAGACCTGGTCTTCCTGCTGCTGGAATACATAGTCTTCGAAGACCCTGTGCGCATAATTGGCATGGGATTCCGCTTCCTCGGCGATCTTCTGCGAAAAAATGCGAGCAAAGAAATCCTGAGTCGATATCGTGAACAGCAGGAGAGGCATGAGGGCGATGACAACAAAGGCGATATATACGCGGTGGGAGAAAGACCAGAGCAGTCCTTTGCCCCCTCTCCGGGAAACGGCGGCATAAGCGACGAGGGCAGGCAGAGCCAGGCATCCAGAGTAGATGATGAACAGTTCCAGGAAATCGACGGCGTATTTCAGGAACGTCTTCTTGGGAAGGAGCAGAGCATAGATCCTGTCCTTGGAAGGGAAGGTCAGGGCATGGAAATGACGGCCGTTGTCCACAAAATCCGTCCAGATTGAATCCTCGGTGCTCAACGTCTCCTGGAGTGTGGATTCAGGGAGTCCGGATGTGAGATTGTGGGGATTAAAAAGGAGCCTGCCCAGGGAATCGAAGGCGGCGAATCCAAGGTCCAGCCGGTCAAGGGACGGATACGAGGCGATCCTGAGCAGCTCAGAATACGGATTGGATGAGTAGAGGAAGGGGAGCATCTCGAGATCGATGGACAGCATGACCATCGACCTGCCTACGCGCGTTTCTCCCTCGAACCAATCCTTATAGGCGATCAGGAAATCCTTGTCCTTTCCCCAGTAGGAAAGCCTTTCGGAAAGGATGCGCCATTCCCGCGTCTCCGAGAGCTGGGATTCGGGGCTGTACATCTCCGGGATGTTCAATGAAAAGCGGGAAATGATCCTCCCGCTGGAGGCGGTGAGTTCCAGGCTGGAGTACCAGTTCGATTTGGCCAACAGCGTCCCCCTCCACAGCTGGCGGGCGAATTCGTGTGTCCTGGGGCTCTTGAGGGCCTCGATGACGCGCTCGGCTTCTTTGTCGATGGCCGGCAGGGATTGAGAGAGGTAGAAACGACCCCAGTCTTCCAGTGAGAGGACTGTGTTCTTTAGCGAGTTTTGCAAAATGGAGCGGTTCTTGAGCATCTCTGTATGATTGATCGAGAGATAGGTGAGGAGGACTGCCGTGAAGAATGCCAGGAACTGGATCTGCCGGCGCCATGAGGTTTCGGGAGTGTGGACTGCCACAAAAAGGATTGCACCCAGGAGTCCTTGAAGCAGAAGCACGGAGAAGGGGATGCCTCTCCAGAAAACCGCAATGTATATCAGGAAAGAGCAAGCCAGCGAGATCATCGGCAGCACTCTGGTGCCAGTGAGCGTTGTAATAAGCCGGAATGCGGTGTACATCAGCAGTATGAAAGCAGAAAAAAAGAGGAACAGGCTCAGTTGAGCCAGGATATGGGCAGGAACCGGGGACATGCGCATCAAGCTGAAGCTGGAATGCATGACCAGCCGCTGCAGGATGTTGTGAAAGATCCAGAGAGACATAAAAGCGGTCAGAGATAGAAAAACTCCCGCGATCATTTTGGGGACGGTTCTCTTCAAGGCAAGCTTGAGGCTGTCGCTTGCCCGGATATACCGGAAGAGAAAACCCACCATAAGCAGCAGGCACAGGCCCGACAAACAGAGATCAGCGGGAGACCTGGTCAGCGCACCCACGGAGATGAATCCGGCTTCTGCGGGTGAAAATACATCCAGTGTCCTGAATTTTCCCAGCTGACTGAGCGGGAAGAACAGGGCCCGTATGGCGCCCAGGATGATGAGGATCTTCAGCAGACCCAAGGTCTTGCCATCCTTGCGCGAAGCCTGGCGGCTGATCTGATGGAAGAGCCACAGGACCAGGGCACAAAAAAGAAAAAGGAAGCAGAGGATGAGCAGAGTCTCTTTTTGTTGTGTTTTGCGGGAGGCAGGGGAGGGGGATGCCAGCTCGACGGTAGCCATGAGCCGTCCCATTTCGTTTCGGAGAGGGAAATAGATGTTCTGGATCTGGCCCTGGAGGTCGGGCTGGCCGATGAACTCATCGTTGTTGCGTGAAAAATAGTCGTCGACGCCAGAAATGTCTTCCCTGAAATCGTGATATCCGATGGTGCATTGAGCGAGCAGGGATTTTTTCAAGAAGTGCGATTCCTGGAGATAGTGCGCCTTGAATTCAGGGAGAAAGGCCAGTAGACGATAGAAAACCACATAGTCGCCGGGTGGGATCTCCTGATAGGTGATGAGATAGGCCGACGATTTGTGCCTGATGAGTAGTGTTGTCTGCAGCGCGATGGCCGAGGCATCGACGAAAGTGGCCTCCATAAATATCGGATTGATGTCGATGATGTTCCCAAACCACAGCTGGATGTCTGCGGTATATCCATCGTAGTAGGCGACACCTTCGAGTTCGGGATCGGAACACAGGCTCTTCAAGAACAGGAATCGATCCTGAGTGCTCTCCGGGAGGTCAGATTCCGCCAAGGCTTCGTGTTTTGCCAGGAGCCTGTTGAGGACTTTGTCGAATTCACTGAGTATGGAGGTTTTCTGGGCGCGCAGCCGGTCGATGGCCTTCTCTTCATCGCTGGAAGAGAGCAGTGGGGGAGCGATACGGGATAGAAGCAAAAAGACAATGGCCAGCAACAGGGCTGCCTGCAGCATGATACGCAGCCGACCGTTGATGTCGGATCCGATTCGATATCTCAAATTTTTTCTGCTCTGATATCGGTGATCTTCCAGACAGGGGATGCCTCCGCCTCATCCGCAACCAGGGCGAGCTGAAAAAAGAGGTCCAGGGCATAGAGATTCCTGTTTTTGTCTTGGAATGACCAGCGGGCCTTGAAAAAATAGCTGGTCTCTTCGTGAGGCTCCTCCCCCAGTTCAGAGAAAAATTCCTGAGTGGTGTATATGGAGAAGAGTTTTTCCAGCAGCAGGACAGTCTGCTGGTTGGACAGCTGGTCTGAAAAGGAGATGGGTTCTGGAAAAGAGAGGTTGATCCGGCCATCCGAAGGAAGGACCTCCAGCAGGGCCCGAGCGTTATTCTGCAGGAATGCCCGTTCGATGCTCCGGGCGGCAGAGAAGGGATTGAGCGTGACAAGCAGCAACAGGGGGATGAGTGCGTTTCCCACACCCGGATTCTAGCACAAACTGAAAATCAGGTAAACGCGCTCAGGGAGTGTCAGGCGGTCTCATCCATTTCTTCGGAGACGATGGATCTCAGCTCGTCTTTGATCTTGTCCATCTTCTTGAGCTTGCCCTCGATCTTGGCAAAGAGATCTTCCCGTCCCCGGATCCCTTCCTGGATCAGAAAAGCGGCGCTTTCTGACCGACTCTTGAACAGGCCGGCATCCACCAGCATGTTCATCCTTTGATTGGATTCATCATTGACGCGGATGGTCAGGACTGTATTCCGCGAAGCCAGAGCCTTGTCTACCACTTTTTTGATGGATTCTGCGGTCCGGACCGCAAACTTCTCGACCTGGTTGCCAAACTCATCCAGGGGATTGTGCCTTTCCTTTTCTTCTTTTTCTTCCTTTTCTTCGGTCTCGGTATCGTTTTCAGGTTTGTCTTTCATATTCATGCTGCTCCGTAATTTGTAATTTAGTTACAAATTACGAGAATATATGGTATTTGTCAAGGGAACGGTGATTTTTCAGGGAAATAAGGGAAAGATGATTGCCGCTTAGACGGTCTCCTCGTCCGGTGACTTCTCTGTTGGAGTGTCCTCCATGGCAGCCTGGAATTCTTCTTCCGTCTCTTCTTCCAGGTTCCTGGCCCTGGCCGCATCCTTCAAGCTGCTGATGCCGGCGATGAAGGCGATCAGTCCTCCGAAGAGGAGGATGAGTGGGATACACGCAAGGATCAGATTGAGGACCTGCGGACCCCACACAAACATGATCAGGAACACTCCACCGGCCATGGCCACCAGGCCCAATAGGATTGCCATCACTTTACCCATAACGTTCCTCCCGTAGATCAGATTAAAGACACCTGTTTGGCGAAATTATAACAGAAAAACCTGTCATGCAAAACCCTGGACCACTGGAGTGTATTTCAGTAGAATGAGGCGTATTCAGTTGGGAAGGATCAAATTCGTCGGGAGGCGGCTATGAAATACTTGCAGATACGGACTCTGGTCCTGGGGTTTGCCTTGTTCTTCGGGACGCTCCTCCTCTATGGAGTGGGCGAGGAGGTAAGGGCTCCCTTTCAGATAGGCGGCCTGGAAGTCATGCCTGGAGAGATGGGCGAGATCCTGTTGGATGTGGCGGTGGAGGAAGAAACGGATTGTTTCATTCCTGTGACTGTCATTCACGGTAAGCGGCCCGGGAAGGTCCTTGCCTTGGTGGCCGGCGTCCATGGCTATGAGTACCCGCCTATCCTGTCTCTCTATAGGCTCAAGCGAATGATCGATCCAGATACCCTCTCTGGAACACTGATCATGGTGCATATTGCTAATGTCCCTGCTTTTCAGAAGAGGATCATCTATTTCAATCCCTATGACTGGAAAAATCTCAACCGCGTCTTCCCCGGAGATCCCGAGGGCACCCAGGCCGAGCGTATCGCCTATGTGCTGGTGGAGGAGGTCGTAAAAAAGTGTGATTTCCTCATCGATCTCCACTGCGGTGACGGGAATGAAGCACTCATCCCGTACTGTTACTGGATGGTAAGCGGCGACGAGGACCTGGACGGGCTGAGCCGCGATATGGTTCTGGCATTCGGGATCAAGCACATCATCATCGACGATACGCGATCCAGGGACCTGGCCGCCTCCAAGTACCTTGGCAACACCGCCATCCTACTCGGGAAGCCAGCCATCACCACCGAGTCCGGGTTCCTCGGTCGTTCGGATGAGGAGGATATTCAGCGCAACATCTCAGGTTCTCTGAGTGTCATGAGGCATTTCCACATGCTCGAGGGCGAGGCCAAGCCGGTGCAGGAACCCATATGGATCGACAGGTATGAAGTGGTCTACAGTGACTGCAGCGGGCTGTTCCACCGCTTGACCGAGATGGGCTATTACGTCAAAGAGGGTGAGGTCGTGGGTTATATCACGGACTATCTCGGGAATCGGATACGCGAATTCCGGGCCCCCTTCAGTGGGATGATCCTCTATATTCTCGGCACACCTCCTGCCAATGAGGGTGAGCCGCTGTTCGAGGTGGGCCAGGTGCAGAGGTGAAGCTTCGTGGCTTTATCTTCGATATGGATGGGACCATTGTAGATGCCCCTTACGACTGGCCTCGGATCAGGGCGGAACTTGATACCGGAGGTCAGACCATCCTCGCACACCTTGAGGGCCTCCCGGAACCGGAGAGGACCAGGAAATGGTCCCTGCTGGAGGGCTTTGAGAAGATCGCCACGGAAAACGCATCCTTGAAGCCCGGTGTCCCACAGCTGATGGATCTGTTGGACAGCCGGGGCATACGGGTAGCCCTGGTATCAAACAACTCTGAAAAGAACGTGCACCTCCTTCTGAGCAGATTCCACCTCGAATTCGATATCGTGCTCTCCCGCGGGGATGGGCTCTGGAAGCCGTCGGCCGAACCGTTTCTGCATGTCCTGCGGGAATGGAGTATATCCCCGCATGAATGTGGCGTGGTGGGGGATGCGATCTTCGATGTGCATGCCGCTCAGGCTGCCGGGATCCCTACTGTCCTCGTCCTCAGCGGCGGCCTTGGCGACAGGTCTCGGTTCGAAGGGACAGAGGCTGAAGTGTTTGATTCCGTACCCGCGCTGCAAGATCGGATCTCGTCTTTGATCTGATCCACTGTAGAGTGTCCTGACAGGCAAAAAGGACTTGATTTGGCCGGGGAGATGGATGACAATGATAGGTCCCAATCCAAGAGGAGAAAGGGAATCATGTCACAAGAAAAATTGTTGTTGATCCCGGGGCCCACACCCGTGCATCCCCGCATCGTTCACAGCCTGTCCCTCCCCACGGTATCGCATGTCAGCCCGGTCATGGTGCAGGACATGAAAGAAGCCCTCGACAACCTGAAAAAGATCGTGTTCTGTGACCGGGGCGAGGCATTTATCGTGGCCGGGGCGGGAACCCTGGCCATGGAAATGGCCCTCCTCAACACGGTCAAGCAAGACGAGCGGTTCCTTGTACTTTCTCAAGGTTATTTCGGTCAGCGGATGGCCGACATCGGCAGTAGCTTCGGTATCGCGCATGATATCCTTCAGAGCCCCTGGGGAGACGTTATACAGCCGGAACAGCTGGAGGAACAGCTGGCTGTCCATGACTATGCGGCGGTGGTGTCCACACACGTCGATACAGCGACCGGCGCCTGTGCCCCGGTCAAGGATTATGCGGATATCCTGAAGGGATCGGACAGCCTCTATCTGATCGATGGCGTCTGCGCCACAGGCGGTATAGAAGAGAGGATGACGGAGTGGGGAGTCGATGTCATCCTGACCGCCGCACAGAAGTGCTTCGGCACTCCACCCGGACTTGCGATCCTGGTCCTTTCTGAGACGGCGATGGCAAAACGCCTGAGTATGGACTCCATCCCGGCCTATTACTCCGATCTTCTGCGCTGGCTGCCGATCATGAAGGACCCGACCAAGTATTTTTCCACACCCTGTGTCAATGAGATCAGGGCCTTCGCAGAAGCCTGCAGGATCATGCTGGAGGAAGGCATGGAGCAGCGGTTTGAGCGCCACGGCAAGATCGCCCTGGCATTCCGTACAGCCCTCGAAGCCCTGGGATTCAGCTCATTCACACTGGCAGAAAACCTCTCGGATACCCTGTCGGTGATGCGATATCCTGCGGGAGTTGACGATGCCGCTTTCAGATCCACGCTGGCAGAGAAAGGCGTGATCGTAGCCGGTGGATTGGGAGAGGTTGCGGGCAAAGTATTCAGGATGGGACACATGGGGAACCTGTCTTTCTCACAAGTGGAATTCGCTGTGACCGCCCTGGAGGATACCTTGACCGCCCTGGGCTATGCCTATGAGGCCCGAGCTGGCTTGACAGCAGCCAAAAAAGCGCTGTTTGCGTAGGAATCCGAGATGACTGAAGTATTTTTCATTGATGCTGCAGCCTCAGATGAGGCCGAGGGCCTCGCCAGCAAAGTGGAAACCCTCTATGATGCTCTGTCCCTCGACGACCAGATCAGAAAAGACTCCTTCGTAGCCCTCAAGGTCCATTTCGGAGAAAAGGACAACACCGGCTACATTCGGCCGGAGTGGCTGGCGCCTCTGGCAGCCCGGCTGGGTCAAAAGACACGGCGCGCCTTTATTACGGACACGAACACTCTCTATGTAGGCCACCGTTCGAATGCCTCTGAACATCTCAAGCTGGCATGGGAACACGGATTTTCCCAGGAGAAACTGGGGATCCCTGTCTGGATCGCCGATGGCATGATTGGCCGAGATGATGGCGAGATCAAGGCTGACCTCCCCCGGGTCAAGACAGCGAAGATCGCCTCCACTTTCCTGTCCACGGACGTGTTTCTCTGCTTCAGCCACTTCACGGGCCATGTCCTCTCCGGGATCGGCGCTGCCATCAAGAACCTCGGGATGGGGTGCGCATCTCGTGCCGGCAAGCTGGAACAGCATTCCGACGTTCACCCTTGGGTGAAGTCCAAGAAGTGCACGCTCTGTGAAACCTGCTTCGCATACTGTCCGACCGGGGCAATCCTGGAACGGGACGAGGCCGCGTTCATTAAAGATGAGGAGTGCATCGGTTGCGGCGAATGCCTCGTTGTGTGTCCCACGGGTGCCATAAGCTTCAGCTGGGACGACAACAAGGACCGTGTACAGGAGAAAATGGCAGAGTATGCCTACTGCGTACACAACCTCTTCGAGGGCCGCTCAGGCTATTTTAATTTCCTGGTCAGGATGACGCGGGACTGCGACTGTATGAGTAGGGATGCCCCTTCCTTCATGGAGGATATCGGGCTTCTGGCCTCACGCGATCCGGTGGCTTTGGACAAGGCTTCGGCAGATCTCGTGAATGCGCGTGCCGGGAAAGACATCATGCAGGAACTCCGTCCTATCGATTGGACCATCCAGCTGAGGCATGCAGAAGAGATCGGCCTGGGTTCTATGGATTATGAATTGAAGAAGGTCCCTTAGCCCCGATGAGTCGGCATTGGAAAGGCCAACCCCCATTTGCTTGACCTTAAAAAATCCCGACCTTTTACTTCCCGCATTACAGAAGTTAATGCTGCGGTCCAGGGTTGTCAAGGCAAATGCTACCAATGTCGTATTATGTCGTATTATGTCGTATTATTGAGTTCGATCCAGCTCCCCAATCAAGGCGGGAGGTTGGGGTGGAGAGATGAAATTATGTTCCCTATCCTTTCAAGGAGGGAGGTTGGGGTGGAGAGATGGCGGCTGAGTGGTCGGGGCGGTGGGATTCGAACCCACGACCCCAGCGTCCCGAACGCTGTGCGCTACCAGGCTGCGCTACGCCCCGAAAATCTGTCACATTATAGCCGCAATCCCCCTTGGAGTAAAGCTCGCGGCATGGAAATGCCTCCTGTCGATCGAAGGCTAGAGGTGAAGCTCGATGATATCTTTGTCCTGGAGGATATATTCGCGGTTGACCTTCTGCCCCTGAAATCTTTCGCCCCTCCATATCCGGGCAAATCTGAGCTTGGAGGCAAAATCTTTATGGACAGCCTTGGCCATGTCCGTTATCGTGCTGCCCCGGGAGAAGATGAAGGGCTCATCCAGAGAGGGTTTCTTGCCAGGAGTCTTGCTGTAGACCCGGAGGACATCCAGCAGCCCGAAGATCCGGGCTGAGAGCCCGCTTGAATCGAATCCCCTGACCGTTGAGATCTCGAGAGGTTCGAATCCGACATCCAGAGCCTCTCTGAACTCTATCAGGTTTTCCCGGGCCCGCAAAGTATCCATCTTGGTAGCGAGGACGATGGCTCTCTTGTGGAACAAGGAGTCATGGACTGGGTTCTCGTCGCTTTGTGGGACGAGTCGGATCCGCCGCTCCTCCAGCTTCTCGGTGAGGGCCATATATTCCAGCCCCGGGTCCGGCGCGGCCATGTCGATCAACAGCAGAGCGGCGTCCGCTGTCTTGATCTGCTCAGCCTGCCAGAATTCGAAGTATTCCGGAGTGATGGGCGGCGTGTCGACGAGCTGGATCTGGATGTTTTGGTAGGACATCATGGCCGGCGCAGAGCTGTGCGTCGTGAAGGGGTAATCTCCGATATCCGGCTCCGCATTGGTAAGGGCCTTGATCAGAGAGGATTTCCCGGAGTTGGGAGGCCCCACCAGGATCACCTGTCCGGCTCCTGCCTTATCGATATGGAAGGAGATCCCGTGTCGTGTGACCGGCTTTTTATCGGCCTGGACGCGCAGCTTGGCGATCTTGGTCTTGTACATGGCCTGGAGCTTCTCGGTCCCCTTGTGCTTGGGGATTATGGTGAGGAGTTCCTCCATGATGGAAATCTTCTCTGCCTCCGACTTGGCAGTCTTCAGCCTTTTTTCAACATCGAAATACTGCGGCGGCAGGTTAGCGGGCATTTTCTTCTGAAAATTATAGCCAAAGCCGGGCAATTTTTCAAAAAAAAATGAAAATAACTACAGTGAGAATTATCGTGCCGCCCTGCGTCTTCTTGGAGAGCTGGGAAAGAGCATGAGATCGCTTGTTGAGGGTGCAGGTTCTGCTCGAATATTTGATTCTTTTTCGTCTTTTTTTTGCTTTACAAAAAGTCATAAAATTTGGTATAATTACCCCTGTAAAAGATGCCTTACGGATTATGCGATAAACCCCCCTCCGTAACCCACAATTTTCCCTAACAAAAAGACCATGACTACCAAAAAATATACCGCAGAAAGCATCAAGGTCCTGAAAGGTCTGGAAGCCGTCCGCAAGCGGCCCGCCATGTATATCGGCTCTACCAGCTCGGATGGACTTCATCACCTTGTGTATGAAGTCGTCGACAACAGCATCGACGAAGCTCTGGCCGGGTTTTGCAGCCGAATCGACGTGACCATCCATGTCGACAACAGCGTTACAGTGGTCGACGACGGCCGGGGCATCCCGGTCGGTATGCACAAGTCCGCCAAGAAATCTGCCGCTGAGGTGGTCATGACCACTCTGCATGCCGGCGGTAAATTCGACAGCAAGTCCTATCAGGTCTCGGGGGGGCTTCATGGCGTAGGTGTATCTGTCGTGAATGCACTCTCCGAGGATCTCTCTCTGGAGATCAAACGCGAGGGAGGGGTTTATACGCAGTCCTACGAGAGGGGCAAGCCCAAGGCCAAGCTGAAGAAGATCGGCACGACCAAGAAGACCGGTACCAAGACCACCTTCAAACCCGATTCGGAGGTCTTCACTGAGTTGGAGTACAACTTCGATATCCTGAGCCAGCGCCTGCGCGAGTTGTCTTTCCTGAACAAGGGCCTCAAGATCTCCATCCTGGACGAACGCACAGACAAGCGCCATGATTTCCATTACAAGGGCGGGATCAGGGAGTTCGTCCAGTACCTCAACCAGAACAAGACACCGCTGAATCCCAAGCCCATTTTTTTCGAACAGATCAAGGACGATGTCGTAGTGGAAATGGCCCTCCAGTACAACACGTCGTATTCCGAGACCATGTTCTCTTTTGTCAACAACATCAACACCACTGAAGGCGGCACACACCTGGTGGGATTCAAGGCGGCGCTGACCCGCTCCATCAACAACTATGCCAATGCCAACAACCTGATCAAGGACCTCAAGGCCAACCTCGGTGGGGATGATACGCGCGAAGGCTTATGCGTCGTTTTAAGCCTCAAACTCAAGAATCCCCAGTTCGAAGGCCAGACCAAGACCAAGCTCGGCAACAGTGAGGTCAAAGGCATCGTGGACTCCATCGTCAACGAACAGCTGTCGACCTACTTCGAAGAGAATCCTGCGGTCTCTAAAAAGATGGTCCTCAAGATCTTGGATGCGGCCCGGGCCAGGGAAGCGGCCCGGAAGGCCCGCGAGTTGGCGCGGCGCAAGGGTGTGTTGGAGTCAACCTCTCTCCCCGGAAAACTGGCAGACTGCCAGGAGAGGGATCCGGCCGGAAGCGAGATCTTCCTGGTCGAGGGGGATTCGGCCGGAGGTTCCGCCAAGCAGGCCCGCGATCGCCGCTTCCAGGCGATCCTTCCTCTGAAAGGAAAGATCCTCAACGTGGAGAAGGCCCGCTTCGACAAGATCCTCCAAAGCGAGGAGATCGGATTCATGATCTCCGCCTTAGGAACCGGAGTGGAACAGAATGATTTCAAGCTGGACAAGCTGCGTTATCATAAGGTCATCATCATGACTGATGCGGATGTGGACGGTTCTCACATCCGCACCCTGCTCTTGACTTTTTTCTACCGTCAGATGCCCCGGCTCATAGAGGGGGGATACCTATATGTGGCCCAGCCGCCTCTCTTCAAGGTCAGCAAGGGCCGGTCCTTTCAGTACATCGACAATGAACGTGAGTATGACCGATACATGAACAAGAAGATCTCTGAAGAATTCCAGCTCAAGTCCAGCCGGAATAAAGAACCTCTCAAGGGGGATCAGTTCCGCCGCTTTCTGCAGAAGATCATTTCCAGGAAAAACAGCCTCAGTGCTCTTGAAAGGAGGAACTATCCCTTCTTTCTCATCGATACGCTCCTCAGCCACGAGGTGGATAGTGCGGACTTTCTACGGGACAAAGCGAAAGTCAAGACGGTCCATAAATACTTGAAGGAAAGAGACATCGCCTGCATCATGTCCCGGGATGAGGAACACGGCCTCTATGAACTTTCCATCACCTTCGGGATCAACGGCATGCAGGTCAGCTGCAAGGTCGACATGAACCTGATCACCTCGCCCCGCTATCAGAGCCTCTACAAGATCCACAAGGACCTGGAGGAACATCGGCCTCCCTTCCATCTCATCACCCACGGGGATACTGTCAAGATCGAGAACGAAGCCAAACTCCTGGATTATCTCAACCAGAACGGAAAAAAAGGGATCGTGATCCAACGTTACAAAGGCCTGGGCGAGATGACCCCGCAGCAGCTGTGGGAGACCACCATGGATCCCGAAAAACGGTCGATGCTGCAGGTGTCCATCCAAGACGCTGTAGAGGCGGACAAGATCTTTACCATCCTGATGGGGGATGAGGTAGAGCCGCGCCGGAAATTCATCGAAGAGAACGCTCTGGAAGCCCAGAACCTGGATGTCTGATTTAGGAGACCCCATGAGCAGCAAGCTGTCGATCATCAGTATAGAAGAAGAGATGCGGAAGTCCTACCTGGACTACGCCATGAGTGTCATCATTGGCCGCGCAATCCCGGACATCAAGGATGGGCTCAAGCCGGTACACCGGAGGACGCTCTTCGCGATGCACGATGCCGGGAATTATTGGAATAAGCCCTACAAGAAATCCGCGCGTATCGTGGGAGACGTCATCGGTAAATACCACCCCCATGGCGACACGGCGGTCTACGATACAATCGTGCGCATGGTGCAGGATTTCAGCCTCCGCAACCCGCTGATAGACGGACAGGGCAACTTCGGCTCGGTGGACGGTGATCCGCCGGCCGCCATGCGGTATACCGAAATCCGCATGAAAAAGATCGCGCATGAGCTGCTCGCGGACCTGGATAAGGACACGGTCAACTTCGTGCCCAACTACGATGAGAGCCTCCGGATGCCGGAGGTGCTGCCGGCCAAGTTCCCCAACCTGCTGGTCAATGGAGGATCGGGGATCGCCGTGGGCATGGCCACCAACATCCCGCCTCACAACCTGGGCGAGGTCATCGATGGTGTCATCCATCTCATCCAGCACCCCAAGGCCTCCATTGAAAAGATGATGCAGCTCGTCCCAGGGCCGGACTTCCCCACGGGCGGTTTCATTCACGGACTCGAGGGAATTCAGAGCGCATACAGGACGGGGAGGGGGATCATCACCCTACGGGCCCGCGCGGTCATCGAGCGTGCAGCCAAGGGGGAACGCGACAAGGTCATCATCACAGAGCTTCCCTATCAGGTCAACAAGGCCCGCCTGCTCGAAAACATCGCCAAGCTCGTGAACGGCAAGAAGATCGAGGGTGTGGCCGATATCCGGGACGAGTCCGACCGGGAAGGGATGCGTGCCGTGATCGAGGTGAAGAGGGGAGAGCATCCCGAGGTCATCCTCAACAATCTGTACAAGCACACCCAGCTGCAGACCTCATTCGGCATCATCCTGCTGGCCATCGTGGACAAGCAGCCCAAGGTGCTGAACCTGTTGGATGTGATGCGCTACTTCATCTCCCACCGCCAGGATGTTGTCAAGCGCCGCACACGATTCGAATTGAAAAAGGCCGAGCAGCGGGCCCACATCCTGGAGGGCCTGAGCATTGCCCTGGACAACCTCGATGCGATCATCAAGCTCATACGAGGATCCAAATCTGTGGAAGAGGCGCGCAATGGACTGATCAAAGGATTTCGCCTGACCAGAATCCAGGCACAGGCCATCCTCGAGATGCAGCTGCAGAAGCTGACCCGCCTCGAACGGGAAAAGATCCAGAAGGAATACCAGGACCTCCTGAAACTGATCCGGAAGCTCAAGCGCATCCTGGGCAGCGAAAAATTGATCCTCGAGATCATCACCGACGAACTCAAGCAGATCAAACAGGAATACAACGATCCGCGGAGAACCGAGATCATCGCAGAAAGCATTTCCGAGCTCACCATGGAAGACCTGGTGAAAGAAGAGGATGTGGCCATCACCTGCACGGGTTCCGGCTATATCAAGCGCACTTCCCTGAGCAGCTACCGGTTCCAGATCCGGGGCGGCAAGGGCAAGCGCGGGATCAGCATGAAGGCTGAAGACGTCGTGCAGGATCTGTTCATCATTTCCACGCACAGCTACATGCTGATCTTTACGAACCAGGGAAAACTCTATTGGCTCAAGGCCCTCTACGTGCCGGATGTGGGCGTGGCCAATCGGGGGAAATCCATCAAGAACCTGGTGGATCTGGGACCGGATGAACGGGTCAGCTCGGTGGTGGCGGTCAGGGAATTCCCTGAGGACCTCTACATCGTTATGCTTGCCACCGACGGAAAGATCAAAAAAACACGGCTCAGTGATTTTCGCCATATCCGCAAGGGAGGGATCCTCGCCATCACTCTGAACAAAAAGGTCGAGCTGATGATGGCCAAACTCACCGATGGCAAGAAGGATATTATCATCGGAACGGAGCAGGGGAAAGCCATCAAGTTCAACGAGAAGGAGATCCGGCCCATGGGCCGGACAGCCGCTGGTGTGAAGGGAGTTTCGTTGAGCAAAAAGGACCGGATCGTGGGAATGGTCGTGGCCGACGACGATGAAAGCTTTGTTTTCACAGCCAGTTCTCAGGGATATGGGAAAAAGACCGCTGCCAAGGAGTATCCCCGGCACCACCGCGGCGGCCAGGGCGTGATCAATCTGAAGGTCAACAAAAAGATCGGCAAGGCCATAGGCATGCTCGGCATCCAGGAACACGAGATGCTGTTGATCACAGAAAAGGGGAAGGTGATCCGGATCAAGACCGAACCCCTCCGCTCCATCGGCCGGGCGACCCAGGGAGTGCGAATGATGAACCTGGGTAAGGGGGATTCTATCTGCTCTATCGCCAAAGTCCGCGAATCTTAAAGAAGGGTTGACAGCCTCGATCAGACTCCAATAGAATTGAGCCACGCTCGAAGAAGGAGGGCACTATGGTCGAGACGATCGGTCAGCTTTTTTTGAACACGGCAAAATCCTACCCCAAAGACGGGCTTCTGCTCCACAAGAAAGACGGTGAGTACACGCCCATCTCCACATCCGAGTTCGAAGCCTGGATCAAAGATTTTTCATTGGGTCTTCAGGCGCTGGGTCTGCAGAAGGGAGACAAGCTCATCATCCTTTCGGATAACAGCCCTTTTTGGGTGATGACCGATCTCGCCAGCCTCTGCCTGGGGGTGGTCACCGTCCCCATCTATACATCGTTGATGCCCGAGCAGATCAAATATATCATAGACAACAGCGATGCCAAGATCGTCGTGTGCGGCGGATCCGATCTGTGGGCAAAGGTGGCTGCCGTACGGCATCAGCTCGATAAGGTGGAACACTTCGTCTCCCTCGGAGGCGACGCTCCCGACGGGACCTTAAACTATGAGGATGTCCAGGAGCGCGGGAGGGAGTTGGGCCGGGAGAAGCCTGAGCTTTTTGATCAGACGGTCGCAGCCGTCCAACCCGATGACATCGCCTCTATCATCTACACATCCGGTACGACTGGCCTTCCCAAGGGCGTGATGCTCATGCACAGTAACTTCATGAGCAACGTCCGGGCCATCGATGAGATCCTGGAGTTTTCGCCGGCAGACACGACCCTCTCGTTTCTGCCACTCTCACATGTCCTGGAGCGCATGGTGAGCTTTACCTATCTCTACAAGGGATGCACGGTGGGCTATGCCGAGAGCGTGGAGACACTGGGAGCGAACCTGCTGGAGATCCGCCCCACGATCATGGTGAACGTGCCCCGGATACTGGAGAAGATCTATGCCAAGGTGATAGACAACGTGCTGGACAGCCCTCCTCTCAAGCGCAAGATCTTTTACTGGGCCCTCAATATCGGGAAGGAAGTCTCGAAACTCAAGCTGCAGAATCAGCTGCCATCGGGCGGCCTCAAATTCAAACACAAGATCGCCCACAAGGTCGTGTTTTCCAAGATCATAGCGAAAACCGGCGGTAGGGTCCGCTTCTTCGTGTCTGGAGGCGGGCCTCTGTCCAAGGACATCGCGGAATTCTTCCATGCCGTCGGGATCCTGATCCTCGAAGGCTATGGGCTCACGGAGACCTCCCCGGTCATCTCGGTCAACACTTTCGAGGACTTGAAGTTCGGTGCGGTCGGGCCTCCCATCCCTGGAGTCGAGGTCAAGATCGCCGAAGACGGCGAGATCCTGACCAAAGGCCCTCACGTGATGAAGGGCTACTACAAGATGGAGGATGCCACGCGAGAGGCCATCCAGGACGGCTGGTTCTACACAGGTGACATCGGTCATATCGATGAGGACGGCTACCTGGTTATCACCGACCGCAAGAAGGACATCATCGTCACGGCAGGGGGCAAGAATGTGGCGCCACAGCCGATCGAAAATGTTCTGAAGATAGATCCCCTGATCGAGGGAGCACTGCTCGTGGGCGACCGCAGGAAATTCATCAGTGCCCTCATCGTGCCCCACTTCGAGAAGTTGGAGGAATACGCCAAATCCAAGTCCATCGCCTATGACAGCATGCAGGACCTGGTGACCAATGAGGCGATCGTCCAGTTCTATGAGGGATTGATCGATCGCATCACGCCGAACCTGGCATCCTATGAAAAGATCAAGAAGGTCATCCTCATGGTGAGGGACTTCGAGATCGAAAAGGGGGAGATGACCCCTACGCTCAAGCTGAAGCGGAACATCGTAGAGGATAAATACAAGACGGAGATCGATTCCCTGTATCAAGAGTAAGCGGGGAGGCGTCTATTTCTTGGGTTGCCAGTAGAGGATGCGGCCGCAGTTTTCACACAGGATGATCTCCTGCTGGGCGATCAGCTCATTCAAGACCTGAGGCCGGATCCGGATCTGACAGAGGGAACAAAAATCATCTGTGACGGGTGAGAGTGCCGTCCCGCTGGTTCTTCTGAAGATCTTCTTGTACAAAGCCCTCTGATCGGAAGAGATGAGGGGGACAAGCCCCTCTCGTTCTTCTGTCAGCTCCGTCTTCAGCCCCCCCTGATC
The DNA here is from genome assembly GCA_965533275.1 of uncultured bacterium. GTDB lineage: Bacteria > Acidobacteriota > Aminicenantia > Aminicenantales > Aminicenantaceae > JAUXEH01. The sequence continues at coordinate 107,883 of CBESWG010000004.1, forward strand.
CAATTCCTTCTTCAGGACCAGATCCTTTTCCTTGAGAAACGTGTCCTTGATCTCAGCTGCCTTTTTCTCCGCGGTCTTGATCTCCGATTCGAGGTCGTCTGCGGACAGCATCTCGCTGATGATCTCCTCTTCCCTGGTCTCGATCTCGTGTTCCACGTCTCCGATCTCTTTGAGGAGCGAAGTGTATTCCTTGTTGGTCTTGACGTCGTTGAGCTGCTTTCTGTATTTGGCTATCTGGATCTTCTTTTCCTGGACGTCGGATTCCAGATCGCGTCGATTTTTCTGGTTCTGTGACAATTTTTCCTTGGCATCGGCCACGATCTGTGCACTATCGGTGATCTTCTTGTCGATGTCTTTGAGTTGGGAAGGAATACTGTCGAGGAAATCAGAGATGTCTTTTATCTTTTCATCGATATCTTGCAGGTTGATCAGTTGTTCAAAATTAATTTCCACATTTTTTCCTCAGAGGGAAAGTGGGCCTACCAGGATTCGAACCTGGGACCAACCGGTTATGAGCCGGTGGCTCTACCGCTGAGCTATAGGCCCCTGCCCCACCTTATAGCAAATCTGGGATTTAGAGTCAACGAGAGAGACAGGTGGACACCCGCGGTCAGAGCTGATCCTGGGTAAACGATTTTAACTTTCGACTGCGGCTGGGGTGCTTGAGTTTGCGCAAGGCCTTCGCCTCGATCTGCCGGATCCGTTCACGCGTCACCTTGAACTGCTGGCCCACTTCTTCCAGGGTATGTTCGTTCCCATCTCCCAGGCCGAACCGCATCTTGAGGACCTTGGCCTCTCTCTCCGTCAGGGTCTTGAGAGCCTCCTCGATCTGTTCCTTCAGGTTGATGTGGATCACGGTGTCGGGAGGGGAGGGGATGAACTTGTCCTCGATGAAGTCCCCCAAATGGCTGTCCTCTTCCTCGCCGATGGGGGTTTCCAGAGAGATCGGTTCCTGGGCGATTTTGATGATCTTGCGGACCTTGCCCACCGGGAGGTCCATCTTCTCAGAGATCTCCTCAGATGTGGGTTCTCGACCGATCTCCTGGACCAGGCTGCGCGAGACCCGGATGAGTTTGTTGATGGTCTCGATCATGTGCACCGGAATACGGATGGTGCGGGCTTGGTCGGCGATGGCACGGGTGATGGCCTGCCGGATCCACCAGGTGGCATAGGTCGAGAATTTATAGCCCCTGCGGTACTCGAACTTATCCACGGCCTTCATCAGGCCCATGTTGCCCTCCTGGATCAGGTCCAGGAACTGCAGGCCTCGATTGCTGTATTTTTTGGCGATGGAGACCACCAGGCGCAGGTTGGCCGCGACCAGTTCTTTTTTGGCCTGGCTGCTGATCTTTTTCCCGGTTGTTATGGCGCGCTGGGTTTTGCGCAGGCCGGCCGAATCCAGCGCAATCTCCTTTTCGTATGAGCGCAGGAGCTTGTTGATCTCCTTGATCTTCTGTTCAAGCTCCGCCTTGCGCTTCACTCCCCGCGTCTGGTCCGCCATCACCTGGAGTTCGTCCCGGCTTTCTTCCAGCTCGTTGATGACTTTGAGCTTTTCCCGCAGCGTTTCGATGACCTGCTCACGGTAAAAGGGCCGGAAATTCAGATCACGGATCATGCGGCTCATCTCGACGATGATGCGGCCTCGGGCGATAATGTTCTTCTTATAAGGCTTGATCTTGTCCAGTTCTTTGCTGAGGGCCTCGATCACATGGATCTGGTCCATGATCTGTTTCTTCTTCCTTTCGATCTGACCCTCGGCGATGTCATCATCGGCAAAGTCGAACATCTCCTGCAGGATCTCAGGCTCATCTTCCAGCCGGCCCTCGAGGCTCAGTGCCTCGTTCAGCACCATCTTGGTCTTGGAGAGCGCCTTGATGATGGACTTCTCGCCGCGTTCGATCTCGCGCGCGATGGCTATCTCGCCTTCGCGGGTGAGCAGCGAGATGTTTCCCATCTCCCTGAGATAGAGCTTCACCGGATCGGTGGTCCTCTCTAGGCCTTCCAGGGAAACGATGTCGCTCTTTCTTCGCTTGGGGCGGGGATCCCTATGTCGGTCGAGTATTTTAATGCCGTAGTCGTCCATGGAGCTCAGGAATTCATTGAAATCGTCCCCCGAGTTCGCGTCTTCCTGAAACGTTTTGTCGACCTCTTCGAAAAGCAAGAAACCCTGCTTGCGGCCTTTCGAGATGAGCTGGGTGATCTCGCTCTTTTTAATTTGATTATCTCCGGGCAATGCTCACTCCTTATTTATGTTCCTAATAGGTTTTCTGTGATAATTGGACTAGTTTTTGTGTGAGGTCCATATATTCTTTTTGGAGCTGGGATAGTTCATTCTTCGCTCCGGATTGTTCATGTTGGGATATCTGTTTTTGAATTTGAATTCTCTGGTCTTGCCAATATATTTTTCTGAGCGTGTCGATCAGATCGGCGGCCTCTGCCAGTGTCGGCTCCCGTTCGGTGTTTTCTTGAAGGACCTGAGTGAACGCATTAAACAAAGTCTCATCGATCCCACTCTTAAACTCATAAAGATTTGGAATTTTATTCTTTTTGCGAGACTCGTTGATAAGCTTGAGTATCGGTTCGCTCCTCAACGTGCTGTAGTCGTCTTGCTTCAGCTCCTCAAACACATATGCTGCCACCTCACTATCCTCAAAAATGATCTGGAGCAGCCTCTTTTCCGCAGCCAGAAATCCGGATTTAGCGGCTGCGCTCTGAGGGGTTCGCGCATTTTTCTTATCCGTCACGGTCTTCCGGAACTCCTGTTCGTCGATAGCCAGGTATTCGCTGGTGCACTTGATGTATTCGCTCCGGACGATCGCATCCGAGACCTTATTGATCTCATTCAGGACTTCCCGTGCGACCTTCGCCTTGCCTTCCGGGCTCGTGGGCAAGCGGCCCTTCGAGATGTAGTCGGTGATGTATCTGAGGCCGGACAAGCTGTTTTCGACAAGTTTCAGGAAATCCTCCGGCCCCTTTTGAGTCATGTAGCTGTCAGGATCGGATCCCTTGGGGAGCAGTGTCACATTGATCTCAGCGCCCTGTTCGAAGCACAGGGAGACCGCCCGGAATGAGGCCTTTCTGCCAGCCCGGTCCGCATCGTAGCAGGCGAATATCCTGGTTGTGTAGCGCCGCCGGATCAGGTCGATCTGCTTAGGAGTCAGGCCCGTCCCGAGCGAGGCCGCCACATTGGTCACACCGTTCTGGAAGAGGGTAAGAAAATCGGTATAGCCCTCAACCAGGATCAGGGAATCCTGCTTGCGGATAGAGTCGCGCGAGTAGTTCAGCCCATAGAGGAGGTTTCCCTTGGAATAGATCGGAGTGTCGGGGGAGTTGAGATATTTGGGATCTTCGTCGAACAGACTGCGTCCCCCAAAGGCCACCACTCTGCCTGTCCGATCGTTGAAGATGGGGAAGATGATGCGGCCGCGAAACCGGTCGTAGTGACCCTCCTTGTTCTGGCGGCGCAGGATCAACCCGGCCTGTTCCAGGAGCGAGGGTGCCACTTTTTTGCGCCTGAAGGCACCGAGCAGCCCGTCCCAGGAATTGAGCGCGTAACCCAGCTTGAGGGTTTTGATGCTCTCAGGCTGGATGCCCCTTTTGTGGAGATACTCCAGCGCCTGCTTTCCCTCTTCCGTATTATTGAGGTTCTTTTTGAAGAACGCCATGGCGTCTTCCGTGACCTTGTAGATGTTCTCCTTGAGGCTTTGGTATTCAGGGGAGAATGCCTTGCCGTCCGGCATGGCGATGTTGTATTTCTCGGCCAGGGTGCGGAGCGCCTCGGGGAAGCTGAGGTTTTCTTTCTCCATGATCAGCGTAAAGATGTCCCCTCCGGCCCCACATCCGAAACAGTGATAGAGCTGCTTGTCGTCGTCCAGGTAGAAAGAGGGCGTCTTTTCAGAGTGGAAGGGGCAGAGTCCGACATGCCGGTTCCCTCGTCGCTGGAGCTTCGTGTACTGGGATGCGATCTCGACGATGTTGGCGGACTGTCTTATTTGGTCGATGACTTCCATATTTAGGTAGACGCCTACTGTTGAATATAACTTAATGAATATAGGTTTGACACCCGGAATTGTCAAGCTTTCCTATCGAGTATCTAAATATCTGATGTTTCAGTTTGCTTGGGTGATTCCTGGGGGTTGATCAGGTGTCCTGTGCTGTGTTCAAAGATGGTTGATCAGGCTGGCGAGATATCCCGCCCCGAAACCGTTGTCGATGTTGACGACACCCACGCCGCCCGGGCAGGAATTGAGCATAGCCAGGAGCGCCGCGATCCCGTTCAGACTGGCCCCATAGCCCACGCTCGTGGGGACCGCGATGAGGGGGATGTCGGTCATCCCTGCCACGACGCTGGGCAGGGCGCCCTCCATGCCCGCGGCCACGATGATCACGCGCGCGTCCTTGAGGCGGTGGTATTCACCGAACAGGCGGTGGATCCCGGCCACACCTACGTCATAGATCTTTTCGAAGGTATTGCCCAGGATATCACACGTGACAGCGGCTTCCTCGGCCACAGGTATGTCTGAAGTGCCTGCCGTCATGATCGCGACCTTGCCCTTTCCCTGGGGAGGTGCTTTCACTTTGTGAAACATGGCCCGTCCCTGTTCATTATATTCGACCTCGGGCAGCTCGCTCTTGATGGCGGCATAGGTCTCCGGTCCGATGCGGGTGACCAGCAGGTTGCTGCCTTTTTGCATGATGCTCCTGGAAATGTCGAGGATCTGATCCTGTGTCTTCCCCAGTCCGAACACGATCTCTGGAAATCCCCTGCGCAGTTCGCGGTGGTGGTCGATCTTGGCGAAGCCCAGATCCTCGTAGGGATAGCCCTTGAGCTGCAAGAGCGCATCTTCCGGCGTCATCTCTCCCTTGTGGACCTTCTTGAGGGTGTCTTCTAGGACTGATTTCATGTGCTCCATTCTAGCACAAATTGGAGGGGAGTGAAAAAAAGGGGACCTGTCCCCTTTTTTCTTCTCCTCCTTTTATTTATACTGGGCGGGATGAGGAACAAAATGACTCTCGCCCGTGAGGTGGCCCTCAGCGGAACGGGCATCCATTCCGGGTCTCAGATCAAGATGTGCCTCAAGCCATCGAGTTCCGGAGAGATCGTGTTCATCCGCAAAGACCTAGGCGGCCTCGAGTTCCGGATCGAGCCTGAGGTAATGGCGGCGCGGAACAGCACCAACCTGATCCAGGGCGAGCACAAGATCCTGACCATCGAACACCTCATGGCATCCCTCTATGCGAGTGCCGTAGACAGCGTCCTTATTGAGCTGGATGGGGAGGAAGTCCCCATCCTGGACGGCAGCGCGCTGCCCTTTGTCCAGGCAATAGAGAAGGCCGGCTTGCGGGATCTGGATCTGCCTCGGGAGGCCATCTATATCCGCAAGTCGTTTTCGCTGGAGGAGGGGGAGGCCTCGATCCGAACCACTCCTTCAGACTCCCTGATCATTTCCTACCGGATCGCTTTCGATCATCCAGCCATAGGGATCCAGGATTTCCGATTCGAACTCGATCCCGAAAGTTTCCGCTCTCAGGTCGCCCCGGCCCGTACCTTCGGCTTTCTGAGGGACGTGCCGCGCCTCTGGGCCGATAAGCTGGCCCTGGGGGGCTCGCTGGAAAACGCTCTGATCCTGGACGAGCAGAAACTGCTCAACGGCCCCCTGCGCTTCCCGGATGAGTTTGTGCGGCACAAAGTCCTGGACCTGATCGGCGACCTCTCGATCCTGGGGCGTCCGGTCTGCGGCCATTTCTACGCTGACCGGGCCGGACATGCCCTGCACCTTCGCAGTGTGTGCCATCTCCTGCAGAATCCCCACCTTTGGGAGGCGTGAGATTCTCGGGGCCCCGCAGATTGAGCTTGTCAAAAAACCTCAGATTCGCTAAAATTACTGGAATCAGAACGTAAACCATGTATCGGGAGATAAAGTGACCGCTCAACAAACAGCAAAGACAAAGAAAACCGATTATGACAAGGCTTTGATCGTATATAACCAGGCCATGAAATCCTTCCACAAGGGGGATTTTGCAAAAGCGAAAGATGGCCTTGCTAGCTTCGCGAAGGACTATCCCGAGGAGCGCGAATTGGTCGACCGTGTGAACATGTATCTTCAGATCTGTGAGAATCGCCTGAACCCGCCCAAGGTCGCGCTGAAAACCGGGGAGGATTTTTTCCAGAACGGGATCTACCTCATTGGTCAGGGCCAGTTTGAGGAAGCCCTCAAGTCGCTGGAAATGGCCCTTTCCAAGAATCCCAAGAACGCGAAGATCCCATTCACCATGGCCGATGTGAGCTGCCTTATGGGAGACCTCGATCAATGCCTGGACTTCCTGAAGCAGGCAGTAGGATTGGATCCCCACCTCGCCGTTCTTGCCCAGAACGAGGTGGATTTTGAAGCCGTCAGGGAGGATCCACGCTTTCTCGAGATCACGACAACGGAATGAAACACGGTTTCCACGCACTCTTATTAGCCGCGGGGAAGGGAACCCGATTTAAGTCGGATATCATCAAGGTCCTGCACCCCTTGATGGGCAGGACCATGATCGATGTCGTTCTGGACACCGTTTCTAGACTCCGGCCGGATAGGATTTTTCTGGTTGTCGGCCATCAAAAGGATCGTGTCGAGGAAGCCCTGCATTCGCGGAATATCGAATTTGTGGAGCAGAAAACCCAGGTGGGGACGGCGCATGCCGTGATGGCGGCCCGATCCAGACTCCGCAAGTATCCGGATGCGGACCTCCTGATCATGAACGGCGATCTCCCCCTGATACGGCCTGAAACGCTCCGCCCCCTGCTCCGCCAGCACCGCAGGCAAGGCAATGCCTTGACCTTCATGACCTCGGTCATGGAAAATCCCTTTGGATTCGGCAGAGTCGTATTTCTGGAAGACGGCTGCATCCGAATCATCGAGGAAAAGGACGCCACGCCCAGTCAGAGAAAGCTCAAGGAGGCGAACGTCGGAATCTATCTATTCAAGATCCGGGATCTCCTGTGGGCGCTCCCCAAGATCACGACCCACAACAAAAAAGGGGAGTACTACCTGACCGATACCATAGAGATCCTTTCCGCCTCAGGCCGCAAGGTGGCGCCCTGCTGCACGACGAGCGACGCAGAGATCGTAGGCGTCAACGACCGTGCTGAGCTGGCCCGCGCAGCCGGGATCCTGCGTGAACGCAAGGTCACTGCCCTGGCAGAGGAGGGGGTCACATTCTACGATCCCGCATCCACTTGGGTAGACTACAACGTGCGCATCGGACGCGATACCGTGATCTATCCGATGGTCACGCTCGAGGGAAAGACACGGATCGGGGAGCGGTGTGTGATCTATCCCGGCTCGCACATCATGGATGCACGGATCGGCAGCGACGTGAACGTCTTGACCGGTTCGATCGTGGAACAAACCAGAGTGGAAAGCGGCTGTCGGGTTGGACCCTATGCCCGGCTGCGTCCTGGAACGATCCTGCGTTCTGGGGCCCAAGTGGGCAATTTTGTTGAGATGAAGAAGACCGACTTCGGTCCGGGCTCAAAAGCCAATCACCTTTCCTATGTGGGCGATGCGGATGTGGGCGCCAAAGTCAACATAGGGGCCGGCACCATCACCTGTAACTACGACGGCGTGACCAAGTCAAAGACCCAGATCGATTCCGGTGCCTTTATCGGATCCGGGACCCAACTGGTGGCACCCGTGAAGATCGGAAAGAACGCCTATGTCGGTGCCGGCTCGACCATTACCAAGGACGTCAGCCCAGAAGCCCTGGCCGTGTCTCGTGTCCGGCAGTCCGAGAAAAAGGGCTGGGCCCGGGGGAGAAAAAGGAAAAAATAATGTGCGGCATCATAGGCTACGTCGGGAATAAGGATGTCGTCCCCGTCCTGCTGGAGGGGTTGAAGCGTCTGGAATACAGGGGCTACGACTCCGCCGGGATCGCCATATTGGACGGAGATCGTATCCGGAGAAGGCGGGTCGAGGGCAAGATCAGCGCCCTGGAATCGAGCCTGAGGCAGGAAGAGCTGACCGGAAACTTCGGCATTGGCCACACGCGCTGGGCCACACACGGGCGCCCCTCGGAGGAGAACGCCCATCCCCATCAGGACTGCACGGGCGATTTTGTTGTGGTACACAATGGGATCATCGAAAATTACCTGGCCATTAAGCAGGAGCTTCGCTCCGAGGGACATGAATTCGTCACGGAGACGGACACGGAAGTGATCGCCCACCTGCTCGAGAAATACTATAGTGACTCCCTGGAAGATGCCTTACGGAAGGTCGTGAAGCAGCTGGAGGGTGCCTTTGCCATCGCAGCCATCTCCACACGCGATGCCGGGAAGATCGTGCTGGTCAAGATGGGTCCTCCCGCGGTTGTGGGCCTGGGCGAAGATGAGTACTTCGTGGCCTCGGACCTGAATCCTCTGCTCACACACACTCAAAACATCGTGTTTCTCGAGGACGGGGACATGGCGGTTGTGGACGGCTCGGGCGCGAGCTTCTTCGACTTCGATGGAAACGCTCTGGACAAGCGGGTCGAACGCATCAACTGGAATCCCCTGATGATCGAGAAGAGCGGTTTCAAGCACTTCATGCTCAAGGAGATCTTCGAACAGCCGCAGGTCATCCGGGATACCCTGCAGGGGCGCCTCTCTCTGGATACGGGCAAGGTCCACCTGGATGAGATCGGGATCGATCCCGAACGCATGAAACATGTCCGCAGGATCATCCTCATCGCCTGCGGGACTTCCTATAACGCGAGCCTGGTCGGAAAATACTTCATTGAGGCCCTGGCAGGCATTCCCGTGGATGTCGAGTATGCCTCGGAATACCGCTACAGGGACTTCATCCTGGATGAGAACGCGCTGGTCATAGCCGTCTCCCAGTCCGGAGAGACGGCCGATACCCTGGCTGCCATGCGGGCCATCAAGGAACAGGGGCCCGTTACCCTGGCAATATGCAACGTGGCAGGTTCTTCCATCGCCCGGGAGTCCGACGGCGTGCTCATGACCCATGCCGGCCCCGAGATCGGCGTGGCCGCGACCAAGACATTCTCAGCCCAGATGGCAGGGCTGGCGCTCCTGGCTCTGCACCTCGCCCAGATCAATAAACGCTTGGACGAGGCGGAGAATCTCGAGGTCATCCAGGAACTCCAGCGGATCCCCTTCAAGATCGAGAAGATCCTGCATCATGCGAGGGCCATAGAGAAGCTCTCGCTCAAATTCAAATACGCATCACACTTCCTGTATCTGGGACGCTGGGCCAACTATCCCATTGCCTTGGAAGGGGCCCTGAAGCTCAAAGAGATCTCCTACATCCATGCCGAAGGCTATCCGGGCGGCGAGATGAAGCACGGCCCTATCGCATTGATCGACGACAAGATGCCCACCATGGCCATCATCCCGAAAGACCGGGTATATGACAAAACGCTGAGCAACATCTCTGAGATCAAGGCCCGGATGGGGTATGTGCTGGCGGTAGCCAATGAGGATGATGAAGAGATCAAAAAAATTATGGATATAGACGAGATCATCACCATCCCAAAAGTGTATCCCCTGTTTTCCCCGTTCCTCACGGCCATCCCGCTGCAGCTCTTTGCCTACTACATCGCGGCTGCAAGGGGAGCCGATGTGGACCAGCCCCGCAATCTGGCCAAATCTGTCACTGTTGAATAGCTAGTCCAGTGCCGGAGCGCCACTTCCCAGACATGGATTACTCGTACGCCGGTGGTCCTTGTTGGGCATGAGGGCCTTATGTTATAATCCCCATGCTTTCCCCATGCCGGGGTGGCGGAATTGGTAGACGCAAGGGACTTAAAATCCCTCGTAGGTTATCCTACGTGCCGGTTCGAGTCCGGCCCTCGGCACTCTGGTTTCCCCAATTTTCCTCGAGAAGTTCCCCTTGTTACTTTTGATTGTGTTTTAAGCACCATTAAGCCAAATTAAGCGAGTTTATACGAATTTTGTGACACCGGTGTGACACGGGGATTAGTCTGCCTGTGATTTTCGGGCTGGATCGCCGTGATCAGAACGGCCGAGATTGAAGAGACCCGTTCCCCCCCAGTGTGGGCAAACGATAAGATAACCCCCTCTTAAATATAAGATACCAAATTAAGCATTTACGGCGTTGCCCCTAGGTCTACAGGTTGTGCGTTTAATTTGCGGGCTGATTCCCTAGGACGCTAACGGTTAGACTAAAAGGGAGCCGTTACCCCCCATTGTGTCCAGCAAGTAAGATAAGCTGCTCATGAATGCGAACTATATTTCAAAGCATTACAGGACTGCTGTGATTAGCCTAAGCTTGTGAGGGCTTGAGTCTCACAAGTCAGCCGGGCTTAATGGCTAGTTTTGGGCAGTTGTTCTTGGATTGGGGAATGATATTTCTCTTCAGCAAGTATTGTGTAAAGATCCCATTTTGTTCAATAAATCGCAATGTTCAGAAAAAATGAACATGCAATAAAAATGAACGCTTGTATGCGAAATCAAGTAATTCTTGAGAAAAAACGAATATCTATTGACAGATGTTCACTAAATTGCTATGTTCAAAAATAATGAACAAGGGTAAGTACTGAACAAAAGTAAAAATGGACAAGGGTAAAAAATGAACAAATATAGAGAGGTAATGAAAAATGAATACAAAGAATGTTGAAAAAAATATTTTGAATGAAGCTATAGAAGGGCTTAGAAATGCCACGGGTCTTATTATTGAAATTGATGAGTTGAACCTTATGGCGCCAAATCAAGACTATGGTTACGATGCTGCAATAAACATCAAATGGGAAGATATGAAATTTCATTTCAAAGTAGGGCTAAAACAAAATGTAAGCATGGCGGTATTGGGTACCGCTAAACATCAAATGCAGTTATTTCAGCAAAAAGGAATACTAGTGACCAAGTATGTAGCTCCACAAATGGCAGATCGAATGAGGGACATGAAAATTCCTTTCTTTGATACCGCTGGAAATGCTTATATAGATGAACCGCCTTTATATATATTTATTAAAGGCAATAGGCCGGTTGAAGCACTTCAAACTGAAAAGCCAAAACGAATATTTCAACCAGCAGGGCTACAGGTTGTTTTTGCCCTTTTATGTCATCCAGGTTTGGAAAAAGCCCCATATCGAGAAATTGCTGACAAGGCAGATGTAGCCTTGGGAACTGTTGGAAGGATTATGTATGAATTGAGGAATCTGGGCTATCTAGTTGGGATGGCAAATAAGGAAAGGAGGTTGATAAGAATAGACGACCTAATGAAGCAGTGGGCAACCGCATATCCAGAGAGACTTCGTCCCAAGATGATTTTAGGTAAGTATAAAACAGAAGAAAAAGAATGGTGGATGAATGTAGACTTGAAGGAGTTTAATGCACTTTGGGGAGGGGAATTTGCTGCAAATAGACTTACAAATTATCTAAAACCCCAAACCATTACGATATATGCAAAACCCCCATTGGGAAGGTTCATTTTAAGGAATCGACTTGAGGAAGCGGGTGATGGTGATATAGAAATTCTGAAAATGTTTTGGGATTTCAAACTAGAACAAGCCAGAAATGAGACTGTGCCTACGTTACTTGTGTATGCAGATCTTCTTGCTACAGGTGATGAGCGCAATATTGAGACAGCGAGAATTTTATATGAGCGAGAACTCACTGGATATATCAAGGAAGATTGACGACAAGATCATCAACGTTCTTGAAGTAATCAATAGTGTTGCTCTGTCGTTGGATATCCCTTTCTTTGTTGTTGGAGCCACTGCGAGAGATTTTATGCTTGAACATTGTCATAATATAAAGGCCTTTCGAGCTACCTTAGATATTGATTTGGGTGTTAGAGTCCCAAGTTGGAGACAATTTGCCAAACTTAAAGATTGCCTAATAAGTACAGGTAAATTTAGCGAAGAAAGGGAACAAAATAGATTGAGATCTATTGATGATATTCAGATTGATTTGATACCGTTTGGCCCAATCGCATCTCCAAAAAAAGTCGTTATGTGTCCTCCAAACAGTGATGTTGTGATGAGTGTTCTTGGATTTGAGGAATCATTTCAAAGCTCTTTGAATGTGACACTTAGATCAGATCCACTCGTGCAAATTAAAGTTGTAACAATAGCTGGCTTGGCTTTGATGAAGCTAATCTCATGGAAAGATAAATATCCGGATAGAGCAAAGGATGCGAGCGATCTTGCGATAATAATAAAGTATTATGCGAATGCAGGAAATCTTGAGAGAATAATTGATGAATTGCCAGAGTTCGTTGAATCAGAGAACTTTGACCTTATTACTGCTGGTGCACAATTGCTGGGCCGCGATATGTTTTCCATAGCTTCTGAAAAATCACGAGAAATAGTTCTTTCAATATTGAAATATGAGACAGATGGACGGGGGCAGCAAAGACTTATTGGAGATATGATGAAAACTAGGACTCTCCCTGCTAACGATTATGCGAATATGATGGAGTGGCTTGCCGAAATTAAAAAGGCATTCGTGTAAGAAGTTGGCTTCATAATATTGGTTGCTTCATTGCTGATCAAATGGGTTTTTTAATCTTTCCAATCCTTCATCACTGAAAACAATATTTCAAAACATCGTTTGGATTGTCGGTATTATATATTTAGCGGCTTGACTAATATTGCGGTATTTCTATATCCTCATAAACAGAAGAGGAGGGGATGAGCGATACTGAAGTCATCATGACCTGCCCACTCTGTGGTGCAATTGATATCCTAGAACAGAGGGGAATGTACGCCACTACGATCAAGTGTGACAAGCCCGGTGATACGCCTCAGGAAGTAAAGCTCAAGCTCTATGTCTGCAGTCAGTGCGGACGGATGTTTAATGAGATGGAAACCCAGAATCCATTGAGTAAGTAAAAACAACTCTGAATACAGATCAAACCAAAAAGATACGATTCACTCTAGACGTGTAATTATGCAAATAGTGACAAATGGTGACAAAGATGGAAGGGCCTAGCCCTGTGGACACACGGACTCTATATCCGTTGCTAGGGGGTGAAACGTCGGGAGTATAGGCTGACTGGCTTCCTGGTGGGGTGGGGCAGCTATTGCCAAATCATTTTGTATAGGACTAACTCCTGATAGCCACTGTCTTTGCCTCTCATACAATAGAGGATATTGTTTCTTACCTTTACGTCATAAGGTCCACCCCAGGGAGCAGGAAGTCCTTGGAAAGGAGGTCCACCTAACAAGTTTTGGCTGTTATCCAATACTGTCCGGCAAATATAGAAGCCTTCAGGATTATAAATATCAAATATGAAATCCTCTTCTCCATCCCCTTTCTCAAAAGTCATTACGTAAAGTCTTCCAACATCATCAACAAAGAAATATTGGAATGGCGGCATACTATCTGGAAAGAATACTTTGTCCTGTATATCCCACTCAGCAAGGTCAGGGCCTTCAAACCTTGCGTACACTTTTTCTTTGATATCCTGAGTGACCTTTACGGGCACATATTCCTTCCTTATCTTCCCAGTTAACTTCCCATCAAAATCATAAACCAAAAACTCATAGCCATTGTCTTGATTGCCTATATAAATATGCCCATCTGAAATGCTCCATTGAGAATAATCGAGGGCTAGTTTTATTCCATTTAATTCCTTTGCAGCGATATAGTTTTGAAGCTTCTGCCCAGGACGCAGCTGTATTGAACTTTCTAAGTCTGAGTTACATAAGACTATTGGAAAAAAAATGCCCTCACCTGGCCTACGAATTGTTTCCATAGCAAGTATCTTGTTATTTTCAAGTAAGGTAGTCAGGACATGATTGGATGCGATAGGCACTTCTGTTATCAAATCTCCAGATGTGTTGAGAACAATCAGCCTATCTCTCCCGCTATTTGTTAGAAGAATCTCATCCTTCGTATTTATTCGGAGGTTAATAAAGACCTCAAGCTCACCAGGGCCTTGGCCCTTATTACAGAAGGAATCTATAAAGCTGGTGTTTTCATCAAATTTAAATATAAAGCTATCTGTACTCCTATAGCTCACTAAATATATATTGCCACCTGAATCAACATCAAATCCTGTAATCTCTGAAATCCCCAGCTCTGCAAGGTCATCTCGTTCGAGGTCAATTATATTAATCTCTTTAAGAACAAGATTTCCATCCTCCATATACATCGGTTCTTTAGGATTTAAAACTACTGTCACACCATTCTCAACCTCAACTGTGCCCTTCCATTCAGTCTTTTTTTGCCCACAACTGTTAAACAGAACAAACATAAATAGCGTGAAAATGATTGTAGGCAAAATTTGCTGTTTCACTTTCCGTTCCCTTTGTTTCATCTGCCTTCCCTCTCAATTGTTCTTATGTAGTTAATGTCTTTTCAAAGAAACAGTTTTTCGTTGATTTGACTTCGGTGACCATTCTCTCAGTGCCCAACTTTTCACTAAATAGGACCTTAAAGAGGAGGCTTTTTGTTTATTTGTGCGTGAGAGATTACTCGGCTCCCCAGCTGTCTGGTGGGGTGGGCTAACTTGTTCACATGTTCATATATACGCTCTACCTATTCATTGACCTCCTTGATTTGTCACCATTCTGTCACCATTGGGGCCTACTAAACCCCACTATTCCGCACTAAACTGGGCTTTGATTTGGGCTGAAATCCCGGAGTAGGGAATTCGTACTTAGTGATAGCGGCTAAACAAGCTTAATCTTGCCATGAAATCCTGTATTTATAAACACATGCCTCCCCGAATGGATCGACGAAGTAAATGTGGTCCTCATCCATTGTCATGTTATCAAAACGCTCCATATCGTCCGGAACCGGTAACTTTGCCATGAGGATGCCTTGTTCGCTATATACTTCAAAATGAGCGTAATCTTGAATCACGAACTCATCTCCATCCAAATCCTTTGGAATCTCTTTGTGTAAAGTGAGCACCCAGATTCGGTCCTGACTGTCTATGCCGATTCCCCTTGAGACAACAGGAAAGTCTGCTCTCTCTATTTCTCTGACCTGTCCCCCTATCTCCATGTTTTCTTTCCTGTATTTATACTCAAGTTTAAAGGGTAGTTCTCTGCTGATAACCAGAAGCAGTTCTCCGTTCTCCGAATATTTTTCTATTCGATTCTGAGCTGTGAACGCCACGAAAATATTATTCTTGTCATCCATTGAAATGTGAGGAAAATTGGCCGTCCAAGAACTTCTAGCCTTATCCACCAGGAATGGTTCTCCAAAACTATGCTTCATTTCTCCATCGGTAGTGAATATCTTAAGGATTTTGTTTTCCTTTGAGTTTTCGCCTCCAACCTCCATTGAATAGCCGACCACCTCATCTGCATCCATCAACTTCATGAAAAGCCCTTGATATTGGGCTAGCGTAAACTTCTTTTTGTATTCTCCATTGATATCGAAGATATGGTATTGTGCTGACATTGTTGTTACGAGTAACTGTCCAGAGCGGAAGTCTATTTGGCCTGGATATTCGAACTCACCAGGCCCTTGACCTTTGCGGCCGAATTCAAAAAGGTATTCTCCGCTTGAGGAAAACTTCTTAATCACTCCCTCCTGAGAGTCAAGGATGAATATGTTTCCTTCGTGATCCTCAGTCGCACTGATTGGTTGATCGAATAAGTAATTCTCGTCTTCTGGTTCAAGTTCCCCAATCTGAAGCACGAATTCGAGCCTAGATTTTGGATTATCTATTTGCGGCCTTACGTTGTGTACAATACTAATCCCATCTTTGATTTCTAACGTATAGCCCTTCTCTTTCTGGCAGGTCATTGTGATAAGCATTAAAGTCACTACTACCAGGGTTGCATATAAGGTGCGTTTCATTTTTCCCCCCACAAATACTGTCCGAACTTATTTAATCATCCCCCAGCTGAGCTTTCAGCCTATCCAGCCCCCCATCCTTGATGAACTTCTCGAAGTTTTTATCCATCTCCATCTGAAGATAATTTGTATGCCGGATTTGACCCCAGATTGGATCTGTACACAGTTGGAATATATGTTTGAAGCCTTCTTCATGGTTACCAATTCCAAAATATATTGAAGAGATGTTAAAATCACTAACGGTTCGTTTTGGCGAGATGGTGAGTAGCTGCATGAGGATATCTTTTGCCCTCTTTGTGTCACCTCTTCTTGCGGCAATCCTCGCGAGATCACTCATTGCAGCTGCTTTATCTTCAGGCGATGAGTCAACTTGACTAAAGATGGCCTCACTTTTGTCGAGTTCACCCATATAATAATAAACCTCTCCAAGCCTAAACTTGGCCATCTCCGTCGAATCTGTCTCAACCAGGGTATTGCATACGTCCAAGGCTTTGTAGAACTCCTTGTAGTAAAGTAGTATTTCTGCATAAGTTACATTCCATATTAAATTTGGATTCAACCAATGAGCTTTTTCGTAATAGTCCAAAGCCAGGTCAAGGTATTCTTGGATTCCAGTGCTTCCGAATTGACCATAGTACCAGTGACCGACACCAGCATTTAAAGTCGGATGCCCTGGGAATTTCCTAACACCTTCTTTTGCTAGAAAAGCGAGTTCATCTTCCCAGTCTTCTCCCCTTGTGTACTGCTTCAGTGATAGAACTTTTATACGGACTGAGTAATACTCTGGGAAATCAGTGCTAATGTCTTGTACTGTCATGAGCAGGGAGTCCGCATCTTGGAGCCATTGATCGCTATTGTCCCAGTTCATATTTAGGTAGTTCGCATAGCAGCTCGCAAGGCCAACATATGCCTGGGCAAGATTCGGATCTAATTCAATGGCATTCCTAAAGAGTTCAATGGCGATTTGATTTCCTTCTTCAGTATAGCTGTCTTTGTAGTGTTTCCCCTGAAAATAGAGTTTCCACGGGTCCTTGTTATTGCCGCTCGCCCTTGAAAGTATATAGTTGCCCTTTAAAAATGCATCCATGGCTTTGCTTTCATTCGCGGCACTTTGCTCAGGAGTTGGGGGTATGTTCTTACTATTATTTGTTCTTATCAAATTATAAATATTTCTACTGGCTGCCTTTTGAATGTAAAAGAGATTAGAAAGCTTACCTTCATAATCATTTTGCCAAATTGCTTCATTCTTCCCCTGCCTGAAAAGACTCAGGCTTAGGTGAATGAGGTCCTCATTCTTATCTATTTTTCCTTTTATTATGTAGTCGACTTCACTTGATTCTTGACCTGGATTGGCTCGGATCCCCTCCATTACAGTGAGAGAATTCAAAATGCCGTTTGCTACTCCTTCTGTAATATATTCATCGTACTCATCAAGGTTCAGAGCCTCAATAGGTAATATTGCGATGGATACTAGCTTGGATTGTGCCTTAGTTGTCAGAAGCGGGGTGAGCTTGATGGTAGCTATTGTTGCGATAATAGAAAAGGCCGCAATAGTAGATATAAGAAGCCAAGGCCGCTTCTTTATTTGCGGCCGCTCATCCTGTTTCCCATTTCGACTTATTCTTCTCTCCAGCCACTCATCGAGTTCAGACCTATATGCGAATACATTAGATTTGGAGGATCTGTCGTCATATCGGTGGATAGGTAAGTCCAATTCCTTTTCCCACTTTGAGCATGTCCTGGCATCATGCTTCAAGTACTGAGAAATCTCTTTCCAAGTGTGAAGTATATCCTTGTCGTTGTCTTTCATCCCCTCAAACCAATTCATATTGTATGAGAGATATCTAGGCTTGTCGAAGGGTAAGTTAGGAAAATATCGGAAAGTATCGGAATTTAGACTAGTTTCTTTTGACTTCCTCCCCTGGAGTATCTAGGTTTGAAGTTAAGTATATGAGCGTTTTTTGTTTCTCAAGGCGAGGGGGTGGAGGCTGTAGCCTCTGCATAGGTCACTTGTCATGTATTCAGGACAACTTGAAGGCATCTACTAAACACGTGATAGGGTTCATCTTTTGGCACAACATTTGCTCTATGAATTTCTAGGGGTAAATGCAGAAGTATATGCCAGAAATCATTCCTATGGAGGGAATATGAGAAAGTTCTATTCGTTTATTGCGTTTCTTTTCCTCAGCTTTAGTGTAGCAGGACAAGAAATCCAACATGAAGCCACGACAATCAATATCGAGGTTCCGGTTCGAGTGTTCAAGAGTGATGTGTTTGTTGATACTCTCACAATTGATGATTTTGAGTTATATGAGGATGGAAAGTTACAAGAGATTGAAGCAGTCTACCTTGTTAAGAAAACAGATATAGAACGCAAAGAGGAAAAAGCAACGAGACTAGTAGAAGCACCCAAGACAGGGAGACAATTCTATCTCTTTTTTGAAATAGCCTATTTTGACCCAAAAATTGAAAAGGCACTAGAGTACTTTATTGAATCTGTTTTGACTCCTATAGATGAGTGTACAATCGTTACTCCCTTAAAAACATATACATTCAATTCCACCGTCTTTGATAACCTATCCAAGAAGCAGATAGCAAAAGACCTGAAATCAATAATTAGGAAAGATGCATGGATGGGAAGCTCAGAATATAGGAGTGCAGTTTTTGATTTAAAAGACATCACTAGGACTTTATTCCATTCGCAACTAGACGCAGGTCAACCAGGCTTTCGTAACAGTACTGGGACGCTCTCAGCACAACAAGCAACATTGCCTCTAGACACACAACTTGCAAACTATGGAGCCATCCTACAAAGACTGGAGGTGATGAGAAGAGTGGACCAGAGAAAGCTGCTTGACTTTGCTGAATACTTGAAGAATCGGGAAGGGCAGAAATATGTGTATATGTTCTATCAAAGAGAATATATCCCAACAATTGACGCTGTTACCTTTCATAAGATAATGGCTAAATATCAGAATAATCCTAGTATCGGAATAATGACGACCTCTCTCTTTGGGCTTTATCACAGGGATATAACCGTAGATGTAGAAAAAGTGAAGCGTGCTTATGCTGACTCCTCTATTGCCATACACTTCCTCTTTTTCTCCAAACTGCCAGAACATGAGCCAGGAATCAAGATGGAGGAGCATTCAGAAGACATTTTTAGTATCTTCAATGACATGGCCGTAGCTACAGGCGGAATAACCCTGAGTTCTTCAAATCCCGAATTCCTGTTCAAGGCTGCCTTTGATGCCTCTGAGAACTACTATCTGATTTACTATACCCCCAAGGACTATCAAGCTGACTTTGAGTTTAAGAAAATTAAAGTGCAGGTCAAGACTGGAAAATACAGAGTAACTCATCGCCTGGGATACTTTGCCAACTGAGATTGGGATAAGACTATGAACTCAGGGGGATATAGATGGAAATCTGAAAACCATTATATTTGGCTGTGGAATACTTCATATTTGTATTTGTAAAGAAAGCAGGGGAGGATTGACATGCATAAAATAACTTATATGAAAGCAACTTTGCTCATAATGTGCCTATTGGCTTTTCCAATTCTGAGTATATCATTTCAAGGCCAAACCCAGGAAATAGAGGTTCAAATATTTCAAGTTCCTGCTGTCCAAACAATAGTGAAATCTGAGCCTATGCCACAAGAAGAAGGAGTTGTAAGAGGAATAAAGGGGACGAAGACAGGAGGATATATCACAGGATTTTTTCCAGATGCGATTATCCTTTTTGAAACAGACAAAAAGCAGAACCAGAAAGACATTATTAACAGCATTAGAGAGAGAGCAATGTCTTCCCGTCCTGACTGGGTAAATATATTGCCAGTGGCTGATGTCCACGTGAAATTCAGAAGAGATAGCCTAGAAGGTGGTGTTATGGGTGGAAGTAGTTACCCACAAAGATATAAGCACTTGGAAATAGACTATGATTTCAAGGCAATACCTTTGATGGCTAATGATGAGGAGATTATTATAAAAGTAATCTTCAGCTTAAAGGAGTCTTCAGGAGAAGATAACGTATTGTTAGACCAAGCCATAGCCTTGAAGGCTGACAAAATCCTTTGTGTTGGATTCCCTACCAATGATGAGAGTGGGAGAGGTACACTCTTTTGGCTTGCTCTTTCACTCACTGAATAGAAGCTACTTTGGTTTCTGAATTTAGCCCACCCCACTTGGAAGCCGAAGAGCCAGGAGTGGAGTGAAGGAGCATAAGATTCCGGGGGGAATCATGAGAAAATTATCCCTACTCATGTATGTTCTATTTCTCGCAATTGGGTTTACGTGTACATACCAATTCGCTCAAGAGCAACATGAGGTTCTAGTAAGAAACGTCGTTGTTCACCTTAGGGCCTATGATGGGGATGTGTTTGTTGACAATCTGACCATTGATGATCTTGAAATTTACGAGAATGGAATACTTCAAAAGATACAAGGACTATACTTAGCCAAAAACAAACAGATTGAACGTTTCGAAGCAGAGAGGAATCATATTCCCTATATCGGCCGAAGCTACTATTTCTTATTCCAGATTACAGATTTTAATCCCAAAATCAAAGATACACTGGAATACTTCTTTACAAAGGTTTTTCATCCTGACGACACAGTTTTGGTTATGACCCCTTACAAAAACTATTCTCTCTCCAAAGAATTTGTAGAAAACAATACAACAGAGGAATTAGTTAGGGACATGACCGAGATAATACGCCGAGATGCGAAGGCTAGCTCAAGAGAATATTCGAGTTTGATTTCAAACCTAAAGCGTATGGCCACATCCCTTAGCGGTGTCACTGCTTATAACACTTCCAATTCACTAGATATGATGAGTGGCGATATAGAAGTAAGATTATCTAGATATCGAGAAACCTTGCTTAAGTTGGAGGAACTGAGGTTCATTGATGAGAAGAAATTCTTGCTTCTTGCAGAACAGCTTAAGAAGTTGGATGGACAGAAGAACATTTTCTTCTTTTATGAGAGAGAGTATCGCCCAGAGCTTCAGGCTCGTGTGTTAAATAATCTTCAGTTTTCATATAGCGACAATCCGAATATACTTGGTCAGATAAATGACTTATTTCAATTTTATCGAAGAGACCAGAACATGAATACGCTAAGACTCCAGGAAGCCTTCGCAGATTCGTCATTACTATTCAACCTCATATTTCTAGATAAAACCCCAGTGAGGACTCCATCTGCCATCATTATGAGAGAGATTTCCGGAGATGCATTCAGTGTATTCTCAGAACTTGCGGCCTCTACTGGAGGGATTGTGGAGACTTCTCACAACCCCAAGGCTGGTCTTGAAAATGCGACTAAAGTAGCTGGCTCTTACTATCTTCTCTATTATTCGCCTAAGAATTATAAGGAGGATGGAAAGTTTAATAAAATTGAGGTCCGGGTAAAAGACAAAAACTATAGAGTTGTTCACCGGTTCGGGTATTTTGCTAAATGAGGAGCTGAGTGCTGTGAGGAAGTCAATTGTAGCAACCTGTATGTGCCTCCTGTCCCTATCAATATTCCCATATCAGACCAGGCAAAGGTCGCTTGTCGAGACCTCAATGGTAATCAATATAGAGGTCCCAGTTCGGGTTTTTAAGGGGGGAGAATTTGTAGATGGACTAAAGCTCGAGGATTTCGAGGTCCTGGAAGATGGAATCCCACAGAAAGTCGAGGCTGTCTACTTGATAAGTAAGGACACTATAACGCGAAAGGAAGACAAAAAGAAAAAATACCGTCCTGAGACCGAGCGGACATTTTACCTTTTTTTTGAAGTATCAGAATGGCATCCCCGACTGGGAAAGGCAGTAGATGAATTTTGTCAGGACGTTCTGCTTCCCAAAGATAAGTTGATTGCTGTAACTCCAGTCAAAACATACCGACTAAAAGAAGAAGGTTTTGCTCTAAAATCACGGGAAGAGATTGCCGAAGAACTTAAGGGCCATATCCGCAAGGATGCAATTATTGGTGACTCGGAATATAGGTCCGCCCTGAAGGACTTAGAAGAAATCGCAAAGGTATTGAATACAAACCTGGCTGCGATTGGCGACCCGGCAAACGAAGCGACCACAAGGGCCATGACAGATATGGGAGCGTCAGTCATGGCAGGCGGAGATTTGGATGAAATTGTAACTAGATATATTGCCTATCTCCATAGACTTGAGTCTATGCGTCGGGTTAATGAATTGAGAATTATGGATTTTGCACAGCTCCTAAAAGAGGAAAAAGGACAAAAGTATGTATTCCTTTTTTACCAACGGGAATTTGTACCTACGATAGACCCAAAGATTATAGGGTCTGCTACTACTTCAATTCAAAACTACTTAGGCGTGGATGTTAATATGCTGCTTGCTGATGTGACCAATCACTATAATCGAGATATGGGGACTGATGTAGAGAGGATAAAGAAAGCTTATGCTGATGCTTCTACAGCTGTCCATTTCCTATTCCTCACAAAACCAGCTCCTTACATCCCAGGCGTATATTTCCAAGAACGTTCCAGTGATACTTTCACACCCTTTTTTGAGATGGCAAAGGCCTCTGGTGGTTTTGCTGATAGTTCTGCCAATGCGGAATTTCTGTTTAAGAAAGCGGTCGAAGTATCAGAGAACTATTACTTGCTCTATTATTCTCCCAAGGACTATCGAGGGGATGGTGAATTTAAGACAATTAAGGTGCGTGTTAAGGGGAAAGGCTACAAGGTCTCACACCGTTTGGGGTATTTTTCAAACTAGAGAACACTAATGAAGCGTCTATTACAGTCTGCTCTCATCCTCATCTTATTTGTATCTATTGCCGCCCAGGAAATCCAACATGAAGCAGTAGCAGTAAATATTGAGGTTCCTGTTCGTGTTTATGACGGTGATACATTTATAGACAATCTTATATTGAGTGATTTTGAAGTTTATGAAGATGGGGTGCTCCAGAAGACTGAGGCAATGTATTTAGTTAAGAAGACAATAATCCAGGAAGAAGATGCAGAATTGCCTAGAGTAGAAGCACGTAAAATTTTTACTCCAAAAACTTCAAGGCGTTTTGTGCTTGTGTTTGAAGTGCAAGATTGGATGCCTGAGCTTAACAAGGTAATAGATGCCTTTTTTGAAGATGTGGTTGCTCCAGGTGATTCACTAATTGTCATGACACCTGTTAAAACATACAACATGAACTCTGAGGCACTAGAGAAATTGCCTAAAGAGGTATGTGCTGAGCAATTAAAATCAAAATTGCGTAAAGATGTTATTACAGGGAACTCCCTTTACAATAGCATTATGAGAGAATTAATAGGAATCTTGGGAGGGAACTCTATGATGGGGGAAGCAAGTCTTCATGACCTCTATCAAGAATGGAAAAACCTTAAGTATGTGGAAGAGAAGAACTTGTTAAACTTTGCAGAGTATTTGAAGAGCCTTGACGGGCAGAAACATGTGTTTCTATTCTATCAGAAAGAAGTTTTGCCTCAGTACAGCGTAAATCAAATGCAGAGAATCCAAAGAATGTCACAAGACAATCCCCAGAGATACCATATACTTTCTGACTTATTTGAATTCTTCAAAAGAGACATAAATTTTGACCTTGAAAAAATAAAGGCAGCTTTTTCAGATTCATCTATTACCAACCACTTTCTTTATCTTACCTGGACAAAACAGTACTCCTTGGATGTAAGACAAATGATTGCTACCACTGAAAATGTCAGGATGGTGGAAAAATCAGAAAACATTTTCAGTGCATTTAAAGAACTTGCAGACGCAACTGGTGGGATTGCAGAGAGTTCTCAAAATCCATCTTTTCTATTCAAAAGAGCTGCTGATGCATCTGAGAACTACTACCTCCTTTACTACACTCCTAAGGACTACAAATCAGATGGCATGTTCAGGAACATCAAGGTTAAGATAAAGGGCAAGAGTTATAAAGTACTGCACCGTGCTGGATACTTAGCTGACTAGAATAATTAGGAGAAACAATGAAGGCAACAACCAGAGGAGGGAGCAAAGAAGTTGCGTTTCTTGTGATATTTCTCTTATTTCTGAGTTCGGAACTTCTGCTGTTTTCAAATCACAAGAATGGTATTGGAGAAGAGCAAGAAAAGGATTTACGGTTCATTCTAGATGGATGTTCAGGATATGTAGATAAATTGTCTCGGGCATCCCTTCATTTTGTTTGTAATGAAACTGTTACTGAGGAGATATTTGCTTCAAGTTATGCAAAGTATAGTAAAGGGAGACTAGGGACCAAGCTAATTGAGAGGAATGAATATGTATATGATTATCAAGTCATAAGGAAGGATAATCATTTGTATGAGAAGAGAATCCTTCTCAAAGAGAATGGACAGGAAAAGCATGTTGATAATGCTCAGATGGAAGCAACAGTTTTCCTGCAAAAAAGAATAGTATTCGGTCCTTTAGGACTTTTTGGGAAAGATTGGCAGAACTTTCATGAGTATAAGATTTTAAAAGACAGGAAATTCAGAGGGGAAGAGTTATATGTTGTGGAGGTTAAGCCAAAATCTGGGTTCGCACTAGGCCAGCTCTATGGAAAAGTTTGGATATGCAAATCAGATTTCAGTGTCATCAAAATTGAATGGAACCAACATTCAATTGACAATTTTGAGGCTATTGAAGAAAAGGCTAGGGAGTTAGCCTCTAGTCCTATCTTATCGCTTGTCTCCGAATATGCATTCACAAAGAATGGAATTAGGTTTCCAAGTAAATATACGGTGAATGAATCATATTTGAGTGGAGAGGGTCGGAAGTTTACTGTTTCAAAGGTAAAAGTTGAATATGATGACTATAGGTTCTTTACAGTAGAGGTTGAGATTAAATAGGCTTGAAAATCCTCAATCTCCACCCCACCCGGAAGCCAAAGAGCCGTGGGGGATGGGGTGAGGCTTGCCGAACCACACACATGACATTGGGCCACTAAATTGACAGCAGAGCCTTGAGGATTCTACAATGGGGGAAGGTTTGAGGGGGTCAGTTCACCGGTCCTTGCTTCCTAACTTTTATTCCAAGTCTACGGAGCGAATTATTGATTGTATTCTTATTACAACCAACCATTTCTCCAATATCGACTGTTGACCACTGGAGATCCGTATAATAATAATTTAGCCATCCTCTATCATCTTCTATAAATAAAGTTTTTTTTCTTATTCCCAATTTTCGTAGCGAATCATTAATCATTCCTGCACTTAAGCCAACCATTTCTCCAATTTTATTATCTGACCATTGTAGGTTTACGTAGTAATAATTCAACCATTCTCTATCGTCTTCTGTGAACAAAGGTTTCCATTTTCCCTGACCTTTCTTCCTAACTTTTATTCCAAGTCTTCGGAGCAATCTGATAATCGTAAGCCCACTATAACCAACCATTTCCCCAATTTTCGTAGTTGACCATTGGAGATCCGTGTAATAATAATTCAACCATCCTTTATCATCTTCTGTGAATAAAGACTTCCATTTTCCCTGTCCTTTCTTCCTAACTTCTATTCCAAGTCTTTGGAGCGAGTCATATATTGTAACCTTACTACAACCAACCATTTTTCCAATATCGGCTGTCGACCATAGGAGGTCAGTATAATAATAGCTCAACCATCCTTTATCGTCTTCTGTGAATAAAGGCCTCCTCACTCTATCGCTCTCATTCTTAAATAAATTTTGTTCCCTTGATGTACATATTATTAAATTTCCCATCGAGAAGAAAGACTGACTGGGCTGCTCTCCTACACCAGTAAGAATAGCCTCCATGCGTTACGGAGAATTATTTTAACCAGGTCACGCTATAGCGGTGGATGAGTCTGAATCCATCCTCGTTCTCTTCCACACCGTAGGCCGTGTCCCCGTCTATGATGCTCAGCTCGGACTTATGGACGAATCGGGTGAAGAAGCGGCCTTCCTTGTCAAAGACATCAGTCCAGTACTCGTCCTCGCCTTCCCCCTTTTCCCAGGTACGGACATAGATGCGTCCCTGGTCGTCCAGGAAGAAGCTCTGGTAGGGTGGAAATTCATCCGGGAATTCAAACAGATCCATGAGGTCGGCCCCTCCGGCCATCCCCCTGAATGCGGCCATGCGTTCGGCTATATCATCGATGTCTTTCTGTGTCACCTTGACGGGCTTGTAGTCCTTCAGGATGCTGAGGAGGTGCTCTCCCTGGAGATCATACACCTTGATCTCGTAGTCCCGATTCACGCCGTACATCAGGTTGCCTTCCGCATTGAACAGGTACACCTGGATGAAATCCAGGAAGTTTAACTTGTTGCCGGAACCGGGAATGGGGATCTGCATCTCTGCGGAGTCGATCGATGCCAACTCATTGAGATCCTTATCGAAAATCATAGTCTCAAACTCCAGGATCGGGGCATTAAGCGTCATCTTACGGCCGGCGTAATTCCCCTTCTTGTCGACAATCAGCCCGCTCAGGCCCAGAACACCGGGCTTGATCGTGCTCAGGTTGCGTATGAATTCTCCATCCAGGGTGAAGAACACGATCTTGAGGGCGCCACCGTCTTCGATCATGAGCTCGTTATCGGGAGAGATCTGGATCTGTGTCGGAAGGGTATACTCCCCCGGCCCCTGCCCCTCTCTGCCGATCAAGCCCACGAAGCTGCCATCCGCATCAAAGACCTTGACTTTGCGGTCCTTGAAATCGGAAACATAGATATTGCCGTTGTCCGCCACCACGAAAACTCCCAGCTCGGCCAGAGACTTATCCGGATCGTCATCGTATCCGATGGTAGCCTCGAGTTTGAGCGTGAACTTCGTGGGGACGCCTTTGGGAGCACTGGGTTTCTTCCCGTTCTGGATGTACTTGACGCCGTCGACCGTCCTGACCTTCTGCGCCTCCAGAGCGCCCCAGGCCCCCAGGACCAAAAGCAAGACAAGTGCAATACCTGTGATCTTTCGCATTTCACACCTCATTTCATCTCTACCAGATGATATTATTATATCTAATATTGAGACATAAGAAAATCTGTGGTTTCCCAAAATTTAAAGCAAACAGCTCTGAAACTGGCATCCCACCCCAAAACAAAACACTGAATTGACAGCATAGCCGTTGGATTCTAAACTGAAGGAAGGTTTAAGATGATGCAGAGGGGTTGGAAAATGAAGTTGTATTTCAAAGCGTGTCCTATACTATTCGCTGTTCTATTCTTTTGTTCTTCATCTCTCTCCCAAGAAATCGAGACAATGGAAGGAATTCGTCTGGTCCACAACAAAGAAGGAGGGAAGTGGGGAGAAAATCCAAAGATATCCATTGAGCTGAAAAAGACTGTAGGTGATATTGACACATTGGATGATAACTTTGCATTTAATAATCCTGAAGAAATGGCTCAAGATTCAGATGGCAATCTATATATTTTGGATTCTGGGAATCATCGAGTACTTAAATATAGTTCTGAATCATCGTTTATACTAAGATTTGGACAAAGTGGACAGGGGCCTGGAGATTTTCAAAACCCGACATCGATTGAGATAGACCCTCAAAACATTGTATATGTTGCCGATCCAAGAAATAACCGGATAAGCGTATTCACTCCGAAAGGAAAGATTTCGAGGACAATTCAAATCCTGAACTTCCAAATACAAAAAATTCGATATTTATCTAATAGCAAGTTCGCAATTGGCGGCCTTCATTCAACTGGAAGATGGGCAGATGAGAAGAAGTCTTTGCCAAAACTAATGCTAATTATTGACGCAAATGGGGAAATTCAGAAAGAAATTGGATTCCCTCATGCATACGAAAAATGGATAGAGAACTTTTGGGGAAATCGGTATGATTTTGACATAGACTTGGATGGTAACTTTTATTTGGCCTTCGAGCATCAAAATAGGATTGAGAAATATAGCTCCAAAGGGGAACTTCTCTGGAAGGCAGACAGGACACTAAGTTTTGATGAGAATGATCCCGAGCATATGTTCACATTCATAATTGGCGGAAGAGATGGAAGCAATAGGGCAATTTTTCCAGCAAAAATGTCCCAAGGGATTGCGATTGATGGCAAAGGAAGAAGTTGGGTTTTAGGCTTCAATCGGCATCTCAGCAGGGAAGAGACATCGAGCGAGGTTATGAGTTCTACCGGAAATACCAGTAAAAGAGTAGGAGCTGAAATTAAGAAGCTTGATGTGTACAAACTTGAGATATTTGATGGTGATGGAGTTCTTTTAGGTGAAATAGCGCTTGACCACCTAGCCAATGGGCTTCGCATATATGGAGACTATCTTTATATTTGGGAGTATGAGAATACAAAGTACTATCACTATAGAATTGTTGAGCATTAACAAGCCCACCCCACCCGGAAGCCAAAGAGACGGGAGGTGGCGTGTGCTTTTCTTTCAGAGTTTACAACAATATTCTTAGCCCAATGAAACGTAGCTTTTCATTCCTATGTTTAAGATAACAGGGAATTAAAATATGAAGAGGGGTTTTTGATGGAAAAAAAGTGTTTATTCTTGCTCATTCTATTTGTTATTTTTTGGTCATCGGGCAGCAAAAATCAGGTACTAAAGTCAAATGCCAGTGTTGAAGTTATTGATGGTATTGAGTACATCCACAATACTGAGATTCCTCTTTATCCAGAAAAAACAGTAACATTTGTGGAAGAACTTTCCCTTGGCGGAGAAAATCAAGAAGGAGAAATTATTCTCTATGAGCCTTTGTGGTTCATAGCCGATGATAACAATAATATTTACATCAGTGAATTGCAGGACCAGGTTATCAAGGTTTTTAATTCTGATGGGAAGTACATTAAAACAATCGGGGCAAAGGGGAGTGGACCTGGCGAATTTCAGAGGGTAGAGTCAATGGTTTTTACTAAAGATGGAAAACTCGTGGTAACTGATGGAGGAACAAGACGGACGAGCTTTTTTGATTCGGAAGGCCAGTTTCTAAAAAGCTTTCAATGGAGGATGGGGCACTACAGATTTATTCTGATTAAAAGCTCATCGTATGTCTTTGGTGAAAGAGCCTATCAGGGGATAAGACAAAATA
>CBESWG010000005.1:0-135129 GCA_965533275.1 uncultured bacterium
CTGATCCGCCCCCCTGGCAGCCCCCCCCCCCTCTAGTTGGCGTAATAGCCTCTCCGGTTAGTGATCCGGTAATCCCTGTCCTTGACCTTGACCTCGATGGTCTTGAATTTCCCATCCCGGACATAGTCCCGGGGAGAATAGTAGAGCAGATAGGAATATTCCGATATCTCTGAGGTCGACTTGAAGGCCGATGCCGGATTCTGTGAGTTGTCTACCACTCCTCCCGTCGCCTCGGCCACCTGTGAGAAGACCGTGTACACATCCTCGGACTGCTCCCGCATGTAGACCCCGGGGACACTCTCAGCCTTTTTATTCATGAAGAAGAAATGGAGGAGCACGGAGGCATCGGCAAAGGCACGGCTGAGCGGATCCACTTCCAGCGTCAGTTCGCGATGATAGGCCTGGAACAGATCCTGGATCTGCCCCATGATGTTGTAGTCGTCGTGATACTGCATCTGGAGTTGGCCCAGGAGCGAGGCCTGGATCTCTGGGCGGAACTCCCGTTCATAGAAGAAGTAGACGATCTTCTGCTCTTCGATCCTCCTCAACTGAGACGCGAAGCGCAGTATCCATTTCTCATCGATCAACCGGAGCTCCTCCATCCTGCCGAGGGTGTCGCGGTAGCGGGGAAGCAGGAACTCGAGGCTCTGGATCCCCACGGAATCCGAGGAGTCCATGTCTGCCATCCCGGAGGGTGTTCCCCCCTGGAGCGAAGAGATGGAGCGCACGATGCGCGTCAGGTCCTTGAGCAGGTTCTTGTACTCCATGGCCCCGACATTCGCATCCCTGCGGATGATGGACTGCATGTCCTCGATCAGGGTTTCTTTTGGGATGGTCTGAGCCTTTTGCGCAGGAAGGCTGTAGTTTTTGACCGAGGTCTGGATCACCAGATCATCACCCGGTTGATAGACGTGATCGAAAAAATATTCGATGGCCTCGGTCATCTTGGGATTATATTCCAAGACCTGAAACACGAAATAGAACTGCCGGTCGACCATCGGCATGTAGTCTCTGTCGGCATCCATACGTTCGATCTCGCCGTTCCGGGTGAGATACAGGGCCGTCACGTCTTGAGGCTGACCGTCTTCGAAGACCTCGAAGTCGGCCATGTTCAGATCGGGTACAAACCGATCTCCATCGAAGACACGGAGGGGAACCTGGACATTGGTCACAACAACCTCGTGCTGTTCCTGATGGAAAGCCGGTGTGGATGTCAGGAACAGGAGGATGGCGACCAGGACCACAAAAATCAATGTCTTTTTCAAGATATTCCCCTCTTTATATACTGAACTTAGGTGTTTCCTATTCTATATACTCTGAATCTGTTCTCTTTGATGCATTCCGGAGCAAGAACTGTGCCACATATGACAGGATTCCGTGCTTCGAGGAGGGCACTTGGGTAAGCCATCGAAAAAACGCATAAAATCGCCTCCCCCTCTAGCAGCGGCACCTCCACAGCTGTAAACAAAGTTTACAATCAAGCCGCCACACGTTCCCTTACCCGGTCCTTCCCCCCAATCCTGCAATCTGTTAGAATGGGGGAGATCGAAAAGCGAGTCAAACAAAGCAGATCCCATGAAGATACCGACAGCGAGAGGCGGGGAACAGTCTGAAAGGCGTGGATCTGACCGTCATGACTCCGTCCACAGGACCAACTACAAGGCCCTCATTCCCAGGGAGGGCCAGGGCTTCACCCAGAACATCAGCCAGGGCGGATTTGCCCTGATGCTCGACGCCGAGGTGCCGCCGGGTGCGGTCCTGGAGCTGAAGTTCGAGGATTCCATTAAGGTGACCCAGCCCGAACGCGCCATCGTCAAGGTCATGTGGCAGAAGGAGCACATCGCCGGCGTGAAGCTCCTAGGCCGCTAGTCCCGGATCCTGATCCATCTAATCCGCCAGATATCCCGCGCGGTGGAGGACTTTGTATTTCTTCCCCTTGATCTCGACCCTGATGCTGCGGAACCCTCCGTCGGACGTATACGCCTTGGGTGTGTAATAGACCAGGTAGTAGTTCTGTGAGGCATCGGAAGCCTTGCGAAAGGCCGCGTAGGGATTCGCCGAGCCGTACACCAGCCCCCCGGTGGTAGTGGCGATCTCACTGAAGGCACTGAAGATATCCGCGGAGATGTCAGCATAGCCCAGGTTCTGTCCGTCGATGGATTCTACGTCAACCGGTGAGTTCAATTTGGTAGTGAGGAAGAGAAAATGGGTTGAGATGGTGGAGTCCGAGAAGACCTGCTTGATGCGCTCCACATCGAACGAGATGTGTTTGAACAACTCGAAAAACTGCAGCCTCTCGGATTGACCGACACCCCTGGGGACAGGGACCTGCTCCTTCTGGTAGAACAGGAACACATGCTTCTGTCCGCTCAGGCTCTTTAGATAGTCGCTCATCTGCAGCATTTTCGTCTCGTCGAAGAACTTGTAATCGCGGAGCTGGCGGTAGAGGTCGCTCTGCAGGCTCCCGACGGTGACCTGGTCTCCACCTTCGATCCCCTCCAGGGACCACATATCCCGGATCAGGCTCTGGTACTCCATATTCCCGAGGTTGATATCCCGCCGCAGCTTTTCCTTTAGCTCATCGCTCAGGCGGCCCTTAAGTTCCTTTTGGATGTCTTGGTCTGTCAGCTTGTACGTCGTGACCGGCGTGGTGACGATGAGCTCGTCCCCAGGCTCATAGACATAGTAGAAGAAGTAGTCCAACGCCTCGGCCAGGCGCGGAAGCCACCGGAGGACCTCGAACACCAGGATGAACTGCCGGTTGAGTTCGGGTGCAAAAAGCTTTTGGGACGCCGCGAGTTTCTCTTCGCGTTCGATACTGGTCCGTTTTATCAAATAGACGGCCTCGATCGGCTGGAGTTCCCCGTCTTCGTAGACCAGGAAATCCTCCATGTTCAGGTCATCGATGAAAGTATCTCCCTGATACACCCGGACGGGGATCTCGATGTTGACGGCGACGGCCTCGTGCTGGAGTTCCTGCGGTACGGCCGACAGCATCAGAGCCAGGATCGTGATTCCCAGGATGATTTTTGAAATCGACATAAAAACCTCCCCCTTATCTATCCCCATTATGGCAGAAATGGAAGCAGACTGTAAGCCTCATCGAAAAACATATAAGCAAGAACCATGCCAGCTTTAGCCAGGCAAGAGATACATCTTCGGTGTCCTGGATTCGAGACATGTGTCGCCTAGCCGAGTCAGAAATCCAATTCCGCTTGAAACAGAGAGTGGTTTTGATGTTTAATACTGTTTCCAGAAAGAATCGGGAGCATCGGCTGACATCTCGCCTTCCCTCATTTGGAAATTGACAACAACAATCCTAGCAGTAAAGGAGAAGACCCATGTTTCCAGCACAGACATACATCCAGCGGAGGCAGCGCCTGCGCGAGCAGGTCGGGTCCGGCATCCTGCTCTTCCTGGGCAACGACGAAAGCCCCATGAACTATGCGGACAATCCCTTCCATTACCGTCAGGACAGCTCGTTCCTCTACTTCTTCGGGCTGAGCACGCACGGGCTGGCCGCCGTGATCGATGTGGATGAGGCACGGGAGGTCCTATTCGGAGACGACCTGACGGTGGAAGACATCGTTTGGATGGGCACGCAGCCCACCCTGCTGGAAAGGTGCCGCGCCAACGGGATCGAGGAAGTCCAGCCCGCAGGAAAACTCAAGGAATACCTGACCACAGCCAGGACCAAGGGCCAGACGGTCCACATCCTGCCGCCATACCGCGCAGAACACCTGATCAAGCTCTGGGACCTGATGGATCTCCCGCCCGACCAGGCCGCCCAGGCGGCCTCCGAGGAATTCATCATGGCCGTGGTGGCTCAGAGGAACACCAAGACCGCAGAAGAGGTCGAGGAGCTCGACTGGGCGGCCAGCATATCTGCGGACATGCACCTCGCCGCCATGGAGATGGTCCGTCCGGGAGTGACCGAGGCGGAGATCGCCGCGGCCGTGCACAAGGCCGCCCTGGCGGCGGGAGGGCAGCTGGCCTTCCCGATCATCGCCACGATCCATGGGGAAACCCTGCACAACCATTATCACGGCAACGTGCTCGAGGCGGGGGACCTTTTCCTGCTGGATGCCGGTGCCGAGACTGCCATGGGCTATGCGGGCGACCTGTCGAGCACCGTGCCCGTGGATGCAACCTTCACACTCCGCCAGAAGGAGATCTATCAGGTTGCTTTTGACGCACACGAGGCCGCGGTGGAGGCGCTAGCGCCCGGGATCCCGTTCCGCGACGTCCACCTCCTGGCCTGCCGCACCGTTGCCCAAGGGCTCAAGGACCTGGGATTCATGCAGGGAGACGTAGACGAGGCCGTGGCCGCCGGAGCCCATGCGCTGTTCTTCCCCTGCGGGACCGGGCACATGATGGGCCTGGACGTCCACGACATGGAAAATCTGGGGGAAAAATATGTGGGCTACGGCGGGGAGGAAAAGAGCACGCAGTTCGGGCTCAAGTCCCTGCGGCTTGCGCGTGAGCTGGAACCGGGCTTTGTCGTGACAGTGGAACCCGGCATCTACTTCATCCCCGAGCTCATCGACCAGTGGAAGGCGGAGGGCCGGCACACACAGTTCATCAACTACGAAAAAGTGGAGACCTACAAGGACTTCGGTGGGCTGCGGAACGAGGAGGACTTCCTGATCACAGAGACGGGATACCGCCTTCTGGGGAAGCCGATCCCCAAAAGCATCTTGGATGTAGAAGCTACCAAGTGCTAGGCGCTTCAGCAGAAAACGTGTACTTTCCCGAAACGGCGGCATAGACGGCGCAGCCGGAATCGGGCCCTAAGAACCGGAGGCCCGGCATCGAACCTGCGGGGCGTCCCCCCTCCCGGACGGAATCCGGGTTCGAGGTGGGGATCCAGACCTCAGCCTGCGTGTTGACAGGGACAGTGACCTCGAGCACGATGGTATCTCCCTTCCGTGCCCAACGCACCGAGATCTCTCCGCGGATCGAAGAATAGCGAGCCTCGGCCCAATCCACTCCCTCAACAGGTTGGGGACGGATGCGGATCCGGTCGAAGGCCGCCGCGTCGGGATGGGGCTGTATCCCGGCCAGCCACTTCATGAACCACTCGCTCACCGACCCGAACATGGGGTGGTTGTGGGAAAACGTGTCGTCGCTGAACTCCCAGTGCTCCCACAGGGTGGTGGCGCCGTTTTCCAGCATGAACACCCATCCCGGGAACGTTTTTTGCCTGATGATCTCTGCTGCAGAAGCTGCCTTCCCGGCTTGGGAGAGCGCATCCAGCAAGAACCGGGTGCCGTATATTCCAGTGGTGAGATGCCCCCGATCCTCATCCTCGATCTTCCTGAGGAGAACACTCAGCGCCTCCCCCTGTTCCTCCACAGGTAGTATGCCCAGGGCCAGGGCAAAGGCCTGTCCGGCCTGGCTCACCGGTTCGATCCGGCCCGAATCCCTGTGCAGGAACCGCTCAAGATAGGCTGCCCGGATGGCCTCCGCCAAGTCTCCATAGCGGCCCTGATCCTCTTTCTGTCCCAGCATTCCCGCCAGCCATGAGAGTATCCTGGCACTCTCAAAATAGAGCGGGGTCACCATCTTCTCTGCGGGCGCCGGCTCGAGCCCCTCGTGGTCGCTGAGTCCTTCAGGAATGAGGTGACCCGGATTCCGGGACGCGACAAGATCCAGCCAGCGCCGGGAGGTCGGATACTGCTCCTCCATCAAACGGCGTTCCCCATAATATCGGAACAACTGCTTCTGGAGCAGCGGATGGACCATGGCCCAGGCCACCCCACAGTAGTGGATCCCCACGAAAGGCGCCGTATCCGTCAGCATCCCATCCGGAAGGGCCGCATCGTGCCAGTCC
The DNA here is from genome assembly GCA_965533275.1 of uncultured bacterium. GTDB lineage: Bacteria > Acidobacteriota > Aminicenantia > Aminicenantales > Aminicenantaceae > JAUXEH01. Next base: position 5,834 of record CBESWG010000005.1, read on the forward strand.
CGGACGGTCTTGGCATAGAAGGCGGCCATGTCGAAGTTCAGCATGAAGGCCTCGCAGGTGACAGCGATGTCGCCGCCGTACCCGAATCGCTCGCGGTGCGGGCAGTCCGACTGCACCCCGATCAGGTTGCTGAGGAAGGTCTGCCGCGACATGGCGTGGATCCGGTTAAACAGCAGATCGGAACATGCGAAGGTGCCGGCTTCTTCGATGTCGGAATGGAGGCGGAAGCCGGCCAGGTCTTCCAGGCCCAGGCGGCCCGAGTATCCGGTGACCTCCACATAGCGGAAGGCATGAAACGTGAACCGGGGAGAATAGTCCTCCAGTCCGCCGCCGCTTGCGATGTACACATCCCGCTGCTCCGCGATCTCCGGCGAGCCCGGCCCCCCGATGGGGGTTCCATCTCTCCATTTTCCCTTGATCTGGCCCGCAACGCTCGTCAGGGGATTGAGCGTCCCATCCTGGCGGAGCAGCTCGCCGTAGCGCAGCTGGATCTCCTCTCCCCTGGGAGCCTCCACACGCAGGCGCACCCAGCCCGTGAAATTCTGTCCCATATCATAGACGAACACACCGGGTTGGATTTCCTGCACTTTGACGGGCGCGATCTCCTGAGTGATCCTCACTGGAGGAAGAGGTTGCGCCTGCAGTTTTCCACCAGGGGGGAAGGCTTCCACAGCGAATTCCCATCCTCTGTCCTCGAAGCCAGGCAGATCCCATCCCGCGACTTCCTGCCGGGCATCATAGACCTCACCGAGATAGATGTTGTTTTTCCGGATCGGCCCTTCCCGGAACTTCCACGACGTGTCGGAAACCACGGTCTGTTTCGTTCCATCGGCCATGACCAGCTCGAGCTGAGCCCTCAATCTGGGCCGCCCCACCGGTAGGTGTTCTCTGAGATTCAGCCGTCCCCACATCCGCAGCGGGAGGGGATTGTACCAGCCGTTTCCCAGCATGACGCCCAGGCAGTTCTCTCCCTTTTGGAGGAGACCGGTCACATCGTAGGTGCTGAAATGGATCCGGTCCCGGTAGTCTGTCCAGCCCGGTTCGAGATACCGATCCCCCACCCGCTGGCCGTTGATCCGGGCCTCGTAATATCCCAATCCGGTTATGTAGAGCCTGCCCCTAACGACTTTTCTATCTATGGGGATCGACCTGCGCAACAGGGGTGCCGGGTCCTCTGCATAGAAATCCTCATCCCTTTGAGGAGTAGGCCTACCATCGCTGATCCAGCTCCCCTCCCAGTCCTCGGGATGGAGCAGGGCGCACTCCCAGTAGGCCGGTTCGCTCCATTGGGAGGGACGCCGGTCCCTGTCCCAGACCCGGACCTTCCAGTAGCACCTCTGCCTGCTTCCCAAGGCGGACCCACTGTACTCGATCTGGAGGGTATCGGAGGACTCCACCCGCCCGCTGTCCCACAGGTTGCCCTCGTCGCGAGCCAACATTTTCTTGCTGTCCGCGGCCAGGATCCGATAGGCCGTCTGCATCTGGCCTCGCTCGCTGGACTCCAGGACCCAGCTCAGGCGCGGCTTGTCCGTCCCGATCCCCAGGGGATCGACGCGGTATTCGCAGCGCAGATTTGCGAGCCTCACTCCCCTGCCGCTTCCGCAGTTCAAGCCAACCACAACGATCAAGAACAGCAGAACACAGAACCACTTGTGATACGCTCGCAGGGCTTTAACGAATTCCCGTCTTTTCAAAGCACCCTCCTTGAGGACAAAACGTCCGGTTCAATGGGTGGGGCCCCAAAATCCGAACCTGTCATCGCGATTCGCCGCCGGCTACATATCCAGGTCTATCAGCACCTTCATGCTGCGGTCGCCGTAGCCCTCGATATACTTGTAGGCCGCAGCAAACTCCTCGAGGGGGAAGCGCTGGGTGATCAGGGGATCCAGCTTGATTTCCCCTGCACGTATCAGCTCGATGGCCGTGCGGTAGTCCCGGTCCTGGTACATGAGTGTGCCGATGAGCCTCAGCTCCTTGTCCTGGACCAGCCCGAGGTCGACCATCGGCCGATCGCCGAACACACCCACCACGACGATGTCCGTTCCCTTGCGAGCCAGGCCGATCGCCTGCTCCATGGTCACCTGGATCCCCACACACTCCAAGATGGCGTCCGCCCTGTCCGGGCCGAACGCCACATCGATCCGCTCCTCCAGCATTTCCTCGGCCACATTCACGGCATGCTCGATCCCGCAGGCCCGCGCAGCCTCCAACCTGGGGACGCTGACGTCGGTGATCATCACGGATGCCGCTCCCAGGCCACGGGCAGCCTGGGCCGTCAGGTTGCCGATGGGCCCTGCCCCCAGAACCAGGAGGTTCTTGCCGCCGATGTCTCCCAGGCGCCCGAGAGCATGCACGCCCACGGCCACTGGTTCAACCATGGCACCGTGATCGAGGCTCATGTCTTGGGGGAGTTTGACGACCAGGTCCTGGTCCACAGGGATGAATTCCCGGGCCGCCCCATCGGATTGGCAGCCGATCACCTTCAATTCGTTGCAGATGTGATAGCGGCCGTGTGAGCAGGGATGACAGGCCCCGCACACGAGCTGCGGCATGACGGTGACCCTGTCGCCCAAGGCAATACTGGTCACCGTAGCCCCAGTCTCCACCACTTCTCCCGAGAATTCATGCCCCTGCACGATCGGACAGTTGATGTAGGGATGCTTGTCATAGTAGGCGTGGATGTCCGAGCCGCAGATCCCGATCCGCTTGACCGCGATCAAAACCTGAGTGTCTTCGGGGACGGGCCTCTCCACCTCTTCCAGGACCACGGTTTCCGGTTCGATCAGTCGGACCTGTTTCATGCTTGCCTCCCCATATTTGCTAGTACCAGATCGAATCCCCTCACTCCCCCGGCTGGGAGAGCGTGATCCGCACGGGCTTACGAGATTCTCGGGCGAGCCAGACAACAAGGTCTGTCCCTTCCAGAGTGCGGCTGTACCCCAATTCGTATCCGGATCCCAGGCTGAGCTCTGTCCCATCGACGGCAACCCGGGGAGCGCTGTCGCCCCAGCCCTCGATCACGAGACAGGCGTTCCGGAGCGGCGAGTCAGGAGCGGCCGCCAGCTCCAGCTCAACCCCGGGTTTTTCTGGCTGCGTGCACCAGAGGAGATAGGCCCGCTGGGAAAAATCGTATCCGGCGGACTCGAGATCTCCGGATATCACCCTGAGCTCGGGCGCCCGGATCCAGGACTTGGCCAAAGGGATCAGGCGTTCGAACGGCAGGTCGTGCATCCCATACAGGGAGCTTACCCAGTTCCGGCTGCCGCCCTCATGGATGACCGGATCGGTGATGGGGAATCCCAGGAAGCTTGCGGCCCGGTCGGTTGTCCTCTGTGTGCGGCCGTCGCAGCACATCTGCCCCACGGGCCAGTGGCTGCAGGATCCGGGGCGGGACAGGGCCGAGATATTCATGTCCTTCAGGTAGTGCATCTCTCCGCCCGGCTCGAAGATGATGAACGGCTTGTTGTTGGCCTTCAGGTTGTGCATCTGGATCATGGGATTTTCGGGGATCGGCTTGTCGGTCTTGGCGGGGGGATCGACGATGTAGGAGAACTCCTGCATCTCACCCGCGAGGTTTGCGATCGTGACATACTGTTCGTTGACCACGTCCCCCTGGACCTGGCCGGGCCCGGTCAGAGGGATGGATTCCTGGAACTGGCGGGGCCTCCCCAGGGATCCCTTCTCCCAGATGTATTTGCGGATCCCGGTCTGGTCCGGATAGAAGTAGTAGTATTCGTCCACCCAGCAGCCCCAGCCGGTGCGGGGATCGACACGCCAGTGGTTGTCGTAGGCGCTGACCGGGGCATAGCGCCAGTGGACCACGACACGCGCCGGCGTGTTCTCGATGATGCGCACATGGGAGTAGCGGCAGTGCCGGTCCTGCATGTGTTCGAAGCAGCCCTCCTTGTTATCCCAGGCCTCCACGCTCTGGTCGGCCATCCAGAGGTTGTTCTCAGTCACCCAGGCGGGGGAATATCGCGTCCCACGCCAGAACACAACGCGTACCGGCGAATCGTCGAACTGCACGACCACATCCGGATCGTCGTCGATCCGCCAGAGGTCGTCCCACTCCCAGTGATACTCCAGGCGTGTGTAGTAGGCCCCGAACCGGCCCGGGCCTTGGGGCCCCGAGGGGAGCACGCGCTCAGGGATGTCGGGCGGGGCCGGGGGAGCGAGCGAGGCAACGGCCTGGCTCAGTTCTTCCGCTGAGAGGATCCGGGCGTGGACCTCGATTTCGTCCAGTATGGCATCCAGGGAATACCAGCCGGGCAGGGTCCCGTGTTCCCTGTGGATGTAGGCCGGCTCCGAGGGCTGGGGGACCGAACCGATGACGAGGTCAGTGCGGCGCGCGGGCGTCATCCCTCCACGGAACTCCAGCCGGCCTTCTTCCTGGCCGTCGATGAAGACGGTGAGTCCGGTCTCGGGATCGAACACGCCGGCGACATGGGCCCAGGCCCTCAGGGGAATCCTGGTCTGTGAGATACAGGTCCGCCAGGCAGAGCCGGAAAAGACCTTGACCGCTAGCTCTCCGTCCGGCCCGATCTCCAGGGCATAGCCTGCGGTTTCGGTGCTGTGGCTCACCACCGGGCACCAGCTCCAGGGATAGGCGGCCAGGGCCACCCAAGCCTCCAGTGTGAAGGGGCCGGGCAGCTGTGGGGCCTCTGAGGCATTCCTCGTGACGACGGTCGTGTAGCCATCGAATTTCAGTGCCTGGCCCACAACTCCCCTGACGGCACGGAAATTTCCCGAGATCGGATCCGACAGGCCGGAGGCCGTATCCGCGACCACGGCTGCCGTATCGCCCTCAAAGGACCAGTGGGCCGCCGCCTGGGACTCGTCACACCTGCCGTCGACGGTCGCGAAGACCAGCAGCAGGGCCGCGGCAGCCAGGGCCGGCAGCAGGCTGGGGCTGGGATCAATACTGGAGAATCTGAATTTCATGCTCACTCCTTCTCAAGGACACGGATCCGTCAATATCCGGGGCGCCGTGGATCACTTCCGGCAGCTCTCCTTCAGCAGCTCGAAGACTCCCTCCAGGTCCACAACCCGGGGGTGGTTCTTGTAGTCCGGCAGCACCAGGGAGGCCTCGGCCAGGTCCCGCAGCTCCTCTTCGGGCACGTTCAGGTCGGCAAAGCACAGGCTCATGCCGATCCGCCGGATGAAATTCTCGATCAGCGTAGCGGATTTAGCGGCCGCCTCTTCCACGGGGAGATCATCCAATGCGGGATCGAACAGCATTCCGACTTGTGCAAATTTATCCGGGACCGTCTCGTAGGTGTAGCGGAGGATGGCCGGATAGACCACGGCCAGCGCCTCCCCGTGCATCACATGGGGATAACTCCCGCCGATGGCCATGCCGATCCCGTGGGGGAGAGTCACTCCGGCGTTGGCGATGCTCAGGCCGGCCAGAGTGTCGGCCCAGGCCATGCGCGTGCGGGCCTCGAGATCGGATCCGTCCTCCACGGCCCTGGGCAGGTTATCCGCCGCCAGCCGGATGGCCTCCAGGGAGATCAGGTCCGTATAGGCCGAGCCGTTCGGCGTGATGAAGCTCTCGAAGGCATGAGCGAACACATCGAAGCCGGTGGAGGCGGTGACGTGTTCGGGGACAGAGAGCATGAGCTCGGGGTCCACAAGCGCGATCTTCGGGAACAGGCGGGGATGATAGAGAGCTGACTTGGTTTTCTCCTCGGGATTGGTGACGACCGCGACCTGGGTCACCTGGGAGCCTGTGCCCGAGGTCGTGGAGACAGCCACGACCGGGAGGGTCTGTTCTGTGGGCTGGCCATCCCTGAAAAACAGGTAGTCCCAGCACGTCCCCTGGTGCGTGGCTTCCACGGCGATGGCCTTGGCGGTGTCCATGCTCGATCCGCCGCCTAGGCCGAGCACCACGTCGGCCCGGTGTTTCTCTGCTACAAGGGCCCCGGCCGAGACCAACTCTGTGGTGGGATTGGGGATCACACCGTCGAAATGGGCCACCGAGATCCCGCTTTCCTTGAGGGAACGCTTCACATCCCGGAATAGTGACTCGAACTCCGGGAAGACCGGCACCGTGACCAGGAGGCACCGCCGGCCGCATGCTGCGACCGCCTCTCCGACCTCCCGGATCCGGCCGGCTCCGAATCGGATCTCCGTGGGTTGATAATAATTAAAATCTTTCATGGTCACCTTCTCTGTGGGCGATTTGCCGACCTCATTCTATCTCAATATATAATAGAGGACCACCATGATCAGCAGGAGTGCGGCGGCGATCACCCTGGGATCCAGGAGCCCCGTGATCCGGCCCTGCGAGATGACCTGCAGGGGATTTTTCCAGGTCAGTCCCTCAATCTGCGCTGGATCCGGAGGGGGCGTGATCAGGCTGACGCAGAAGAAGATGACGGAGCAGAGGCAAAACATCCACCAGGCCTGCATCATGAAGGGGATCCCCCAGCCGTCGGTGATGACCTTCTCCTGCCCGATCACCGGGAGGTCGATGAGGAAGGAGACCGCGCCCAGGATGAAGCCCGCGATCAGGGTCGTGAGTGCGGCCTGCTTGGTACCCCTACGCCAGAAGACACCCCAGATAAAGACCGTGGTGATGGGAGGGGCCAGGTGGGCCGCGACCGCATTGACCGCCTCAAAGATGCTCCCGTACTTGCCTCCCTGTGTCGACCAGGCCATGGCGAGGAGCATGACCACCACCGCGCTGATCCGGCCGATCTTCACCTGCCCCATATCGGACAGCTTGGGCTTGAGGCGCTTGACGATGTCGACGGCCACCAGGGTGGCGGAGCTGTTGAGAGCGGCGGCGATGGTGCTCATCAGGGCAGCCAGCAGTCCTGCCGCGATCAGCCCTTTGAGCCCCGTGGGGATGAGCTGGTTGATGAGCACGGGGAGGGTCTGGTTGCTGTCGGCCCCGATCAGATCCTTGAAGAGGACATACCCCAACACGCCGGGGAACACCATGAGGAAGACGGGCAGGATCTTGAGGAGGCCCGCGAAGAGAGGCCCCAGCTGGGCATCCCTCTGGGTGCGGGCCCCCAGGACACGCTGGACGATGGTCTGGTCCGAGCACCAGTACCAGATGCCCAGTATCGGGTATCCCAGCAGCACGGCATACCAGGCCAGGCCTGAGGCGTTATCGGTCCGGATCATGCTGAGCTGCTCGGGCCGGACCGCTTGCTTGAGCTCGGCGAGCGAGTGGATCCCTCTGTCCGGGAGCGCCAGGATCGCGAAGACCGTGACGGCTATGGCACCGAAGATCAGGATCACGGTCTGGATGGTCTCGGTGACAACCACGGCCTTGAGACCGCCCAGGACCGTGTAGATGGCGGTGATCACAGAGATGATCACGATGGAGGCCACGACGTCGATCCCGAAAAACTGCTTGAAGACCGAGGCCCCCGCGTAGAGGCTCATGCCGATGTGGATGAAGAGAGCGCCCATGATCGCCATGAACGCCAGGAACATGCGGGAGGCCGGGCCGAAGCGCAGCTCCAGGAACTCGGGGAGCGTGGAGATGCGGCTCTTGAAATAGAAAGGCGCGAAGACCAGCCCCAGCAGGATCAGCGTGAATGTGGCCATCCACTCGAAGTTGCCCCAGACCAGCCCCTCGTTGTAGCCGGAAGCGGCCAGGCCCACCAGGTGAATGGTGGAGATGTTGGAGGCAAAGAGGGCCGCCCCCACCATGCCCCACTTCAGGGAGCGGCCGGCCAGGAAATATCCCTGGCTGGTAAGCTGCATGCGCCGCACCGAGTAGATCCCGACAAAAAGGATCCCCAACAGGTAGGCGATGATGATGACGAGGTCCAGGACCGGTATTGCTAGGTCAGATCCAAACACTCAGTCTCCTCTTCGAATCCGAATTCAGGAGAAAACTATATCATGAAACCAATGGTGATTCGAGATGAAAAGTTGCCATAGCCTCGCCGGTTGTCGAACGGATTCTATTCTGCTATCCTATATTTACACCCAGGAGGCCCCCACTCCGAAGGAGGAAAATGCCATGACTCAGACATCCAAAATCTTGGGGATTTTCATCATCGGCGTCCTGCTCCTGACCATCACGGCCCCAGCCATCAGCCAGGACCAGCAGGAAACCTTCGTGGGGACTGTGATCCTGTCGGGAGGATTCGTTTCACCCTCAACGGAGCGCTTGACCATGGACGTCCAGAAATGGACAACCGAAGAGGTCGAGTCGCTCTGGAATTCCCCGCACATCCTGAACGGCGTTAGAAAGACCAAATAATCGCCCAGACCTAGATGGGGAAACGCACCAGTCACGCCGTCATATTTGGTCTTCTGATCGTTTCTCTTTTAGGTTTGATCGGCTGCACGGCCGAGGCTGCCAAGCCACCCAACGTGATCCTGGTCATGACGGATGACCAGGGCTACGGAGATATCGGCGCCCACGGCAGCCCTTACGTCAAGACGCCGGCGCTCGACCGGCTGCACGCGGAAAGCGTGAGGCTGACCGATTTCCATGTGGATCCCTGCTGCTCCCCCACCCGGGCGGCACTGCTCACGGGGCTCTACTCCGCCCGCACAGGCGTGTGGCACACGATCGGGGGGCGCTCGCTGCTGCGTCACGGAAAGGCCACCATCGCCGACGTTTTTCAGGCCTCGGGATACAGGACCGCCATCTTCGGCAAGTGGCATCTGGGCGACAACTACCCCTTCCGGCCCCAGGACCGGGGATTCGAGGAGGTGCTCGTCCACGGCAGCGGTGTCATCGGCAACCGCTGGGACTTTTGGGGCAACGACTATTTCGACGACACCTATCTCCGGAATGGCGCGCCGGAGCGGTTCGAGGGATACTGCAACACGGTCTGGTTCGACGAAACCATCGCGTTTCTCCGGGAGAACCGTGAGCAGCCCTTCTTCTGCTTCCTCTCGACCAACATCCCGCATGCTCCCTTGGTCGTGGAGGACCGCTACATCGAGCCCTACAGGGCGCTGGTGTCGGAGCGTCTGGCCGGCTATTACGGGATGATCGCCCGGTTCGACGAGGACCTGGCCCGCCTGCTCGCCGAGATCGCGGGACTTGGGCTGGAGGACAACACCATCCTCATCTTCATGACCGACAACGGGCCTTGCCCCTGGTACGGCGGCATCGTGATCGACGAAGACGGCTTTGTCGAGGAGGGCTACAGCGCCGGGATGCGAGGCGGCAAGATCTGGGGGTATGAGAACGCCCACCGCGTGCCCTTTTTCATCCGCTGGCCGGCCGGCGGGATCGGGGGCGGCAGGGACGTGGACCGGCTCACCGCCCACATCGACCTGATGCCCACACTGATCGAGCTCTGCGGGCTGGCAAAACCGGCCGAGATGGGGCTGGACGGGCTGAGCTTCTCTCCCCTGCTCCTCGATCCAGAGGCGTCGTGGCCGGAGCGTACGCTGTTCGTGCACAACCAGAGGGTGGATTTCCCGGAAAAATACAAGGACTACCAGGTCCTGACCGAACGCTGGCGCCTGGTGCGGCGCGATAAGGATGAACTCTACGATATCCGTGTGGATACGGGGCAGAGGGAGGATGTCGCCGCCCAACACCCGGAGGTCGTCCAAGCACTCCAGCATGAATACGAGGAGTGGTGGGAGGACATCTCAGCGGATTTCAGGACCTATGACCAGACCATAATCGGCTCCGAACACGAAAATCCGACACCGCTGTACGGCCACGATGCCCACAGCAGGGAGCAGGATCGCATCTGGGTGATCGCAGTGGAACGGGATGGCGCCTACAGGTTCCGGGCCTCGCGCTGGCCGCAGGAGGCGGAAAAGCGGGTGAGGGAAAACCGAGACGGATCCGAGGTCCTGCCCTTCGACACGGCCCATCTTGTGATCGGGAACCAGGATCGTGAGGCCAAAGTTGAGCCCGATGCTCGGTTTGCGGAATTCACGGTCCACCTCAAAGCCGGCACGACCTGCCTGCAGGCCTGGTTCGACGGGGGCGATACCGAAGGGAAGATCACGGCCGAATTCATATATATCGAGAGGGTGGGCTCTGTCGACCCGGCTGCCGTCGCCGGCTACCAGGCATCCGATCCGGATACGCTACTGCGCAAGCCTTAAGCACGGATTGTGTACTCCCTCTTCCTTGTGATATAAACATCTCGATAATTGGACGCATCGAGCGATTTCTTTCATGGGAGGTCGAGCATGTCTTCTGAGATTTCCGATATCAAAACCAACGATCCGAACGGACAGGCCTCGAAGTGGCTTTTCTGGACCTGTTTCATTGCTCTGGTCGCCACATCGTTCGGATTCATCATCCGGGCGAACATCATCGGGGACCTGGGGGTCCATTTCAATCTATCTGAAACACAGAAGGGGGAGATCCTGGGAGTTGGGTTGTGGCCCTTCGCCCTCAGCATCATCCTGTTCAGCCTGGTTATCGACAGGATCGGCTACGGCAGGGCGCTGACCTTCGCGTTTGTCTGCCATGTGCTCTCCGCGGTCGTCACGATCTTTGCGACCGGCTACCAGATGTTGTACTGGGGGACCTTCCTCCTGGCCCTGGGGAACGGCACGGTGGAGGCGGTGATAAATCCTGTCGTGGCCACCGTCTATTCCAAGCAAAAGACCAAGTGGCTCACCATCCTCCATGCGGGCTGGCCCGGTGGGATGGTCATGGGAGGGCTGCTGATCCTGATCCTGATGCCGGGCCTCGACTGGCGATGGAAGGTCGGACTCGTCCTGATCCCGGCCTCCGCCTACGGCCTGATGATGATCCGGGCCAAATTCCCGGTACACGAGCGCGTGAAGGCCGGCGTGTCCTACAAGGCCATGCTCCAGGAGGCCGGCATCATCGGGGCGGTCATCGTGATCGTGATCATGGTGGGAGAGATCGGCCGCGTCTTTGCGTTTTCTCTGACCGTGACGATCATCGTGTCGGCGGTCCTGATCATCGCTTACAGCCTGTATGTGCGGCGGTTGGGCCACCCCCTGTTCATCCTCCTGCTGCTCATCATGCTCCCGCTTGCAACCACGGAGCTGGGCACGGACAGCTGGATCACAGAACTCGTGACGCCCGTGATGCAGGACATGGGGCTGCAGCCGGGCTGGGTTCTGGTCTACACGGCCTTCATCATGATGGTGCTCCGCTTCCTGGCTGGGCCAATCGTGCACCGGCTTTCGCCTCTAGGGCTTCTGGCCGTGTGCAGCGCTATCGCCATCGTTGGCTTGGTCCTGCTCTCCCAGGCAGTGGGGATCATGATCTTCATCGCCGCGACCATCTACGCATTTGGCAAGACGTTCTTCTGGCCGACCATGCTGGGGGTGGCCGCGGAGCGCTTCCCCAAAGGTGGTGCGCTGACCCTCAATGCGATCGGCGGGATGGGGATGCTGAGCGTCGGTGTGATCGGGGCCGTCTTCCTCGGGAACATACAGGACCGGCAGATCGACCGGGAGCTCATCGCCCAGAACCCGGCCCTGCATTCCCAGATCATGGCCGAGGAGAAGACCAGCGTTTTCGGGAGATATCAGCCGATCGACCAGCAGAAGTTCGAGACACTGCCCGAAGGCGAAAAGTCTACCGTAGTAGAGATCACCTCTTCGGCAAAGCAGAATGCCCTGATGACCGTGGCCATATTCCCCGCCATCATGCTGGCATGCTACCTCATCCTGATCTTCTACTTCAAATCCAAGGGTGGATACAAACCGGTCGAGCTGGAGGCACAGAGAGAGTGATTTGGGAGTGGTAGAGGGCGGCTCTATTTGCGCAGGATCTTGACGCCGGTTTGCTGATCCTTCTGCCACATGACCTTGGCGATGGGTTTGTCGGTCCGGGCTTCCTCTGATGGGTCGTCGAACTGCAGCTCAATGGTCGCACCGGGCGGGACCTCGTTATCCAAAAACAGGCCGTAGCCATCCGGGCTGACATTCTGAGTATATCCCTTCCCTTCTATCGGAACGAGCAGCTTGTAGGAGAATTTTGCCACGTGGTCGGAGCGGCCGGTCTTGCGTTTCTCCGACGGCTCCCTGGGAGCGCGCACGACTGGCGACTCCGGGGATTCCCGCACCACAGGAGGCTCGGATTGCCTGCGGATCGACTTGAAGATCTTGAGTCGGATCATTGTCCTGATTGTAGCAGAAACCGGGGTTCGGCTTCAAATAATTATCGACTCCGGATCATCCGGTTGGTCGAAAAACAGCTAAACTCCTGGCCGGGGAAGGCCACGTGGAAGCTCTGCTCCAGAGTAAGGTCCCCATCCCAAATGAAGATCAGCTTGGCCTCTGATCGGGGTCAATCGGCGCCTTGGTCTTCCAGGTAATGGATGGCCCGGTTGAGGTCCACGTCATCGATCTGGTTGAGGATGTCCCTCGTGTGTACGATGATGTCGCGCTTGAGGGCCGTGTTGAGGAAGTGGGCGTCATGCCCTTTCTGCAGCTCTATATGCAGGAGCTCGTGCCGAAGCAGCTCCCTGATCTGCTCGTCAGTGGCCGAGAGGAGATGCTTGGCCTGGGGATTGAAGATGACGATCTCTGTTCTGCTCAGGGCCTTCAGGTGGCGCTTGTGCTCGGCCGAATCGATCTTGAGGCCGGCTTCCCTGAGCACCAGGCGGGGCGAAAACCAGAAGGCGCCCACCTTGGGATCCATAAAGAGCTTTTTCCAGAACGGGCCCGCATTCCTGGGCAGCCAGGTGAGCCAGACGGGTTTCTTGATCTTCTTGAATTCCTTCTTGCGAAGGTCCTTTAAGATGGAATTGGCGTGATCGAGGAAGCCCTGTTTTGTGCGTCTCACAGTAATGTTATTGTGCACATTACAGCGATTTTTTCAATGTTTCAGGGACGCAAATCGTCGAGAAAAGTGCCGCTGTGGGGGATACGCGGGCATTGTCTATCCGCTCATATCGTGATAAGTTGCCAGGTGTTCCGGTTCGACATCAAGCAGTACAAGGAGGCGGAATGAGAAAGCTCCGTGTCTATCTAGGTGTCACGATTCTTATCGTCTCAGGGATGGTGATAACACACTGCGGGAAGGCGGAACTCCCCTATCAAGCTACCTGGGAGTCGCTCAGGATGCACACAACCCCGGAGTGGTTCAAGGATGCAAAATTCGGCATCTACACGCACTGGGGCGCATATGCGGTTCCGGCTTTCAGGAGCGAGTGGTATCCCCGAAACATGTATAATCCGGAGAGGCCAGAATTTGCCCATCATTCCGAGAAATTCGGTGATCCGGCCGTTTTTGGCTACAAGGAGTTCATCCCCATGTTCACGGCGGAAAAGTTCGACGCCGGGGAATGGGCGGAGTTGTTCAAACGGGCGGGGGCTCAGTTCGCGGGACCGGTGGCCCAGCACCACGATGGTTTTGCCATGTGGGACAGCGCACTGACAGAGTGGGATGCTATGGATATGGGGCCACGGCGAGATATTGTAGGCGAACTCGAGCAGGCCATCCGGGACCGCGGGATGCGGTTTGTCGCATCGTTCCACCATGCCTTCACATGGAAATACTTCGAGTTCTCCTATGCCCAGGATAAGCTGCATGACACGGAAGATCTGGATTTCGCCGGTGTGGGCGGGCTGTACCCTGAGCCGCACGAGAAGGGTGCGCCCGAATCAGAGGAGTTCCTTCAAGACTGGGAGGACAGGATCCGTGAGGTGATCGATAGGTATCGCCCCGACTATCTCTGGTTCGACTTCGGGTGGAAGGAGCCGGGATTCGAGGAGTACAAAAAATCGGTCATCGCCCATTACTACAATCAGGGCCACAGGTGGGGGACAGATGTCGTGGTGACACACAAGGACGACCATCTCCCGCCGGGGGTCGCCGTGCTCGATCTGGAGAGGGGCAAGCTGAACGAGCTGAGCCAGGAGGTGTGGATCACGGACACGGCGGTCGACTTGAAATCGTGGGGGTATATCGAGGATCCGGAATACAAATCGGTCAACACACTCGTGGACAATCTGGTGGACCGGGTCAGCAAGAACGGGAACCTGCTGCTCAGCATAGCACCTCGGCCCGACGGGACCATCCCGGAGGAACAGAAGGAGCTGCTGCTGGGGATCGGGGCATGGCTAGAGGTCAACGGGGAGGCCATCTACGGGACGCGCCCCTGGCTGATCTTCGGAGAGGGATCGGTAGAGGAAGCCGGGGGTTCATTCAGCGAGAATAAGCAGATCCCGGACTACGGAGCGGGAGACATCCGGTTCACGACCAAGGGTAATGTGCTGTATGTAATCGCACTCGACCGGCCTGTAGACGACGTGAGGGTGGCATCGCTTAAAAGCCTGGAGAAGGCGGACATCGTCTCTGTAGAGATGCTGGGTGTTCCAGGATCATTGGAGTGGCGGCTGGAGGAGGACGGACTCTTCCTCAGGCTCCCGGAGGGGCTCCTGCCCGTCGAACACGCCTTCGTCTTCAAGGTCACACTCAGTAACCCGGCGCGGATGCCTTAAGTGGGCGGGAGGAGGGGACGAGATCTCCTCCAGGTGGTGATACACCACATAGTAGAGGTCCCAGGAAACCGGCTTCTGGTTATCAGAGGCCTCCATGGGATTGATGAGGTCTGCGGCACACAGGGGGGTCAGCTTGCCGTTGCGGATGGTGGCATCCGGGCAGTGATAGCAGAGCTGCACGCTGTTCTTGTGGGGCACGAAGCGGGGGCCGTCCTGGAGCAGGATATACTGAAAACGCAGATCCCTGAGGGCGCGGGATTTATGGATGACCTTAAACCAAGAGCGGATCTTCTTGGGATGGAGAGCCAGCTCGACCAGGCTGCCCAGGAGGAACATGAGAGGCAGCAGGGACGGGCGAGAAGTGATCCCAAACGCATGTCGGCGAGTGACGAGGCGGTAGAGTTTTCGGAAGATCCGGCTGTATTCCGGGGATCCGTAAAATGTGCGCCCGGTGCGGACATTGATGTAGTAGAAGAACATGAGCCAGCTTATGGTGTCGTCATCCAGGCTCGACGGGATGTATGAGGCGGGCTCGACACCCAGTTTTTGGCTGATGCTGTGATACTCATCCAACAGAGCCGGGACGGGCTTGGGATTGGCCGCCGGGATAAAATTGAGGGGCACGTCCATCTCGAGGATGGAGAGGATCCCGTCGAAGTAGCGGTAGCGTGAATAGCGCCGCATGATGGCCGGGATCTCGCCCCGGCTGTCCATGTAGACGGTTGTGGAGAGCGCGAAGGCGAGCTTCCTTTTTTCGAACTTGTCGAAGACACGAGTGCGGATCCGGTCGATGTCGCCGTGAATGTGTTTTTGACCGGCATCCACATGCAGGACGATGCGGTCAAGGCCTGCGGCGATCATGTCATCCAGGAGGCGGTCGCCCTTGTCGTCCAGGAATATGACGCCGTTGGTCAGCACCACACTGACCACACTTTTACTCTTGACGTAGCGGATGGCTTCGGGAAGGTCCGGGTGCAGGGTTGGCTCCCCGCCCAGCAGCGTGATCGTTTCCAGGTTCCGCTTGGTCAGGGCCAGATCAATCTCGCCCTTGATCTGTGAAAGTGGTTTCACATATTTCTTGAAGAGGTTGTAGCACCCGCGGCAGCGGATGTTGCAGCTCTGGTTCATTTCGATCGTCAGGTGCGGCGTCTCGCGCACAGAGAGTTTCTGCGGCCTGAGATCGACCTTGTGTCTGATTTCTGAGGCTTTCATGGCACTCATAATGTACAGCTCCCACCGAGTCCAGTTGTTATATCCATGCCAAATCCATGTCAATTATTTGTTAATTTTTCGGGGTCGGACCATGAAATAGAAAAGAATTGATATCAGAGGCGGGGTGGCATAAAATGAATTTTCGCGGCAGTAAGGACACATCATAGGAGGAGAACATGTCGATCTCGAGGAACCAGGCCGTGCTGTTCGTGGCCATAGCAGCAGCAATATTGATCGTACCGACCACATCCCAGGCCGCCCCCCAAATTGATGAAAGCCTGTTCCAGGATTTCGTCTACCGCAACCTCGGGCCGTTCCGGGCCGGGGCCTGGATCGGCGACATCGCGGTCCCGGAGAATCCCGGCACCGAGCACAAGTACACGATATATGTCGCAGCGCGCAATGGCGGGGTCTGGAAGACGGTGAATAACGGCACGACCTTCTTTCCCATCTTCGACGACTACGGCGTCAACGCCATTGGCTCTGTCGAAGTGGCACCCTCAGATCCCAACATCGTCTGGGTCGGCACCGGCGAAGATTCCTATGCCCGCTCCAGCTATGCCGGTAACGGAATCTGGAAGTCCACGGACGCAGGCAAGACCTTCCAGCACATGGGGCTTTCCGACTCCCACCACATCGGCAAGATCGTCATCCATCCCCAGGATCCCGACATCGTGTATGCGGCCGTCATGGGGCACCTCTACTCTGACAACGAAGAGCGCGGTGTCTTCAAGACCACGGACGGCGGCGCCACATGGGACAAGGTCCTCTACATCAACGAAAAGGTGGGCGTGGTCGATCTCGTCATGAACTTCTCCGATCCCGACATCCTCTTTGCGGCCACCTACGACAAGGTCCGCCTCCCCTGGCACTACGAGGCGGGCGGTGAGGGCAGCCGCATCCACCGCACCACAGACGGCGGCGCGACCTGGCAGGTCCTCGCCAAAGGCCTTCCCGGCGGCGACTTGGGGCGCATCGGCGTGGACATCCACCGCGCCGATCCCCGCATCCTCTACGCCGTCATCCAGAACCTCAATCCCAAGCCGGATCTCAAGAAGAAAACCGAAGCCGAGTTCGATGCGTTCACAGACCGCTCCTACGAAGACCTGATCGGCGGCGAGGTCTACCGATCCGATGACGGCGGCGACTCCTGGCGCAAGGTGAGCGATCCCAAGGTGGATGTCAGCGGCAAGGCCGCCTATTCCTTCAACGAGATCAATGTCGATCCCATGGATCCCGACAAGGTTTTCATCATCGGCGTCAGCCAGCAGTATTCCCTGGACGGCGGCAAGACCTGGCCAACCCGGCGGAATAAAGAGCGCTTCCTCAGCAATTTCGGCGACACGCGCACCTTCTGGATCGATCCTAAGGATCCCGAACACATGATGCTGGGGAGTGACGGCGGATTCTACATATCCTATGACGGCGGCCGCACCATGGCCCACTTCTATCACATCCCTCTTGGCGAGCTCTATGACGTCGAGGTCGACTACGCCGAGCCCTACAACATCTATGCCGGCCTGCAGGACCACGAATCCTGGAAAGGCCCGAGCAACAACTGGTCGGGCAGCGTGGGGCCCGAGAACTGGGTCATCTCCGGCATGTGGGACGGGATGTACACCGCGATCAACCCGGAAAACAACCGCTGGCTCTACTTCACGACCCAATTCGGCAAACACCACCGCGAAGACCAGCTCAAAGGCGAACGCTACGAGATCACTCCCGCGGCACCCGAGGGCGAGCCTCCCTACCGCTACACCTGGCAGACCCCCATCGTGCTCTCCCCCCACAACGGCGACATCGTCTACACGGGCGGGCAGATGCTGCTCCGCTCCCCGGACCGCGGCGAGACCTGGGAAGAGATAAGCCCCGACCTCACGACCAACGACCCGGTCAAGATCGCCGGCAAAGGCCACATCATGTTCTGCACCATCACCACCATCAGTGAGTCCCCGATGAAACCCGGAGTGATCTGGGTGGGGACGGACGACGGCCGGGTCCATGTGACCCAAAACCACGGCTCCGACTGGGAGGAACGCACCGGCCAGCTCGTGGGGGCGGGCGCACCCAGGGACACCTGGCTCGGCAGGGTAGCGGCATCCCAACACGACGCCGGGACGGCCTATGCGGTCAAGTCCGGGTACCGCGAGGATATCTTCGAGCCCATGATCTTTCGCACACGGGATTTCGGCAAGACCTGGCAAGACATCGGCCAGGGCCTGCCCGAGGCACCCACCTCCGTCATATGGGAGGACCGAGTGAATCCCGACCTGTTGTTTGTGGGAACCGACCTCGGTGTGTACTGCACCATCGACGGCGGTAAGGCCTGGATCCCACTCAAGAACAACATGCCTCCGCTCCCCGTGCGCGATCTCCTGATCCACTCCCGAGAAAAAGACCTGGTGGTGGGGACGTACGGCCGAGGCGTGTGGGTGACCAACGTGGGGCCGCTCCAGGAGCTGAACTCAGATATCCTGGACAAAGACTTCCACCTCTTCGACATCGTCTCTAAGCCCCAGGATTACGCCTCTCAGCGGGCCCGCTGGGGCAACTATCACATGACCGGCGACAACCACCTCCGCACGCCCAACGAGAGGGGCGGCCTCCCGATCTTCTACTACATCAAAGAGGAGCTCCAGTCTCCCCTCACGCTCAACATTGTGGACTGCGACGGCAACACCGTGGCCAAGCTCAAGCCCGAGACCGAGCCGGGCATCCACAAGCTGGTCTGGAACTCCCGCCGCGCCGGCCCGGGGACCTATCGGGTCGTGCTGAGCGACGGGACCACAGAGCAGGCCAAGAAGGGCGTCCTCAAGCCCGCGCTCCTCTGGCCCCTCGGCAATCCCGAACAAATTCGTAAGGATTAGCGGTATCTCACACAAAGGACCAACTGAGCAAAGAAAAGGGAATCGATGACAGAGGAAAAGGATCCCAAAGAAAAGGATTCCGAAACCACAGATCCCATACCGGGGATCAATCGCTACGAGAATTCGGTGACGTACCGGAAGAACAAAAAAACCGGCGAATGGGAGGTCATCAATCCGGCGGGCGCCATCGCATATAACTATCTTTATCGCGAAGACCGAGAGGACCCAGAAGAAAAAGACTGAATCAGAGCAAGCCTCCGAAATTGGGTGCCGTCTCTATTCGATCTTGGCGTCCAGGATCTTCTTGAGCAGCATGCCGAACTCCTGGGGCACAACATAATTGCTCTGCTGGAACGTGTCCACGCGGTGCACCACGACCATGTCCCTTTCCGGCAGCACCACGATGTAGTGGCCTCCGTATCCACGCGCCGAGTAGGTCCCCTCCGCCACCTCCACGTTCGGGAAATGAGGATATCTGTTGTGGTGCTTGGCCACCCACCACATGTAGCCGTATCCGTCTGACCGGTAGATCGTGGCATCCGAAAAATACGTCGTGCTTTCCTTGACCCAGTCCGCGGAAATGACCTGCTTTCCGTCCCAGCGCCCCTCCCGCAGGAAGAGCAGTCCGAGGCGGGCCATGTCCCGAGCCGAGATCACGAACATGTAGGCCTCATGGATCGAGCGCGTGGTTTTGAAGCTGCGCCCGTCCTCAGGTTTGTAGTCCTGCATGCCGATGGGATCTGCGATGTCTTCCTTGAGCGCCTCAAAGATGTCCTTTCCGGTCAATTCCTGGAATATGGTCCCCAGGACATTGAAGTCCCAGTTGTTGTATAGCCAGAACTCTCCCGCCTGGAATGTGCCCCGGTCCGGTTTCAGATTGTGCATCCCATCTGTCTCAGCCTCGGCCGTGTGGTAAACTCCCGACCGGGCCTTCAGACAGTCCCGGATGGTGGCGTTCTTTTCCTGTGCGGTCAGGGGCGGCTCATCATCGATCCCAAGGTCCCGCATGGTCCTGTCGAGGTCTATGGTCCCGTCCAGCACGTATTTTCCATACAGGGCGCTCATGAAGCTCTTGCGGGTGGAGTGCGTGATGTACTTCTTGCTCACATTCCCCCACTGATATATGAGCTTTCCCTTCACGATGATCATGACCGCGGCCGTGTCGATCGTGTCTGCGAACTCCTTGGCCTCCGCCAGTTGGTCAGACGAGTAGCCGAATTCCTCCGGGCTATTTTCCAAGACCCATTCTTTTCCGGGGAAGCTGTCCTGTGCGGCACACGCAACACACAGGATCAGGCACACCACCGATACGAAAACAAATCGTGGATAAAGCTTGGGACGTCTCATGGCGCCTCCTCTTTCGGTCTGTATTTCCCCAGATGGCCGTAGAATCCGCGGGCGATCGGGCTCAAGGGATTAAACGAATCTCGATGGGAAAGGTTTCGGCCATGACCGAGGCAGAGCGGCTCTTCCACTAAGAACTTGAGAAATTCAGCTCTTTTGAGATAATAGGGCCTGGCTCTAAAGAGAGGAGGCTCGACATGAAGAACAAAACAACGCTGCTGGCCGTTATCACACTGGTCCTGTTCGGCCTGAGCGCCGCACGAACCCAGGCTGCAGTCACAGACCCGGATATCGCCGCGCTCATCAACCAGGTCTCGAAGGACAACGTGGAAAAGATCCTTAAGACAATGGAAGCCTTCTATACACGCCACACGATGTCATCCGAGCAGGTAGACAAAGGTATCAAGGCCTCAGCCGAGTGGCTGCTGGCCGAATTCAAGGGCCTCAGCCCCCGCCTCCAGGTCGAGATGGACACCTACGAGCTTCCTCCGCAGGGCCGCCGGATGACCAAGCCCATGACCATGCGCAACGTGGTCGCCACCCTGCCCGGCCGCCACACAGGGGATCAGGAGCGGATTTTCATGCTCCACGCCCACTATGATTCCTATGCCCGGCCCATCGACAAGGACTGGCCGCGCGACAACTTCGACAACCTCGCCCCCGGAGTCAACGACGACAGCTCCGGCGTCGCCGCCCTCCTAGAACTAGCTCGAGTCTTCAGCGCACACGAGTTCGATGCCACGGTCATCTTCGTGGCCTTTGCCGGCGAAGAGGTCGGCCTCGTGGGCTCCACCCTCATGGCCGCCCGCCTCAAAGAAGAGGGCAAGAACGTCTGCGGCAACATCGGCCTCGACATGATCGGCAACATCGAGGGCGGCAACGGCGTCTTCGACAACCGCCGCATGCGCGTGTTCTCGGCTGACCCCATGGACTCCCCCTCCCGCAGCCTGGCCCGCTATGCCAAACAGGTGGGAGAGCACTACACACCCTCCGCCAAGATCGACCTCATCTACCGGGCCGACCGCTTCGGCCGCGGCGGCGACCATACGCCGTTCGTCCTCGAGGGTTGGGCCGGCATCCGCATGATGGAGGCCAACGAAAACTACTCCCGCCAACACACGGTGAACGATACTTTCGAGAACATGGACCTCGACTACTGCACACGCAACATCCGCATCGTGGGATCGGTCCTCGCATCAATCGCCGCCGCACCCCCGGCTCCCTCCGTTGTCAGCGACAGAGGACGCGCCCTTCTCGGACGCGGGGGCGGCTACGATGCAGCCCTCAAGTGGAATCCCGTGGTCTGCGACGACCTGGCCGGCTACATCGTGCACTGGCGCCGGACAACATCCCCAATCTGGGAGAAGACGGTCCAGGTAGGCAACGTCACGGAGTACACTTTTCCCAACGTCACGATCGACGAATATGTGTTCGGTGTCAGCGCTGTGGACACAAGCGGAAACCAGAGTGTCGTCTCCGCCTATGTCATGCCCCCCCGGACCAAAAGCGTCTACGAAGTCAAAAAGTGAAGACCAACCACACAGCGCACGGCAAACCCATAGCGGTGTCCAAGCTCGAGAAAGAATTCGGTAGACGCCCGGGCCGTCGGTAGTCAATACAGAAAATTCGGGTACTTTGCCTTGAGCCGTTCGACCTCTGCCAGGAGCTTGTCCTTCCGCAGCAGGAGGCGCTCGATCTCCTTCTTCGTTAGATACTCACCCACAACATTCGTGATCGACTCGTAATCCAGAAGGGCCAGCCTTTCCACGAAGACCGCGGGAAGGGCCTGGATGGGCTCCTTAGTACTTTTCTTATCGGGCAGCAATATGAGTTTCTTTGTGGAACTGAATGCGCGCGAATGATCGATGAGGTACATGCGCCAGTCATCCGTGATGATCATGTCCCCCTCGCTGCGGACCTCGTTCGCGACAAGGTTGTCCCAGGCAGTCCTCAGGTAGAGCGCTCTAAAGAAGTTTGTGCGCTGGTCAGCGGCTGAAGGGATGCTGGTTCCGGCTTCCTTAAGCTCCCGGAATACGGTCCCCTCCATCTCGAGGCTGACAGCCCCCCTTTTGTCCTTGTATCTTCTCTCTACCGTGGGCGGGATCATGTTCAAGCAAAGGAATTTGTCAATCTCATAGGCCGCGATCTCGCGCCTCCAGTAATCCGGGTAGCCATCCGGCCGACCCGATACGTTCTTCCACCAGGCCCAGCATTCCTCTCCATCTTTGCCCAAGCGCAGGTGATGAGGCTTCGTGACGGCCAACCGCTTCGGCAGGGGTTGGCTTCCCTTCAGGACAGCTGCCTCCGCCATAAACTGCTCCCACTTGGACCGTTCAGCCAGTTCTTTTTCAGTCAGCTGGGCAAAAACGGACAGATGGGAAACAGACAGAAACCCCAGAATAACGAACGACAGGACCAACGTTTTTCTCATCCCACCCTCCAGACAGAAAATGTTGGATATTCCCTCTCTATGTTAATATTCTACGCGGCCATCCCTCTTTGTCAAATGACTCAAATTGACCTTTCGATGAATTCTGTGATAGATGCTATGACAAAACAACTCTCTACAGGAGGGCGGTCATGAGGCTCATCAGATATTTTTGCATAACACTACTCGTGTTCCTGCTGATATCATTCCTTGCATCAGCATCCCAGGAAGAAATCTACTGGGGGGACGCGGTCCCGGAAAAATGGAACGGCGAATGGCCGGAAAATTTTCAGACCGTTCCCGAAAAGGCCGGCTTCGCAAAGACAACCTCAAGCTACCAAGTCCTGGAGTTCATCGACATGCTCAAGTGGAATTCCGAGAACGTCCACGTCTTCACCATGTTCACAAGCGAGATGCGCCGCCAGTGCCCCGTGGTGGTCTTGGCCAATCCCCGCATCACCTCTCCTCAAGAGGCACGAAAATCGGGCAAGCCCGTTATCTATCTGCAGGGCAACATCCACCCGCCAGAGGCCGAAGGCAAGGAAGCCCTGCTTCTGGTCATGCGGGACATCCTCCTCGGAGACAAGAAACACCTTCTCGACGATCAGATCATCCTCTGCGCACCGAATTTCAATGTGGACGGCAACGACACCTGGGGGCTGCGGGACGGCACCCCGCATATCATCGGGACGCGCCAGAACGCCAAGGGATACGACCTCAACCGCGACGCCATCAAGCTCGAGACCACCAACGTCCAGGGCCTCTACAGTACGGTGCTCAACCGCTGGGACCCGACACTTATTTTCGATGCCCACGCCATGGGGAGGGTCCAGCACGGCTATGCGATCGTGTATGCCACCTCCACCGTGCCGGCCGCCCATTCCGGCCCGCGTGGATACGTCTGGGACACACTCTTCCCGGCCATGCGTGAGGCCATCCGCACCAATTTTAAGATCGAGACCTTCAGCCACTGCCTGTTCCCGCGCAATGAGTGGCCGCCCAAGGTCTGGAGCCACGACCTGGCCTACTGGACGACAGAAGGAAAATTCGTCACCGCCGCCTATGGACTGCGCAACCGCATGTCGATATTGGTGGAGACACCGGGCGATCCCTCATTCGAGCGGAAGATCTACGCCCACTACGCCCTGATCACGGAGCTCCTCGAATACACAAACCGAAACGGCAAAGAGATGCAGGAGATCTGCAAGTCTGCCGACCAGGAGGTCGTCGAAAAGGTCAGGACGAATGCAGCCTCCAGGGGACTCAAGAACTTCGTGGCGGGAAAATACGAATCCTGGGGGCAGGTCGAACTGCTGGCCTATCCGAAGAATGTGTATGAATATATCCCCGGGACGAGTGTGCAGCGTCCCAAGCCCGGCACCATTGATGGCCCTCCCCAGATCATCGAAGGCGTCGAACACCTCACCAAGCCCGTGGGAACCCGGGAAGCGACCATGCCCCGAGGCTATCTGATCCCGGCAGACATGGAGCAGATCGTGGACAAGCTCCGGCTCCAGAACATCGAGACTAAAGTCCTGAAAGAGTCTGTAACGGTGAGGGGCGAGGAATACGTCGTCGACGAGATCAAGACCGTTCAGCGCGGCGGATATGCCATGACGGAACTCGTAGGCGAGTTCGTCCGCTTCGAATCCAGGACATATCCGGCAGGGACCTACATGATCGACCTGGCCCAGCCGCTCGCCAACCTGGCCTTCTACTGCCTGGAACCAGAGGTCGGAGACGGTCTGGCCGGATGGGGCCTGTTCAATGATTTCCTCACGGGAAAAAGTGCGGGTGACGAGGGAGTGACCTTTCCGGTAGTAAAATACTTCGAGGTGATCGAGCCCCTCCACTAGCGAAAGCGATCGATCGAAAACCTCGGACAGTGACGCTCTCTCCGCGTCTGTTCAGCGGATCAGCGATATTTGGACCAGTCCGAATCCATATAGACGTGTTCCAGCTCCTTCCAGAAGTCTTTCATGTCCGCGGCCATGAGGACCATGTCCTGCGTGGTTCCAGTGAGGTCGTGGAGATAGTCCGGCACCAGCAGTTCCTCCCGGAAGCCCAGCTTACGGCAAATGTTGCGCGCGGCGATCTGGGGCCGCAGCAGGCGCGTGACCAGCAGTTCCACGTTCTTATCCAGGGCCATGAGGTAGAGCTCGCGCATCATGACCAAGCCCAGTCCCTTATGACGGAAATTCTGGCTCACGATGACGCGGATCTCGCCCTGGTGCTCGCGCCAGGCGTCCGGGAAGATCTCCAGGGCCCCGGTGGCCACGACCCTATCATTTTCAAGGGCACCCCTGCGGAACAGGTATCCGCCTTTTGAGAGCTCGAGCCGCTGCTTGACCACATCCCGGTCTGTCACATCCACACGCAGGTAGCGGCGGTCTTCATCCGGCAGCGCTTGGTAGAAATCCATCAGAATATCCAGGTCTTCCCCGGTCTGATCCCTGATCAGGACTTTAGTGCCGTCTTTGAGAATCTCTGCTTTTTCCATGGCAACTCCTTCGATAAGATTTATGATTCCGGTTAGAAAACGGGGCCGCTATGCTTGAGTGAATATTATGACTTGCTGTTACTAAACATACGGATTTCGTTGAGATTAGTCAAATCAACCCGAGGACATCGATCCAGGGTTGACTTTCACTATGTCTAGCCGATGACTCTGTATTTCACGATGCTGAGGAGTTCGTCCTCGTCAGACTCCTGGATGAAGATCCTGTCTCCGTGAGTGCCGACGATCCTCCCGCTCGTGTTCAGGTAGAAGGAATCCACATAAACGCCCTCCAGGTCGAAGACGTCAATGAGGTAGCCCTTTTCCTCGTCCCGGGTTGAGGTCCGCACCCAGATCGCGTCATCGACAACATACAGGGCGCTTATGTCGTTCAGGAAATCCGGTGGCGGCGGGCCCATCCTATTTCCCTCCCGGTCGTAGATGCCTCCCCATCTGTGGTCTTTAGGGGGCTTAACGCGCTTGTACGGGCGTTTGAATCTCCGGACAACCTCTTGTGATTCGATGTCATAGAGCTTGACCAGATATTCTTCCGTATTGGTCAGAACCCAGAGTCGATCCTGCAAAAACGCACCAGTCAGGCGTCCCATCCCGGACATGGCTCCCCCCGAGATGAAGAACTGGTAGGGCAGGGACAGATGTTCCTCCAGGCCCTCACCAGACTGGTCCATGGACACCAAGACATGCGGGGCATCGAAGACGCCTGGCTTGTCGGCCTGTTCCGGCGGCTCGTTCTTGATG
Organism: uncultured bacterium; assembly: GCA_965533275.1. Taxonomy (GTDB): domain Bacteria; phylum Acidobacteriota; class Aminicenantia; order Aminicenantales; family Aminicenantaceae; genus JAUXEH01. The sequence continues at coordinate 31,323 of CBESWG010000005.1, forward strand.
AAATAGAGCCTACCGCCCGTCATGAACTTGAAGTCCATGAAGATGGGCGCATCGTGCAGGACCACCTCATCGAGGAGTTCCCCACCGAAATCATAGACAAGGAATTTATCGGGATTGGAGCCGATGACAAAAAGCTTGCCGTCATGGAAAGAATAGTCCCGCAGGTAGATCATCTCTCCTGGACCCTGCCCCTTCTTGAAGAAGTTATGGAGGAAATTACCGTCTTTGTCGAAACGCAGCATCAGGTCGCGGTCCGCCAGGAAGATCGAGCCGTCGGGGGCGACTTTCACATTGTGGGGATACTCGAAAAAGATATCTCCCCCCTCGTCCGTGATCCTCAGCTCCTCCCGTATCTCCAGGATCCGCCCGACATCGGGGTTCTTCGGCTTAGCCGGGTTTTCAATGAGTTCCTGAGCCAGTGCCGGAATCGAAAACAAGACCAGGATCCAGACGAACCATCCACAACTTTTCATGTCACACCCCCGCTTTCACACAAATGATCCAAGCCTCACGGCCAATGTTGCCGTTACCCGCTCGCATCACCGGCCCTCCGCATCAAAGACATCGACCTCCAGCTCCTTGACACCGGAGACACGCAGCACGACCAGGTCACTCAGTTGCCGACAGGAGAAGATCGCTGGCTTTCAGCACCGCTTTGTTCGACAGAAGTGACCACATAGACATACTTCTTATCGACATCTAGGAAGCCGTCCACATAGGAAAGCGTACTCCCTGAGAGGGCTTTGATCATCTGGAAGCGATCATCCCCGGCAGAGGCTTCTTTCCGATACACGCGATATGCCACGACGTTCAGCCCGCTATTGCCCGGATGGGGCGCCCAGTTGATCGTGTGGAACGCCTCTTGCTTGAAGAGGCTGCGGTTAATCTCTCTCTTCAGGCTGACGTTGACGGGAGGGTGGAGGGTCCTGGCCAAAATCGACATTGCCTCAGTGTCTTTGAGGCCGTGATTATCCACCACGGTCAATACTACTGTATACTCCCCCTTAGTTGTATAGGTATGCTTGTGATTAACACCCTGGCCGGCAGTGCCATCGCCGCAATCCCAGGCATAGGAAACGATCCGACCATCGGGATCATAGGAAGCGGAGGCATCGAAGCTCACCTCGAGTGGGATGAGGCCCGAAATCGGCGTACATTCGAAAAGAGCCACAGGAGGGGCTTGCACATACACCCGGACCTCATCGGGCGCACTGTCCTCTCTCCCGTCATTCACGATCAGCTGCAGCATGTATTCTCCCCAGTGCTCGGGGAAAAAACTGCAGAGCGCTGATTCACTATCATCGATCTCCGCATTGGATTCGGGGGGACGACTGAGAAAAGACCACCGATATGTCAGGGGATCGCCGTCCGGGTCATATGAGGCCGATCCATCGAGGTACACTGTCTCGCCCAGGATGATGGATCTGTCCTCCCCGGCCACTGCCACGGGTGGCCGATTTCTCACGGTGATCAGTCCCGAAGTATCGGTCCCCAATGTCGCTTGTCTAATGAAGATCCTGGCCGTACCGCCGGCGTTGGCCGTGAAGGTCGCACTCCTGTAGTCCGGTGCTTCCCTCAGGTCGCCCACCACGATCCCGCCCGTAATATCGACCAGGCTCCAGCTGACCGCGACATTATCCACGTAGTTGCCGGGAGCATCGCGAGAGATGGCATAGGCCGTGAACCTCTGGCCGGTGGACAAAGACCGCGTGTCGACCTCGGCTCCCGAACCGTCGGATGCATCCTCGATGACGATCCCCACTGCGGCCCCGGCCGACACACTAAACGGGAGAGAGGTGACGCTCATGAGGCCGGGAGAGGTGGCCTGCAGCGTGTATCCTATCCCGACCAAGTTGATACTCAGGTCATCGAATACGGCGATTCCACTCAGGGCTGTCCTCAAAGACGTGCCGGACAAAGTTCCCCCTCCCGGGTTATTGTCTATGGCCAAAGACACACTTGTGGAATTATCGGAAGTGCAGATATTATTCCATTGATCCTGGACCTCCACTATAACAGGCGGGGCAATGGCCATGGCCGCCGAGGTGTCGGTCGGTTGTTGGCCGAAGACGAGATTATCTAGCACTCCGGGAGAGACCAGGAGATCCAGATCATACGTAGGGCTGCCGTTGGAGTCGATGGTGCCGTCAGAAACATCGACGGTCGTAGTCTCGGCCAGATATGCGATCAGGGTGGCCGCTGCGACATCGCTCTCTCCATTGGTGAAGTTCACTGCAACCGCCGACCCGCCGTCTATTCCCTCGACGGTAGGGGCCGTCCCATCCGGTGCGATACCTGGCCCCGAAAAATTAAAGCTCTTCGGACCGCTGTAGCTCGTGGCCACGGTGTCGAACTGGTCGTAGGCCGTTATGGTGAGTTCATTGCTGGCACCGGCATCCATCGTAGCGCTGCCAGTGACCCTCAAGTAACTGGGGGCGCCTTCCTCGCTCCCCCAGGAGCCATGGGAGGGTTCTGGGATGACATATTTCCGGACAAAGAAAACATCGAACCATCCGGCCGCCTGAGCGATAATAACCTCGACTTGACCGGCCCCAGCATGAGAGGAATCGGTGGCAGCCAGGACGACCTCATCCGCTTCTCCCTGGTTATAGATCCCTTCCAGGCTGCTGCCATAGACGCGGAGCTCCGACGTGTGGGGGATCCCCCCAAAGGGATGATAGGAGTTCCCACCAGGAGCGGCGATGACCGTCGTGCGGGCATCCCTCACCAGAGCGGGGGCCGTGTAGTTCCCCCCTGCCACATAAAAGCCATAATAGGCCGAATCCCCTGTCCACCTCCCCAAGATCCCGTTGGTGGTGTTTATGGGATAGGAACCCGTCACCCCGAATGTGACCTTGGCGGCAAAATTCTGGATCAGCAGATTGGGGCTTCGGACCTTCCACCCCCCGGTAAAATTATCTCCCGTATCATAGGCAACCCTCTGGTTCACGGGATCATAGTAGGGATTGTAAACACTGGGTCCATGCCAGACCGTGGTGTGCCGGCCGATCTCATAGTCTGTCGAGGAATCGAAGCTGAAATCATCGAACCAATCGAACGTGGCCTTGCCGTTCGAGGAACTGACTGCCGAAGCATTGCCGTAGTAGAGATAGACATTCGAAAAGCCAGGGCTCGCGGGGAGGCTGTCGATCTCGACCCAGAATACAGCATCCGCGCCATCGGTCTTCTCTTCGATCCAATAGTCGAACAAAACAGAGGCATCCACATTCGTGAAGCGGACATCCCCGAAATCGGCACGGCAGTTGCCATCCAGGTACACATCTTCCCCGCTGTCGGTGCCGCTGCCGTAGTGTACAACGAACCGGACAGCATAGTTCGTCAAAAGACCTGCTGTGGAACCGCTCAGCGAATGGCTCTTTCGATAGGACCAGGAGGGGCTGAACCAGGCGACTCTGAGCTGGCCATTTATTCTATCGATAGGGATATGATCATCCTCGATGCCGTTAATTGGAGCCGAACGGATGCGGAGCGGCATGTCCGGCTCCCCTGTCTCAGCAAGGTCTTCGGGGATCATCAGGTTCTCAACAAGATGCGCTTTAACGGCTGCAGGTGCCTGAATGCAGTTGCCGAAATCACGGGCCGGTAGCCAGTCGTCCTCCGCCGAACCATAGAGCCAGACCGACCATTCTTGGATACCCTGGCCCGAGCAATCGAGCCCCGGGGAACAGGTTGCCCTCAAGACAAAATGGCCTTCTTTCCCGGACTTTTCCCATTTCCAGGCATGCCATTCCGGATCCGAATGGATCACGGAGATCCCGCCCTTCTCCCCATACGCTCCCCAATAATTATCAGACAATGAATGCGGAGACACGTGCTGCTGATCGATGCCCAATCCCTGGACAGACGTCGTGTAGAGGGCCGCGGCATCTTCCGCTGCGGCCCAAAACACGGTGTCGAAGCCTGGGGCATAGGCCCCACGTAATTCTACGGAGGCCTGTAGTTCCCCAAGTGCCGAGACCGGATGAGATCCCGATTCGGTCCCGGCTTGGGTGTCCAGCCTTATGCGCACGTCATGGCCATTCGGTGTGTAGTAAAAAGTATATGTCCTCTCGAGAGGAACCGTTTCGGAGAGGGGATTCTCAGGTGAATCAAGAATCGCGATGAGGGAGCGTACAGGGCCTCCGGATAACGAAAATCCCTCCGGGCTTATCTCTGGGTGGGCAGGAGCCGGACCGCCAGCAGGGGCAGTATCCCATGCCTCGAAATTGATCCCGGAGCCTTCCGTATCTATGAGAGTTTGACCCAGGGGAGGCTTCAAATAGTCGATACGTCCTTGGGCCCGGTTGATGCTGGCAACCTCATGTTCTATTCCCCCGATCTTATAAACCACCACCAGGTGATCCCCGGTGGGCCGGAGCTTGACTCCCCCATCCTGCCGATCCTCGTAGTAGCTGGGCGGGCGCTTGCTGCCGTTTTCAAGGGCATCAAAGTAAATGTAAAACGTTTTAATAGAGTCTCTGGACATGACGCCGGAGAGCCAGATCACCTCATTCGAGGCTGGCTCATACTGGGAGAGGACTTCTCTACATGGCCCTGTCTGGTCGACGACACAGACAGAATCTGCATCCAGAGTTCCCGGCACATCCCACACAGACAGTTGGGACTGCAGGTCGACAGCGAACGCGATCGCTTCGTCGTCCCTGGGGAGGCTTCCGCTGGCGACATCGATCCGGATGCGATAGTGCCAGTCGAGATCCCACCAAACGCCGGTCGAAGAACCGGGGGAAGCAGCAGTCTTGATCCACAGCAGGGCAGATGCCACCAGAAGACCGCAAATTAGAAGCAGACGATACCGTGCTTTCATGCGCTCTACCCAGATGCTGGCAGCATCACCGATCGCCTAAAACACATAAGCTATCCCTATCCCCGTATTCAGGCCGCCCAGCTCGATCTTTTCATCATACGGCTCGGCCGTGGCCTTGACGTAACGGACGAATACGTCAAAATGCACCTTCCGGCTCAAGAATATATTCAACCCTCCCTCGACATGCATTCCCAGAGCGGATCCTGAGGTGTCGCCGATCCTGGCTCGTTCCTTGTATTGATACGAACCCAGCCCGGCCCCGAGGTAGAGGGCAAAATTGCTGAAATTGAATGCCTTGTACCTCAATCCCAGGCTCAGCGGAACGATCGTCAGCTTGATCGTTTCCTCGGTGAGGGTCATGGTACCCTGATCCGAAAAATAGCTTATCTCTCCCCTGAGTTCGAGAGCTGGCAGGACATCGTAGGCCAGGTTGAAACCGAACATCAGGTCTCCCGAGCCATAGAGGTCTTTGAAGAGTGAATCCGTAACCGCATAGTAACTGAGTGTGCCCTCGACCTTAAGGGCCTGAGGGTACGAATACGAGACAAGGATAATAACAGCAATCAGAAAAGTAATTTTTTTTAGCATTCCCCCCCATGCAGGGACCGCAATGAATCAAATCCAGTTTAGAGCTGCCTCTCAGGGCAATTCCTTTTTCCCCATTGGCTGGATTCGATTCTGTGAGAGAAGTCCTTGGCGCTCCGTTTAACTTCTATTCCTCAGCATACACCCTTTCGCTACAGATAGCACATGAAATTGGGCAAGTCAATATTAAATATTGATATTATGAGAATATTTTCCCCCACATGTAGCGCCCCGGCCAGGCATACCCCCGAGGAGTTGTGCAGGGGGCAACGATCAAAATTTAAAGGTTATCTGGACGGCGGTTTCGTTCTTCTTGATTTTGGCTAGGATGCGAAACGTCTTGGTCAATAGTGTCGTTTGCGCACAAGCATACAAACTTAGAGCTCACTAATCATTCGTCGCTGGATAAAATAGAAATAAAAGGGGCGAATCAGAAAGAAAATGAGAGCGACAAGCTCTGCTGATAGGGAGTTATGTGGAGCCCGACGTCTATGTTCTTGGTCGCCAGTCCGGAGTGGCAGGCGCAGATCTTCTGCCCCACATAATACCCCAGCGCAGCCCCAAAGAAGACATCTGAAGGCCAGTGTTTATCCTGAAACGGCCGTGCAAGCGCGACCAGGGTCGCCGCGGAATAAGAGATGACGTCCACGAGCAGGCTGTCGTTATGATGCGCGATCACCGAAGCCACGGAAAAAGCCGCGGTTGTGTGGCCCGAGGGGAAGGAGTGATAGTCGGAGCTCGTGCTGAACGGCCGGAACGAATGCTTGCCTTCCTCAGTGTAGGGCCTCGCTCGGCCCACGGTCCATTTCAGGGCGTACAATACGGTGGAGGAGATGAGCAGGCTCTCGATGCTCAGGAGGGCGGTCTTGCGCATGCCCGTACTCCCGACGATCTCTCCGGCCAAGTAAAAACCCCCAGAAACACCCATCAGTATCAGCGGCTCCCCGAATCTGGAGAAAGCATTCCAGAAATCGTCTCCGGATGTGTTCCTGTTGCTCTGTGACCATTCTTGGATGCCGTCATCGACCGAATAGATCAGCCCCGTAATCCCCAAAGCTACCGCAAACTTTGTCCAATCCCGGCCATCCCATTCCAGGGGCCCCGTCCAGACGGATACAAAGTCGTTCCCGAAGTCTTTCAGGAACTGAGTGTTCAGTCTATAGGTGCGAGGCTCTTTCTCTTGGGAAAAGACTGGACCGCAGAGTATCACAATGGACAACAGCACAAGTCCAAAGATGGTTCCAGTTTTGTTGGGGCCGATGACCGTGTTCTCCCTTGAATCTATAAAAGTGTCCTCATCATATAGGGAAGGCACATATTTTTTCAATAGGAAAGAAACTGATCTATTCAATCTTCCTCAAACTGTATGGACGAGGCGAAACTAGCAAACCCATTCGTTCAGGGCCTTTCCCAGCATTAGGTGGCATGGTAGAGCTGGTTTGACAGCTCTAATAAGGGGTGCTATTGTACCTGAAAATGGGAGGCCGGGGTCGTTTCTGCGGTGAAAAAAGGGACAGGGGTACCGAGATTTCGAGCGCCGGCTATTCAGGCCGTGTCCATCCCCGCTTCAACAGCGCATCTTTGCAGGATATCCTCTTCCAGGGAGACAATCTCCTGGATATGCCTGGAGTTCGGATCCTGGCGAGTTCCCGCAATCGGATCGGAGAGATTCGCCTGCCCGATCCGGAGGGCGTGCTGATCCCCTACATTCTCAAAGAATTTCGACCCCGTGGGATCGACAAGCTTAAGAGCGCTCTGATCAGATCCAAGGCCGAAAAAGCCTGGAGAGGAAGCTGGTCCCTGGTGGAGGCCGGAGTGGACACCGCCCTTCCCATAGCCTACCTGGAGAACAGGAGCGGGCTTTTCCTCGATCATGCTCTGTTTTTTGCTCTGTCTGTAGCAGAAGCCCCCGAACTCAGGAGTCTTTTTCACTCCAATCAGGAAGAATCACTGGAATCTCTGATCACGCAGTTGGGGGCTTTTGTAAGGGGATGTCACGGTCAGGGCATCCTGCACCGTGATCTGTCGGACGGCAACGTGTTGGTCCAAGAGGAAGGTCCACTCAAGTATCATTTTGTTCTACTCGACACCAACCGCATACGCATAAAAAAGAATGTGGGACATATACGGGGGATAAAGAACCTCATCCGGCTGGGTGTCCCGGGCAAATATCAGAGAATGTTTTTGACGGCCTATCTCGAACCCCATCCCCTATCTCTAGGGCCCTGGTTGTGGTATCGGAGTATCAAATCGCTGTTTTCAGGTTACATGACATTCAAGTCCAAGCTGCGGATCCGAGACATCGTGCGCAAGCTGCGGATACAGTGAAGATCATGAGGGATGCATATCACTGTGGTTCAAAGACTCAGCCAAAGTGGGAGGAGAATCGGCATGCAGGATGACTTCACGAAGGAAGGGGTCAAAAAGTATGCTAAGACCCGCTACAGAAAGGCGGACCAAAAATATGTCCATAGGAGGGAAGAGGCCATCCTTCGCAGTTATTTGAAAAGAGCAGCAGGCGGTCCAGGCCTGATCCTGGATATCCCCTGCGGGTACGGACGTTTTTCACCTCTACTGCTCGAGTTTAGTTCGAGTATCATTGGCTGCGATCAGTCCTTGTCCATGGTACGGCATATGCAGAACCAGCATCCACTCTCTCCTAACAGGTTGTGGGGCGTGGTCGGAGATGCAGTCGGAGGGATGCCTTTCAAAGCAGAGGCCTTTGCGGGCGTCGTCAGCATCCGCCTCTTTCAACACCTCCACGAGCGTAGCGAAAGAGAAGCCGCTCTAAAGGAGTTCGCAAGGCTGTCCCAACGCTTTGTCATTCTGTCATATTATCGCCGGAATGCCCTACATATGGCTCAGCGCCGTTTAAGACGGTGGATCAAGCCTTCGCAAACCACAATAGATATGGTAATCCATTCGGAATTCTTAGAAGACATACATAAAGCGGGCCTTGATTGCATTAGTGAAAAAGCGGTCTTAAAGGGACTGCACGCCCATCATCTTGTCCTATTGCACAAATTAGAGGTGTGAAAAAGAGGACTGCTTTAATACAAAGGCCGGGCAAATCTATGTGGCGGTCATCATCGCTATGCTGGTCGGCAAGTATGTCGGCGCCGCCAGCTCCAAATAACCACCTCGCTCAGAGAGAGATGATGACCTCTTCTGCCTTCTTCCCGCTCATGTAGGTGATATCTATTCTCCCGATCCGTACCCTTCTGACCGATTCGTCCGTGATCTGCGCGGCCTTGACCTTGTCTGGCTCACCCTCCAGGCCTTCGATCATGACCTCGAGGGCGTGCCGTTTTTCCGCCATCTCCTCCACAAATGTGACCTTCCCCATGAACTGGGTCGTCGCATACAGATGATCGCAAGCCCCCTGAACATAACCCTTGTCAAGGAGCGCCTGCCCCCATACCACTTTATTCTGCTTTAGTATGTCGACTTTCTTCCCTTCCTGGGCACAGTGGAAGAAGAGGCAGTTACGTTCTCGATCATATCCGTGGCTTAGGGTCGCCAGATACGGCTCACTATCCAGGCACATGGCAATGGTGACATACTTGGCGTTCTCCAGGATCGTGACCATCTCATCCTTGGTCTCTATCGCCTTCTCTTCCCGTCTCAGACTTCTCATGTTTCTTTTGCTCCTTCCAACACCAACCAGTTCTGCATTTCTTTTCTTTCCACGAGCATCGCCCGAACTTTCCCTATAAACAGATCCTGCAGTTCTTTCCTCTCAGCATCGCTCGCTTCATCCCAGAGAACCTTCTTCATGAGTTCATTCAGCCTTATCGCATTATCTGTTGGGTAGGGAATTCTTTTTGGATAAAACTTGACCAGGACTCGGGCTTCGTTATCCAAGCGTTTAAACTCAAAACACATGGATTCAGAGTCGATCTCTTCCGAACTGAATTGAAGCAAATCCCTGCGAACATAATTCTGTGCCAGGCCCTTAAAACCCGATGTGGAAGCAGCTCCGGTTAGGAAACTGAACACCTGCCCTATGACACCGTATACGCCCTCATCCGGATCTCCGAAAACCGTCACGGCAATATTGCCCCTTATGGGAATTTCATCTTGATATAAAACATTGAGTGCTTCCTGACAGCTCATATATGCGCCCGCAACGGTAGGGCAGGCATGCCCGGCCATTTTTACGGTTTCGATAAAGGTGTATTCAAGAACCGCATCTTTTTCCCTGAAGGCGCCCAGCGTTTCTGCTAAAGGTTCCTTAAATCTTATGGGGTTAACTTCATATAGGAAGTCTCTAAATATATTCGACATGCGATCTCCTTTCGCGGTGATCAGAACCGCTGGCTCGAATCCGGTCGCTTAACTGCATCCTAAATAGGCCAACTACACTTTCTTAAGTTTCAAATAGAGAATAAGAAGACAGAGCGCCATCAATACAGTCGATGGAAACGCCGAGCCAACACCCAGAGGGCTGATGGCCGCCAGGAAGAGGATGCCACCCAGTATTCCCAAGAGAAAAAGCTTTCCCCGCATGAACAGAAGGACTCCGACTAATATCTGGCCCAGTGCGATCAGGGAGATGAACAACTCCGTGTGTGATCTGAACGCTCCAAAGATGAAATTCTTATAAAGGCCCACCGCATTCTCACCGTAGCCCACATAGGCCTCCGGTCTTAAATTCCCATAGATCAGATTGAATACCCCTGCCAAGAGAAAGATAACCCCCCAAGCGATCTTTCCAATTCTGGGCCGTTTTAAGCAGATAACAATAAGTGAGATCGTGATGGTGTGGGTGACGAGATAAGGAAACCAGAGGTCCGACCAGTCCATGGCGCGCTCCTTTTTTCCAGCACAATTATAACTCAAATGCTGGAACGGTGTAAGGCATTCAGGTCAGTGCTTAAAGGAAAACTTGGTTCTATAGGGGGGAAGTTGGTGGAGCTGATGGGACTTGAACCCACGACCTCTTGACTGCCAGTCAAGCGTTCTCCCAACTGAACTACAGCCCCACCTAAGGGCTTGTATATCGTACTAAAACTTAGGGATGCAGTCAAGTCGAGATTGAGGGGCAACCTTTAGGTCCTGGGAAGCGTAAGATAAGAGTCGAGTGAATATTTGGAGACATATTGCGGTAAAGATATTGTCCCGAATGGAGGCGATGAGATTGCTTTGCTGCTCCGCAGCTCGTAATGACAAGATAAACTTCTTGCCCGGGCGCTGCGGTGGCAAGCAAGGACATGCACAAAGACTCCCGAAGGAGCATGGCTCTCAAGGCATGAATATCGACAAGAAAGTGCACAAAATGCCCGTCGGCAATATACACGAAATCGTATATGTGCTAAGATATCAGGCGTAAAGGTATAAAGAATGGACAGACCAAGAAAGCAGAATAAGACATACAAAAACATCCTGTTCTGGATCGCCGCAGGCATCCTGATCATCCTACTCTTTAGTGTGTTCCAGAATCCCGGAGCTGTGAGCGAGGAAGTAAATTTCAGCCAGTTCCTAGAGGACGTGGAAGAAGACCAGATCGGCGAAGTCACCATCGAAGGCAACCAAGTCGAGGGGACCTATGCGACCGGGACCGCCTTCAAGACCGTGGTCCCCGAGCAGTACAAAGACCTGGTCCAGGTCCTGCGCGAGCACAACGTCCAGATCGATGTGAAAGACACTAGTAAGAATCCCTGGTACTCATACCTCTTCACCGCGTTCCCCATCCTCCTGCTCATCCTGTTCTGGGTATTCTTCATGCGGCAGATGCAGGCGGGCGGCAACAAGGCCATGTCCTTCGGGAAGAGCCGGGCCAAGCTTTTTTCGGGCCTCCAGAAGAAGGTGACCTTCAAGGATGTCGCCGGCGTGGTCGAGGCCAAGGAAGAACTCTCCGAGATCATCGAGTTTCTGCGCGAACCCAAGAAGTTCCAGAAGCTCGGGGGCCGCATCCCCAAGGGCGTGCTCCTGGTCGGGGCGCCGGGCACGGGTAAAACCCTGCTGGCCCGGGCCGTAGCCGGAGAAGCCAACGTTTCGTTCTTCTCGATCAGCGGCTCCGATTTTGTCGAGATGTTCGTGGGTGTGGGCGCTTCTCGTGTGCGCGACCTCTTCGAACAAGGGAAGAAACAGGCGCCCTGCCTGATCTTCATCGACGAGATCGACGCCGTCGGCCGCCACCGCGGGGCCGGTCTGGGAGGCGGACACGACGAGCGCGAACAAACCTTGAACCAGCTCCTGGTGGAGATGGACGGATTCGACTCCAACGAAGGCGTCATCCTGATCGCCGCCACTAACCGGCCTGACATCCTGGACACCGCCCTGCTGCGGCCTGGTCGTTTCGACCGCCGCATCGTGGTCAACATGCCGGACGTCAAGGGCCGCGAGGATATCCTGCGCGTGCACGTCAAACAGATCCCGCTCAGCAAGGATGTCGAGCTCAAGATCCTGGCCCGCTCCACCCCCGGTTTTTCGGGTGCCGACCTGGAAAACATGGTCAACGAAGCCGCGCTCCTGGCCGCACGAGAGGACCAGGAAGAGGTCACCATGCGTGACTTAGAGATGGCCAAGGACAAGGTGCTCATGGGCGTCGAGCGCAAGAGCATGATCATCAGTGAGGAAGAGAAGGAGAGCACGGCCTACCACGAGGCGGGCCACGCCCTGGTCGCCGCCCTGATCCCTGAGGCCGATCCCATCCATAAGGTGAGCATCATTCCCAGAGGCATGGCGCTGGGGCTCACACAGCAGCTTCCCCTGGACGACCGCTACACCTACTCCAAGACCTTCCTCGATGCCCAGCTTTCCGTTTACATGGCCGGGCGGATTGCGGAACAGACTTTCCTTAATAAAACCACCACGGGGGCGGCCAACGACTTCGAAAAGGCATCGGCGATCGCCCACAAGATGGTGTGCGTGTACGGGATGTCCGACCTGGGACCTATTTCCTATGGGGAGCGGGACGAAATGGTGTTTCTGGGCAGGGAACTCACAACCCAGAAGAACTACAGCGAGCAGACCGCCGAGCAGATCGACGAAGAAGTCAAGAATATCATCAACCGCAACTACGAACGTGCGCAGTCCATCATCGACAAACATCGCGAAATCCTGGTAAAAATGGCGGACGCCCTGCTCGACAAGGAGGTCTTGAACTCCGATGAGATCGAGAGCCTGATCAACGGAATAGACCTGCCCAAAAAAAACAAGAAGCCGGCCAAAACCACAAAACCGAAGGCCGCGAAAAAGGCCAAACCCAAGGCCAAAAAACCAGCAGCCAAATCTGAAACAAAGCCCAAAGCCGAGCCCGTAGAGCCCTCCGAGGCTACTGAGAAGCCCGAGATAAATAACGAAAAACCAGAAATCCCAGATAGTTAAAGGGAGCACACCAGAAACACAGTGAGACGAGAGTACACGATCCAGGCACGAGGACAGGATTATGTCCTGGGCCGTCGGACCTGGATCATGGGCGTGCTCAACATCACTCCAGATTCCTTCTCAGACGGCGGACTCTTTTTCGACACTGACCAGGCCATAAAACAGGGGCAGAGGCTCGTCGATGAGGGGGCCGATATCCTCGACATCGGCGGGGAGAGCACGCGCCCCGGTTCCGATGCCGTCCCCGCTGAGGAAGAAAAAAGACGGATCCTGCCTGTTATCGCCGAGATCCGGGAAAGCACGGATGTCCTGATCTCCGTCGACACGACCAAGGCCGAAGTTGCCGAAGCGGCACTGGAGGCCGGGGCCGACATCATCAACGACATCAGCGCGGGCCGCTTCGATGAACGCATCCTGTCCCTGGCCGCCGAGCGGGGCACACCGCTCATCCTCATGCACATGCTGGGAACCCCAGGGACAATGCAGGTCGATCCACACTACGACGACCTGCTTCCCGAGATCGGCGCTTTCTTCGAGGCAAGGATCGCCGCGGCTATCGGTCATGGAGTGAAACGCGAAAACCTCATCCTCGATCCAGGGATCGGCTTTGGCAAGCGCCATCAGGACAACCTCTGCCTCCTCAAACACCTCGGTTATCTGGGCAGATTGGGACATCCCCTGCTGGTCGGCGTTTCGCGAAAATCCTTCCTCGGACGCATCCTGGACGATGCCCCTGCAGAGGAACGGCTGGAAGGCACGATCGCGGCAGCCCTGATCAGTATGCTGCATGGGGCACATATCCTCCGGGTGCATGATGTCGCCGCCGTAAAAAAAGCCGTGGCAGTGGCCGAGGAAATCATGTACAATATAGGGTACTGTGGTTCTGTAGGATCGGGGGGAACGGACCGGGTATACGATGCTGAATAATACCATAGCGGATGTCATCAACTCCCTAAAGGGGATCACACTGGGGGACTTTTTTGACATCCTGTTGGTATCCTTCATCCTCTACTCTTTCTTCCGGCTGATCAAGGATACCAAGGCCTATCAGATGGCCATCGGCCTCGGAATCGTCCTGCTCCTGTTCGTGATCACAGACATCGGCAAGCTCTATGTGTCGCACCAGATCATCCGGGGTTTCGCCAACTTTTTCATCATTGCGGTGATCATCCTGTTCCAGGGCGAGATACGCCGGTTCCTCACAGCCCTGGGCTCTCAGTCCTACTTTCGCCGGCGCTTCTCGATCAAGACAACGGCAGAACAATTCGAGGACCTTCACCAGGCCATCGACTATCTGGCTGCACACAAGATCGGTGCCTTGATCGCCTTCGAGAAGGAAGTCTCTCTCAAGAGCTATGCGAACCGGGGGACTCCCATCGATGCAGTCCTGACCAAAGACCTGCTGGTCAGCCTCTTTTTCCCCAATTCGCCCCTGCATGACGGCGCGGTCATCCTGCAGGAGAACAAGATCTTGGCCGCGGGCTGCCTCCTGCCCCTGCCGGCCCAACACACTCTTGGCGAGCACTTCCAGACGCGTACGCGCCATCTCGCCGCTCTGGGGCTCTCGCAGGAAACGGATGCCGTCGTGATCATCGTGTCCGAGGAGACCGGGACCATCAGCCTGGCCGTCGAGGGCAACCTCGAGCGGGGGCTGGACAAGGAACAGCTCAAGAAATGCCTGCAGGCACACCTGGGATAAAATGCCGAGCAACTGGAAAAGACTGTTCACGAAAAACTGGGGGCTGAAGCTCGCCTCCCTCATCCTGGCCATGATCCTGTGGCTGGCACTCATCGGGCAGGAGAAGAATCAGTCCGAGAAGATCCTGACCGTTCGCCTCGAGATCCACAACCGGCCCCAGCAGCTGCTGCTGGTGGAACCGCCTCCGGATTTCGTGAACGTCACCGTGCGCGCCTCGGTCCGGCAGCTGCCGGATATCACCGACCTGAACGTGCACGTGGCCCTGGACCTGACCAATGCCACCGTGGTTCAGACGCAGTTCGCCCTCAACCGCAACATGGTCAGCCTCCCGGCCGGCGCGGAACTCAAGGAACTGTCTCCCAGTATGGTGACACTTAAGTTCGAGCGCCGCGTAGAGATGACCGTCCCGGTGGAGGCCGACGCCCACGGAGAGCTCCCGGACGGATATAACCTGGTCAGCATCGAATGCATCCCCCCGGAGATCACGATCTACGGACCGGAGAGCAAGATCAGGGAAGACCTCAAGGCCAAGACCACGCTGATCGACCTTTCCTTGATCACCGAGTCGGTGGAGTTCCCGGCGGATACGATCCTACCCGATCCGGCACTCCAGTTGGTTGACTCCGAGACAAAAGTTCTGGTACGCTTGATCATCGAAAAAAAGGAGGCCGAAGAGGGGACGGAACCACCCGAGAAAAAAGACGGCGCTCCTGTAAAAAAGAAATAGCGAAGGCGGATCTTCCCTCCATGACAAAACTCTTTGGGACCGATGGGATGCGCGCCGCAGCTGGCGAGTTCCCTCTGGACTATGGCTCCGTATATGCACTGGGCGGGGCGCTGGTCCGTCTGCTCAAGGCTAATGGCTTCACTCCCCAGGTCCTGATCGGCAGAGACACGCGGGAATCGGGCGTGTGGCTGGAAAAGGCCCTGTTCCAGGGCATCCGGGACGAAGGTGGCGAGCCCATCTCTGCCGGGATTATCCCCACGTCGGCCATATCCTATCTAACCATGGACTATTCGATATCGGCCGGGCTTGTTATCTCCGCTTCCCACAATCCCTTCCAGGACAACGGGATCAAGATCTTCAACTCCCAGGGAATGAAGATCAGTGGGGAATGGGAATCGATCCTGGAAAAGGCCATCCATGATGCTCAGGGTGATGTAGAACCTGCCGAACTCAGTATCGAGCCTGCGGCCTCCTTCAGGAATGTGTACTGCGATTTTCTCAAGAGCCGCTTCACACCAAAGGACGGAGCCCGGCGCCTCAAGGTGGTGGTGGACTGCTCCAACGGGGCCAGCTCGGCCTTCGCCGCAGAGATCCTGAGGGATTTGGGATTCGAGGTCCAGGCCCTGGGCTGCGTGCCGGATGGCTGCAACATCAACCTGGACTGCGGCTCCCTGTATCCTGAGGTCCTCGCACAAACAGTCAAGGAATCCGGCGCCGACATGGGCATCGCCTACGACGGGGATGCCGACCGGGCGCTGTGGGTGGACGAGACGGGGCGCATCCTCAACGGAGACCACACCCTCTACGTCCTGTCCGAGCACATGCAGGGAGTTGGGAGGCTAAGCCACAACACAGTGGTCGCGACCATCATGAGCAACATGGGGCTTGAGGTGGCGCTCAAGGCCAGGGGGCTGGACCTATACCGCTCGCAAGTGGGAGACAAATACGTACTGGAAGACATGCTCCGGCTGGGGAGCAACCTCGGCGGCGAGCAGTCCGGCCACACCATACTTCTGGACGACTGCCCGACAGGGGACGGGATGCTGACCAGCATCAAAATGCTGGAAGCCCTGGTGGACTCCGGGACCACCCTCTCGGAGCTCGTGTCCGGCTATCGCGAATATCCGCAGGTCCTCCAGAGCGTGCGGGTCAGCAGGAAAGAGGAGCTTTCACAGTTCCCCGAGATAGCCAGCGCCATGGATCGCGTGAGCAGCGAGCTGGGAGACTCCGGCCGCCTCAACGTGCGGTATTCCGGGACAGAACCCGTGGCCCGGATCATGGTAGAGGGCCCGGACCAGGAAGAGATCGAAAAATACGTGCAAAGCATAGCCGAGGCCATCGTCAGGCACCTGGGCGAATGAGGAGGATGATATGAAACTTGCGGTCAATGTCGACCACTACGCCACACTGCGGGAGGCCCGCCGCAGCTCCGAACCCGATCCCGTGCTGGCCGCACTGCTGGCTGAGCAGGCCGGAGCAGAAGGGATCGTCTGCCACATCCGGACCGACCGGAGGCACATCAAGGAACGCGACCTGAGGCTTCTGAGGGACACCATCAAAACCCGGCTGAACGTCGAGATGGCCGCCACAGACGAGATGAAGGCGATCTCCCTGGCGATTAAGCCCCAGGTGGTCTCGCTTGTGCCCGAACGCCCTGAGGAACTCACCACTGAGGGCGGCCTGGACGTGATCACACATCAGGAACACCTCGGCCCCCACATCCGGGAACTGCAGGACGCGGGAATCCGGGTTTCCATTTTCGTGGATCCTTCGACAGAACAGATCTCCGTGTGCCGGAAGGTGGGCGTGGACATGATAGAGATCAACACAGGCGCCTATGCCGAAGCGGAATCGGAAGCCGACCTGAGCAAGGCCCTGGAAGAGGTCATCCGGGCCGCCCGCCATGGGGATGAGCTCGGCCTCCTCGTCCATGCGGGGCACGGCCTCGATTACCACAACATTGGGCCCATCGTCGAGATCGAAGAGATCGAGGAGTTCAGCATCGGCTTCTCCATCGTGGCCCGGTCCGCGATCGTGGGGATCGACTTCGCTGTCCGTGAGATGGTCGCACTCATTTCCTGATTCATCCGGGTTACCATCACTATTTTCAGGGGACTGCTATGGAAACAGGCATCAAGATCGATATCGAACGGTTGTGCGGGGACATACTCGAACTGGGAGAGATCGGCGCCACCAGCGAGGGCGGAGTCAGCCGTCCTTCCTTCAGCAAGGCCGACCTCGAGGCACGCGGATGGCTGAAGGACCGGATCCAGAGCGCGAGGCTTGAGCTCCGGGAGGACGGCGCCGGCAACATCTTTGGGAGGATTCCGGGCGAGGGGCCGACCGTGATGGCGGGATCCCACATCGATTCCGTGATCAACGGAGGCAAGTTCGACGGGCCGGCAGGTGTCCTGTCCGCCCTGGAGTGTCTGCGCCGGATCAAGGAAGAAAAGATCCCCGTGTCCAAACCCCTGGAAGTGGCCGCCTTCACGGATGAGGAGGGAAACCTGGTCGGGGATTTCCTTGGCTCGCGCGCCTTTACGGGGACGCTGAACCGGGAGGCCCTGGAGAAGAACCTGACGCAGTTCGGTGTACCTCTGGACGACATCCTGGAGAACACGGATTTTTCCCTGGAAAGCATCCTCCAGGCCGCGGCCGACCGGCCGGAGATCGAGGCCTTTCTGGAGCTCCACATCGAACAGGGCCAGGTCCTCGAAACCGAGGGAAAGGCCATCGGCATCGTGAATGCGATCGCCGGGAAGAACTACTGGATGTGCTGCTTCACGGGCAAGGCGGGACATGCCGGCACAACACCCTTCGAGCTGCGGAAGGACGCGTTCCTCGGCCTGGCGGACTTCGCCCTGAAGGGCACGCAGTTCGTGGCCACGCAGCACTATGGGAGCATGCTCACCTTCGGGCGGGCCCAGCTCTTCCCCGGGACCTTCAGCATCGTGCCGGAGCGCGCAGAGTTTACCATGGATTTCCGGAGCACGTCGGGAGAAACCCTGAAGGAGCTGAAGAAGGCACTGACAACCATGGCCCTGGACACCGCGGCCACGCGGGGCCTGACATTCAATGCGAGGACCATGGACGAGACAGAACCGGCCCTCGCGCCAGAGCGCCTGCTGCAGCTCCTCAAACAGACGAGTGAGCGATTGGGGTATCCCGCCATGACTCTCCCCAGCGGCGCGGGCCACGATGCCCAGATCCTGGCCTCGGTCACGGATTCCGCCATGATATTCATTCCCTGCGAAGACGGAATCAGCCACTCTGCACAGGAAAACATCCTCTGGGAAGACCTGGAAAAGGGAACGGACCTGCTCCTGCACACACTCATCGAGTTGGCAGAATAGAGCCAGCTCTACATCGTCGGGTCAGTATTTCAAGCGAGAGCTGTCCGTCTCGCCTATGCCAGGTCATCGCTGCCGGGCTTGAAGGCACGGGCTTGTTTTTTGACGGACTGTTTCTTCTTATCCGCCAGCATCTTATCCTTGGCCCGCTTGGAGCGCTTCCTCTTCTGGCGGCGGATCTTGGCGATGCGCTGTTCTTCTTCGCTCTTTTCTTTCAGGACGACAGCCTCGATCTTCTCGACCAGGATGCGGCGCGCCAGGAAGCGGTTGAGGGCCTGAGAGCGCTCCTGCTGGCACTTGACCTCGATGCCAGTGGGGATATGTTTAAGATAGACGGCTGTGGAGACCTTGTTGACGTGCTGGCCGCCCTTGCCGCTCGCGCGTATGAACTTCTCTAGGATGTCATTCTC
The DNA here is from genome assembly GCA_965533275.1 of uncultured bacterium. GTDB lineage: Bacteria > Acidobacteriota > Aminicenantia > Aminicenantales > Aminicenantaceae > JAUXEH01. The sequence goes on from CBESWG010000005.1 coordinate 50,251, forward strand.
GGAGATGCCCAGCTTCTCCATCCGGGCCAGGAGGGCCCGTTCCTTCTCCCTGCTCACACCGGCCATCGATATCCTCTCGTTCTGTTCATTGTAGACCCTTCCGGGAGGAATGTGAATCCCGCGGATCTGATTGACTGGGAGGGCCATTTTTTATACACTCAATTTTCCGCCCCTACGCGTGGAGAAGTCGAAAGGAAAAAACCATGAAAAAAACCCGCATGATCGGAGTACTCGTTGTTGCGTTTATATCGCTCCTCTTCGTTCCCGCCATCGCCGCACAGCAGAAAGCGCCTCTGACCGTGGCCGAAGCCACAGATTTCCAGGCGACATCCCGCTATGCCGACGTTTTGGAATTCATCCGTGAGATGCAGGCCCAGAGCCCGCTGATCCGCGTCGAGACCATGTGTGTGAGCCCGGAGGGCCGGGAAATCCCCCTGGTCATCATCGGAGATCCGGCGCCGTCCTCTCTGATGGACATCGGCCGCGACGGCAGAGCTGTCGTCTACATCCAGGGCAACATCCACGCGGGTGAGGTCGAGGGCAAAGAGGCCTCGCTCATGCTCATCCGTGATATCCTGCAGCAGGAAAATCCTCCCTATCTGGACAAGCTCGTCATCCTGTTTTCCCCCATCTTCAACGCCGACGGCAATGAAAAGATCAGCCCCGACAACCGGCGGAACCAGGGCGGGCCCGAGCAGGGCGTGGGGGTCCGGTACAACGGGCAGAACCTGGACCTGAACCGCGACAGCATGAAAGCGGAGAGCCCCGAACTCCAGGGCCTGATCCAGAACGTACTGCTGCGCTGGGACCCGGTCATCCTGGTGGACTGCCACACCACGAACGGGTCCTACCATGAGGAGCCGGTCACATATTCCTGGCCGCTCAACCCCAACGGAAGCACGGCCATCCTGACCTACATGCGGGACACCATGATGCCGGCCCTGCAGAAGCACCTGAAAGACAAATACAACACCCTGGGGATCCCCTACGGGAACTTCATGGGCCGGGACATGTCCGGATGGCGGACCTTCAGCCACCAGCCGCGCTTTGTCACCAACTACGTGGGCCTGCGCAACCGCATGTCGATCCTGATCGAAAACTATGCCCATGCCCCGTTCAAGACTCGGGTCCTGGGCAATTATTTCTATGTGAAATCCATCCTGGATTACTGCCATGAGAACCGGGATGCGGTCCAGGCGCTCATCCGGGAAGCCGACACAGCAGCGGTCAGGCGGGGCATGGCCCCTACGGAACAGGATACATTTGGTGTGGAATTCGAAGTGAAACCCCTGAAAGACCCGGTCATCATACTGGGCTATGAAATGGAGATCGAGGAGCGCGAAGGGAGCCGCCCCAGGATGAAGCGGACCGACAGGAAAAAGACCTATACCATCCCCAATCACGCCGACTTCCAGCCCAAGCGCTCTGTGGCCTATCCGGCGGCCTACCTGATCGAGCTGCAGGTGCCGGAAGTCCTGGACAAACTGAAGCTGCACGGGATCGTGGTCGAGAGGCTCCTCCAACCGGTGAGCCTGGAGGTGGAATCCTTCCAGGTTGCGGAGCTCAAGGGGGCCGAGCGTCTCTATCAGGGACACCGCATGAATACGGTCACGGGCGAATACAAGACCGAGCCCCGAGAATTCGGGAAAGGCACCCTGGTCATCCGGACGGCCCAGCCGCTGGCGAGCCTGGCCGCCTACCTGCTCGAACCCGAGAGCGACGACGGCCTCCTGGTCTGGAACTTCTTTGACAGGTATCTCGTCCCCCAGTGGAGCAGGTCCCCCCAGACCTATCCTGTGCACAAGCTCTATTCGACACAGCCGCTGGTCACGGAGATCATCCGCTGAGCGAGGGCATACATACATTTTCAATGATCTGTAACGGTCGGAGCGTTTAACATGGAATGGATAACCCAACCACAGGCCTGGGTCGCGCTGGCAACGCTGACAGCGCTGGAGATCGTCCTGGGCATCGACAACATCGTGTTCATCTCTGTCCTCGTGGGCAGGCTCCCCAAGGAACTCAGGAACAAGGCCCGGACCATCGGACTGGCCCTGGCCATGGTGATGCGAATCCTGCTGCTGCTCACCCTAACCTGGATCATGACGCTCACCACTCCGGTCTTCACGGTGTTCAAGAATGCCATCTCCGGCCGAGACATCATCCTTCTGGCCGGGGGGCTCTTCCTGCTGGCCAAGAGCACACACGAGATCCATCAGAGCCTGGAGGGAGAGCCTGAATCCGACCGGAAGAAACTCGCCGGGAGCTTCCTCTCCATACTGGTCCAGATCGCGGTGCTGGACATCGTGTTTTCACTGGATTCGGTCATCACCGCCGTCGGGCTGGCAGATGACATCCCGGTCATGATCCTGGCCATCGTAATCGCCGTGGTCGTCATGATGTTCTCGGCACGTATGATCGGGAACTTCGTGGACAGCCATCCCACCATCAAGATGCTGGCCCTGGCTTTCCTTCTTTTGGTGGGATTTTCCCTCATGGGCGAGGGGCTCGCCCTCCACATCCCCAAGGGCTACATCTACTTCGCCATGGCCTTTTCCCTGGGAGTGGAGGTCCTTAACCTCAGGGTGAGGGAAAAATCCAAGAAACCGGTGAAACTCCGCAAACAGATGGAAGAATGATTCCGGGCGGTATGTGGGATCAGCTATCCTGTTTTTTGAAGGATGAAAAGAGAAGGAACACCCCCACCAGGATCAGGATGAGCGGCCACCAGGACACCATGCCGAACGCATTGGCCGCCCCGATCACCAGCAGGACCGCGCCGCCGATCAGCTTACCGGTGTAACGTCCGGAAGGTTCGGCACGAGTGATCCTGATGAGAGATTCCAGGATAAAGATGGCTCCCAGGCCGACCAGGAAATAAGCCCACCAGTTGTTCCAGCTGATGTAGTCCTGCTGAGCCATGAGGAACAGGACCCCCAGGAGGATCAGGATCAGGCCGCCAGACATGCCGGAGAGCGGGTCCTGTTTTTTCGCGGATTCTTTTTCTTCTTTGCGATCGCTCATTGTCCCCTCCTCAACTCCTCCTAGGATAGAGGTAGACGAGTCCAGAGTCAAACACTGAGGGAGGGATGGGGGCTATTCGGATTTAGAGCCGACCAGGAACTTGCCGCAGTTCTCGCACACGTAGAGGTCGTTGCTTCCCGCGATGGCTGAGCCCATGCCGGTAGCCACGTTGATGTAGCAGCCCATGCATACACCCTGCTGGACTTCGGCTACGGCAAATCCGTACCGTTCCATGAAGCGGTCGAACCGATCCACCAGGGAAGAGTCAAGCTCGGAACGGATGAGATCTGATTGGGCCTGGAGCTCTTTGGCGTCCTTCGCGGACGCTTTCTTCTTCTGGAGCTCGATCTCCTGCAGCTTCCACAACAGCCCCGCCCGGTGGATGATGCGGTCCTCCAGTTCCGGGAGCTCCAGCTCGATCTCGGAGAGGATCTTGCACAGCTCCTCCCCGGAACCGGCATTGAAGAGCCTATCCCGGTAGCTCTCGCCGCTCAGGAACTTGGCGATCCCGGCAAAGACATGGTTGAACAGGCCGGGAATGACCGGATTCCAGACGATGAGAATGATCAGGTGAACCTTCTGTCCGTCGATGGCGTCGAATTCCAGCCCCTCCGATGACCAGCCCACAGCAACGGCCAGTTCCTGGCCCGTATCCATGCGGGCGTGAGGCAAGGCGATGCCGTGTCCGATGCCGGTGGATACCAGTTCTTCCCGGGCGATGACCCGCGTGAGGACCGGTTTCCGGTTCTTGATGAGCTTATGTTCCTTGAGGAGGTCCAGCAGCTCTTCGAAGGCCTCGACCTTGGTCTTGGCTTGGAGGTCGTAGATAACCTGGCAGGAGACGAGGTAATCGGAAAAATGTGAACTTTTTAAGTGCTCTGCGTTCATAAGTGCTCCAATTCTAGCATAAATAAGGCGGCAATTATATAAGTATATAAATATGCGATTGCGTTGGCCTACTCTTCCGGGCTGCCCGTATAATATTTCGCCACGAATTTTTTCTGCACCTCGAACGACCAGTGCACATCCCGGATAAAGTTCGCAGCCTCCAGGAATTCCTTCTCCGCGATCAGGCGGATCAGCTCCTTGTGCTCCTGGATGGAGTGTTCCTCCCATTCCCTTACATATCCCGCCTGGCGCGGAAAATCGTACAGCCTCTTTTTCAAGACGTCGGCCGTATCGCGCAGCTGTTTGTTGCCGGACAGGTTGAGGAAGATGTCATGAAACCGGAGGTTCTTCTCGTAGTAGGCGTTGAAGTCGTCCCGCTCCAGGGCCTGCCGCATGCCCTCATTGAGCTTCTCCATTTTTTTGACTGCGGCCTCCTCCAGGTGCGGGGCCGCGGCGATGATGGCAGTGCTCTCCAGCGCGCCCAGTATCTGATAGGAGTCCCTGATGTCCTGGACCGTGAGTTCATTGACGATGACGCCCCTCCGAGGCAGGATCCGCACGAAGCCTTCCATTTCGAGCCTGATGAGTGCGTCCCGCATAGGTGTCTTGCTGACCCCCAGCTTCTGGCTGAAGGCGTTCATGTCGATCGAATCGCCGGGCTTGAGCTTCCCGACCTTCATCTGGAGGCGGATATACTCGTAGACCTGATCCTTGAGTGAAGACAGGTTCAGGATGCTCTTTTTGGTCATCTCCCTCTTCTAGGTCGTTTCCTCGGATCCCTTCTCCGGGAAGAGCTTGGCCAGGACCTCCGGGGAAGGTTTTTTGGTCAGCGGCGTGATTATAAAGAGCGCCAGCAGGGAAACGGCCAGGGCCGGATACAGGATCGGGATGCCGAAGGGATCGGCATTGGGATCACCGACCGGCTTCATGATGGATGGCCAGATCGATCCGGCGAGCTTTAAGGCAATGGTGACCACGGTGGCCGAGATGATGGAAGCGAGGCCAGCCGCTTTCGTGACCCTCTTCCAGGCCAGGGCGGCGATCAGTACGGGGGTGATGGCCACTCCGTAGATGGTGTACGCGAAGAGCGCGTTCTCCATGACAGAACGCATCTGCGTCGCCATCAGATAGGCAAAGACCCCGACCAGCACGATCAGGAATTTCTGCAGCAGGACCGTCCGCTTCTCGGAGCCCATCTGGATAGAGGTGCGGTAGATGACGACAGCCAGGCCGGCCACCATGGAGAGATACGCGCCGATGCCCAGTTGGTCGAGAACCTGGCTGTTGTTGAAGAGGAGGATGATGAGAGCCACAAAGGGGAGGAGCCCGGTGATCAGGGCCACGACTTCGGTCTTGCGCCGCATCACGACCAGGGCGATCACCAGGACCGCGGCGAGCGGGATGAGGAATACCAGGATCTGGATGATCCAGCCGAGGGAGGCGCTTTCCAGTGCTCCGGATGTACTGAGAAAGGAGCCGACCGCGAAACCTGAATGGGATGCGCCAGACAGTTTAAACCAGGGGAGCAGGAATGCGACGACCAGGGCGCCGGCTGCGATGAGGAGGGGCCAGCTGAGGCCGTTATTTTTCTGGGTTTGTACCTCCGCCTGTTTACCCTTTTTACCGAAGAAGCGCTGGATGATGTCGCGTATCAGCGTCGTGGTGGGCGAGAGCAGGTAGTTCATTCCCGTCGAGATAACCACCACCGTGGCCGCTCCCAGGAGCAGGACGCCGACCGCCGGAGGCAGGATCTCACGGGCCGCCCGCAGGATGACCTCGGCATGGTCGAAAGCGGGTTCGGCGATGAAAAGCTTGTTGGCGAAATAGGCGGTAGCGAAGATAGCGATGATGACCGCAACGGATTCGATGATCAGTGTTCCGAACACCCAGATGCCGGCGGCCTTGCGGGCCTCCTTGGCAGTGCGGGCCGAATAGAATTTCTGATAGAGGCTCTGCACACCCAGGAGCAGCAGCATGGTCGAGATACCCATGGCGAGGATCTTGAGCGTGGGATTATAGGTGAAAGTGGGATTGAATACCGCCCTGTGCGTCTCTGGCAGAGCGTACGCCAGTTTGTCCGGGGCCGTGGCCAGCAGGTTATTGAACTCCTGCACGGGAAGGTACCGGAACAGCCCGGATCCTGCTACTTCCATGATCACAAGGGGCGTGGAGATGACCAGGGCGCTGAGGATGACGATCCCGTTGGGCAGGTCGGTGTTGGCGATGGCCACCATCCCGCCGATCATGGTGAAGACGGTGACGAACAGGAAGGCGAAGAAAACCCCCTGCTGCGTGGTGATGCTGCCGTCCGATATGACGTTCAGGATGTATCCCCCGGCCTTGAACTGGTAGGAGACGATGGTGGTGAAGCTGATCATGATGGCGAAGGCGCCCACCACACGGGCGATCGGGCCGTACCGGACCTCGAGGATGTCCCCCACCGTGTACTGACCGAAGGTGCGGATCTTGCCGGCGAGGAAGTAGATGATGACGATACCGACTCCCACTCCCGCCACCTGCCACATGGCGCTCCAGCCAGCCTTGGCGGCGAATTCGGCGCCGGAGATAAAGGTCCCCGAACCGATCCAGGTGCAGATCAGGGTAAACACCATCTTCATGAGGGGGATCTTTCGGCCGGCCAGCATCATGTCGTCCTGGTTCTTGACCTGACGGGACTTCCAGAAGTTCATGATGGTAAGGCCTGCAAGATAAATCAGGATGATAAGGATATACATATTCATGCAAGGCTCCTTTCGTGAGGTGGGGTGTCACACGATACGGTCTTGGATATATCAGATATCATGTTCTCGGGGGTTAATATATCAAAGCGCATCGGTGATGCAAACAGTTTTTTTATCGGGCAAGCTGGATAAGTAGCCTCTTCGCGAAGACCCACCCAACCACCCCATGGCTCATCGACTACTTATCCGGCCTGAACAGATGATGCGTGGCTCTGTCAAATCAACCTTTTCATGGCTCATCAATACAGAACCAAGCCTGGACCGAATAACGGTCACTCCCGGGTGGAGAAGCGGTAGATCGTTTGGGTCTGGTAGGTCTCGCCCGGGCGCAGGATGGTGGAGGGGAAATCGGGCTGGTTGGGGGAATCGGGGAAGTGCTGTGTTTCCAGGCAGAATCCGTAGTGCTGGTTGTAGACTCGCTCCACTTTGCCTGTGATGGTCCCGTCCAGGAAGTTGCCCGTGTAGAACTGGATCCCAGGCTCAACCGACAAGACCTCCATGACGCGGCCGCTTTCCAGCTCGTAGACCTGGGCTGCCAGGGCCAGCCCGCCGCCTGCGCTCCGGAGTGCGAAGTTGTGGTCATAGCCCCCTGGGACCTGGGCGATGCGTGCACCGATGGCATGCGGCGCCGTGAAATCAAAGGGGGTCCCCTGCACAGCGCGAAGTTCTCCGGTGGGGATGAGCCCCTCATCGACCGGTGTGTAAAGGTCGGCCTCGAGCTTGAGCTCGTGTCCCAGGATGTCGCCCCGGCCTTGGCCTGCCAGGTTGAAGTAGCTGTGATGCGTGAGATTCACGGGCGTAGCCTTGTCGGTGGCGGCCTCGTAGGTGATCTTCAGCTCGTTGGCTTCTGTGATCCAGTATGTCACGACACAGGACAGGTTTCCCGGATATCCCTCTTCGCCGTCCGGGCTGAGGTAGCTCAGCTTGACACCCACGGCCGCGTCCGCACGGACCGGCTCGGCCGACCACACGACTTTGTCAAAACCCAGGAGGCCCCCATGCAGGTGGTTCTCTCCGTTGTTAGCGGCCAGGGTATAGTCCTGTCCATCCACGGTGAATCTTCCCTTGGCAATCCGGTTGCCGTAGCGCCCCACGACCGCGCCGAAGTAGGGAGTGGTCTCCAGGTATCCGGCCAGGGAATCATAACCCAGTGTTATGTCTGCGAGGCTTCCGGTGCGATCCGGCACCTCCAGCGAGACCACGATGGCGCCGTAGGTCATGATCCGGGCCCGCAAGCCCTGGGAATTGTAGAGCGTGTAAAGCTCCACCGGAGTACCGTCCGGCAGCCTGCCGAATTCTTCCTTGAACATGTCCATATTCACCTTCCCTTGGGCAGCGCCCGCTTCACCCTCGGCCGATTGGGTCCGGCACTGAGGGAGCACAATCACGGCCAGCATCATTCCCAAAACCCATATTGAGTACCACGTCCTGGTTTTCATCGCCGTTCCTCCATGCGCTCCCCACTATAGAATCTTCCGGCGGCGCCTGTCAATGTGCCGCTGGTGGTCCCTAGATCCGACCCTCCGAAAATCCAGATTATTCGTGTTTTTTTACTTGATTTCCCCCAGCATCGCTGATATATTACATATCAGAAGGAGTCCTCCACTTCAACGAGCGGAGGCGAAACGAGATGACCCAGGGTACGCTGTTCGACATCAAACGCTACGCCATCCATGACGGACCCGGCATCCGTACCACACTTTTCTTCAAGGGCTGCCCCCTCCACTGCTGGTGGTGCCACAATCCGGAAGGGATCTCTGCCGACCGCGAACTCATCTTCAAGCCCAATCGCTGCCTGGACGACTGCGACCTCTGCCTCGCCAGCTGTCCCGAGGGTGCGCTCTCCAAACCGGAGGGACGGATCCGGATCGACCAGACGCGCTGCCAGATCTTGGGCAAATGCGCCGAGACCTGCCCCACCGAGGCCTTGGAGGTTGTGGGTCGGTCCTGGACCGTGGATGAACTGATGCGGGAGATACGGAAAGATCGCATCTTTTACGAACGATCCGGAGGAGGCGTGACAATATCCGGAGGGGAGCCCCTCCAGCAGACCGAGTTCCTCGCCACACTGCTTGAGGCATGCAAACAGGACGGCCTCCACACCGTGGTCGACACCTCGGGTTATACCCCCTACGAAAGCCTCGCACGAATCCGGGACAACGTCGATCTTTTCTTCTATGATCTCAAACACTTGGATCCGGAACAACACCTTGAGACCACGGGAGTTTCCAACCAGCTCATCCTGGACAACCTGCGCCTCCTGTCCCAGGCCGGCAGCCGGATCCAGATCAGGGTCCCCCTGGTCCCGGGGATCAATGACAGCCTCGAACATGCCCAGAGGATGGCAGAATTCCTGGCCGCACTGCCCGTCATTCACGATATCAGCCTGCTCCCCTACCACAAGATGGGGAGCCAGAAATACAAAAACCTGAACGCGTCCTACTCGAGCCCGGACACGGAGCCCCCTTCGCAGGACTCCGTAGACAGCATCCGGGAAGCCCTGGAAGACCAGGGTTTCAGGGTTAGGATGGGAGGATAGCCATGAACGAACGCATACGTAAGCTGAGAGATCAGAGCCTCAATACTAAGCCCTCGATATCCGGCGAACGCGCCCGGCTCATCACGGAGTTTTATCGCAGCAATGAGGCCCGGGGGCTCTCGACACCGGCAGGCCGTGCTTCGGCCTTCAAATACATCCTCGAGAACAAGGCCGTCGTTTTCAACGAGGGCGAGCTGATCGTGGGAGAGAGGGGCCATGCTCCGAGGGCCACGCCCACCTATCCAGAGATCACGGTGCACTCGCGCCAGGACCTGGACATCCTGGATACTCGGGAAAAGACCTCCTATGCCGTGGACCAGAAAACCAAGGAACTCTATGAGAGGGACATCATCCCCTTCTGGAAGGGCGTGTCCATCCGCGACCGCATATTCAAGCAGGTGTCTGAGGACTGGAAAGAGGCTTTTGCCGCGGGTGTGTTCACCGAGTTCATGGAACAGAGGGCCCCGGGGCACACCGTACTGGACGGGAAGATCTACGGCAAGGGCATGCTGGATTTCAAGCAGGACATCCTGCGCAGCCTGGAATCGCTGGACCTCCTGAACGACCCCGAGGCCTTTGCCAAGCGCGAGGAACTGCGGGCAATGGATATCGCTGCCGATGCGCTCATCCGGCTCGGAGAGCGCCACAGCGCCAAGGCCCGGGAGCTGGCTGCAGATGAGACCGATCCCCAGAGAAAAGCAGAGCTCGAGAGGATCGCCGAGGTTTGCGCCCGGGTGCCGGCCCATGCTCCCAGAGATTTCTGGGAGGCCCTCCAATACTACTGGTTCGTGCACTTGGGAGTCATCACCGAGCTCAACGGTTGGGATTCCTTCAATCCCGGACGCCTGGATCAGCACCTGTATCCCTTCTACCAGCGAGGGCTGGATGAGGGCACGCTCAGTGAAGAACGGGCACGGGAGCTCCTGCAGGCCTTCTGGGTCAAGTTCAACAACCAGCCCGCTCCGCCCAAGGTGGGGGTCACGGCTGAGGAGAGCGGCACCTACACCGATTTCGCACTGATTAACACGGGAGGCGTGAAGGAAGACGGATCTGACGGGGTCAATGACCTCTCTTTCCTCATCCTGGATGTGATCGAGGAGATGCGCATCCTGCAGCCCAGCTCCATGGTGCAGATCAGCAAGAAAAGTCCGGACCGCTTCCTCAAGCGCGCCCTGAAGATCGTCAAGACCGGCTTCGGCCAGCCTTCCATCTTCAACACCGATGTGATCGTCCAGGAGCTCATGCGCCAGGGGAAATCCGTCGAAGACGCCCGCAATGGCGGGGCCAGCGGCTGCGTGGAATCCGGAGCCTTCGGCAAGGAGAACTACACGCTGACCGGCTACTTCAACCTGCCCAAGGTGCTGGAGATCACCCTGCACAACGGGACGGATCCGCTGACCGGGAAGAGGATCGGCATCGAGACCGGCGATCCCCGCGAGTTTGGATCGTTTGAAGAGCTGATGGAGGCATTCCGGAAGCAGGTCCGCCATTTCGTGGACATCAAGATCGAGGGCAACGCCATCATCGAGAGGCTGTATGCGGAACACATCCCCGCACCCTTTTTATCTCTGCTGATCGATGACTGCATCGCCAGAGGAAAGGATTACCATGACGGAGGCCCGCGCTACAATACGACCTACATCCAGGGCGTGGGCCTGGGCACGATCTCCGACACGCTCGTGTCCATCAAACACAACGTGTACGATCAGGAAAAACTGCCCATGGGGCGCCTGCTGGAGGTCCTCGTTTCGGATTTTAAGGGCGAGGAACCGCTGCGGCAGGGTTTTCTGAACAAAACGCCCAAGTACGGCAACGACGACGACTATGCCGACGATGTGATGCGCCTGATCTTCGAGGCCTACTATGATGCGGTCAACGGCCGGCCCAATACGAAAGGCGGCAGCTACCGCATCAACCTGCTGCCCACCACGGTGCATGTCTATTTCGGGCGTATGCTGGGGGCCTCGGCCGACGGCCGCAGGGCACACCAGCCACTGTCCGAAGGGATCTCGCCGGTGCAGGGATCGGACCGCCAGGGCCCCACGGCCGTTATCAAGTCCGCGGCCAAGATCGACCATGCCCGCACAGGAGGAACGCTGCTCAACCAGAAGTTCAGCCCACAGCTCCTGGAAGACGAGGCCGGGATCGACAAGCTGGCCCACCTGGTGCGCGCCTACTTCAGCATGGACGGACATCACATCCAGATGAATGTTGTCAAGGCCGACACCCTGCGCGAGGCCCAGCAGCATCCCGAGCAGTACCGCGACCTGATCGTGCGTGTGGCCGGCTACAGCGACTACTTCTGTGACCTGAATCCGGACCTCCAGGACGAGATCATCCGCCGCACCGAACACCAGGACGTCTAGAGACTGAATGAAGGGGACAGAGAAAAAAGGGAAAAATAAAAGGGGACAGGTCCAATTAGCGTGCTAATTGGACCTGTCCCCTTTTATTTAGGACTGTCCCTTTTTTCCTGTCCCCTTTAATATGTTAAAATCAGGCCATGGAAAAGCTGAAAGACCACGCACGTGAACTGATCGACACGTTCAAGGGGAGCGACTATGTATACGGCCTGGGGTGCCTCGATCGGATCGGCGAGCTCGTGGCGCCTTTTGGTTCCAGAGCCCTGCTCATCACAAGCCTGGACCGCCGCGACCCGAACAGCTATGCCGCCATCGTCGATTCACTCGGCAAGGCCGGCATCGAGGTCGTGGGGCAGACGGCGTCCGCCCGTCCCAACACCCCTCGCGAGGACGTGCTGCGTATGCGGCAGGCCGTGGAGGAGTCGCAGCCGGACTTTGTGCTGGCCGCCTCCGGCGGATCCGGGATCGATGCGGCCAAGGCGGCCGTGGTCCTCGCCGACTTGGGCGGGGAATTCGACGACTACTTCGGCACGGGCAGGGTGACGGAGAAGCTCCGGGATTCGGGATTCAAGATGCGCCCCTGCATCGGGCTCCAGACCGCATCGGGCTCCTCGGCCCATCTCACCAAATACTCCAACATCACAGACCTGACCGCCCACCAGAAAAAACTCATCGTGGATGATGCCATCATCCCCCCGCGCTGCCTTTTCGACTACAGCCTGACGGCATCCATGTCATCCGACTTCACCCTGGACGGGGCCTTCGACGGGATCTCGCACTGCCTGGAAGTCTATTACGGGGCCCCGCCGGAGATCATCGACCTGGCGGAGGACATCGCCCTCTCCGGGATGGATCTAACCCTGGCATATCTGGAAAGGTCGCTTGTCGCACCGGGCGACCAGGAAGCCCGAGAGGCGCTGGGCCTGGCCGCCGACCTGGGCGGCTATGCGGTCATGGTGGGCGGGACCAACGGCGGCCACCTGACGAGTTTCTCTCTGGTGGACATCCTCAGCCACGGCCGGGCCTGCGCCATCATGAATCCCTACTACACAGTGTTTTTTGCCCCTGCCATCCAGAGGCACCTGAAAAATCTGGCAGAGCTCCTGCTCCGCCATGACCTGGTAGCGAGCGGCATTGCCTCCCTGTCCGGGCGCGAACTGGGGGAAGCCGTAGCGCAGGGGCTGATGGCCTTCAGCCGCAGGGTCGGCTATCCCACCCACCTGCGAGAGGTCCCTGGGATGACCGAGGCACACCTCGCGAGGGCCCTGGAAGCGGCCAAGAATCCCCAGCTCGAAATGAAGCTCAAGAACATGCCGGTCCCGCTCTCGGCGAAGCTGGTGGACGAGTACATGGGCCCGATCCTGAAGGCGGCCTACGCAAAGGACCTCTCCATGATACGATCCATGGACTCGGTGTGAAGATGGGCTCATCCCGGGAGATCGTCTTCGATTTCGGGCGGCTCGAGATCCCTGTCCAGATCCCCGAGTATTCGGAGGTCCTGGCCATGGGAAACGCCGAAGCTCTGCCCCACCCGGCGCAGGCCGTCCTGCAGGCCCTGCAGGATCCGGTCGGAGCTCCCCCCCTCGCCCGGCTCATCGAGGACAAATTGGCTGTCAAGCCGGACGCCACCGCAGTGGTGGTGATATCCGACGACACGCGCCCCGTGCCCTACACCGGGGAAGACGGGATACTTTTCCCCCTGATCAATGGTTTGATCGAAGCCGGCCTCGTCCCGGACAACATCCGGCTGCTGGTGGCCACGGGGACCCACCATGCCATGAGCGAGGACTCCCTGCGGGCCTTCCTGGATCCGCGCATCTTCTCCCTCGGGATCCCCATCCACAACCATGACTGCCGTGATCCTCACAAACTTGTATGCGTTGGCAGCACAGAGTTCGGCGGGGACATACTCATCAACCGATCGTACATGGAGAGCGATATCAGGATCCTGACGGGCCTCGTCGAGAGCCATTTCATGGCCGGCGTCTCAGGGGGCCGCAAGTCGATCTGCCCCGGGCTCCTGGCCGAGCGATCCATCCATATCCTGCACGCGGGCCCGATCCTCTCCTCCCCTATGGCTGTTGACCTGGTCCTGGAGGGAAACCCGGTGCACGAGGAGGCTCTGTCCGTGGCCCGCATGGCCGGCTGCGACATGATCGTCAATGTCACCCTGGATTCGGCCTACCGGACGACAGGTGTGTTCGCCGGCGACATGGAGGCGGCCCACATTGCGGCCTTCGACACACTCCGCTCCTATGCCGGCATCCCCGTAAAACGGAAATACGACCTGGTCATCACACACGGAGGATTCGTCGGGATCAATCACTATCAGGCAGCAAAAGGTGCCCTGGTGTGCGTTCCCCTGTTGGAGCCGGGCGGGGCCTGCATCCTGGCAGGCAGCCACCCAGACAGCGATCCCATCGGAAATCCCACGTACAAGTCCATGATGCGGCTCCTGGGAGAGATCGGGCCCTACGAGTATCTACAGGCCATCCTCGACCCGGACTGGGTATTCGTCCCGGATCAATGGGAGGCCCAGATGTGGTCCCGGTTGTTTCAGATCACGCCTCCCGAGAACCTGATCTACTGCACGCTCGACATCGACCCGGACGACTTCCAATGGCTGCCCGGGACCGATGCCCGAACCCTGGTCCCCCACGCCGCTGACCTGGGAGCGCTCCTCCAGGGATCGATCGACACAGCGGTCCGGAAGTTGACGGCCCGCCTGGGACACCCCCCCTCGATCGCGGTCCTCCCCGACGGGCCCTACGGCATCCCTCTCACGATCCGATAGGGACCACATATAGAGGCATCCAGTCCCCTCAGGCCGTGTTGACGTGTTCCCTGCTTTTTATTAGGATAGGGAAAGCGATCCGAATATTCCAACAGCACAAGGACAGGCAATGAAAAAAACCACATTCTGCATCATCTTTTCCCTTGCATTCCTGATCTCAGGCGGAGGACATCTACTGGCCGCCACCCAGAGTGACACGCCCCAGTCACAGCTCCCGGTGTTGATCACTGCCTGCGGGCAAAGCCCGGATTCGAGCCTGATCAAAGCCATCTTCATGCGCGCCAAACTCGAGCACCCGACTCCGGCCTACGAATTGATCCTGGAGGCCACGCCGGAGGACCTCAAAGCGGCTGCCGATGCCGGGAGGCCGTTCAAGTCCATGATGATCATCATGGGAGCCAGCCTCAAAGGCATGGGCGCGGCAGGCATCTCCATCGATGACGAGATGGAGAGGACGGAGAAGCTGGTGGAGGCGGCCCGCAGTCAGGGAGTAACTATCATTGGTGTTCACATAGGCGGCATGAAACGCCGGGCACAGGGAGCCGACCCCGGAGATAACACGGACGAGCTCAGCATCGATGCGGTGGCTCCCAATTCCGACTTCCTGATCATCAATAAGGAAGGCAATGCAGACGGCCGTTTCACCACCATCGCCAATGAAAAACAGATGGCCATCCTGACGGTCGCCAAGAACCTCGACCTCCTGGAGATCGTCAAGCAGATCTACGGACAAAAATATCCCCAATGATTTTCGGGTTTGTCTGACTAAATATACAGAGAGAGCGAGAAGGGAGAATGGAAGCCATACTCGAATATCTCACGCTGACCAAGATCATCGGGATATTCCTGTTCCTGGCCTCCCTGTGGCTGCTGCGAATCTTCCTGAAGAACGATCGCCGCAACCTGTTCAGGGGGGTGATCCTGTTCCTGTTCTTCCTGCTGGTCATGCTCTATCTCAATCAAAGCGATTCCAAGAAACTGACGCTCGCCGATGTCCGCGACACGATCATTCCGGTGCGGGCCATGGAACTGAACTACTGGACCGAACAGGGCAGAGGGAGCGCCTCCCACATCACGACCTACCACTTCGACGACCCGCCCCCCCGCCTGAGCGTTACACTGGACGATTCTGGACAGCACCTCCACATCTCCGATCCCAAATCCCTCAACAAGGTGCTGCGTACCATAGGCCTCCCTGAGGTGACCAAGGGAGCGCAAGAACTTGTGACCATCACCGGCTCGCAGCTCCACGCCTCCATGTACCGCTGGGATGACTATGAACTGGGTATTTTAATCGTGTTGAGGAAGGTCCACCAGAATAGGCAGACTCTGGAGAGCTTCCCCTGCATCGCCAACATCCAGGTCAACAAGATCATGGATATCCCTCGCTAGCGCCAAGCCATCGCTCCCCTCCCCGGGCTTGCCTGCCAAGATGAGCCCGCCACAAAAACCATTGATTTTCTCCGAGACATGCAATACATTAGACGCCTATCATGTCCTCGATGAGCATGTCCCAATCCACCCAGATCATACTGGCCATCATGGTTGTGACCTACATCGTGGTCAGGCTGTTCAAGGTCTCGACCGAGCTGGCTCTCTTTTTTGCCGCCATCGCCGGCGCACTGGCCGGCGGAGCCGGGATCCCGGCACGCCACATCGTAGAGGGCGCTTTTACCTACCTGGATATCATCCTCATCTTTGTGACAGCCACTCTGTTCATGAACCTCCTGAAGGAATCCGGGGGGATCGCCTTTGTGGTACGGGGTATCCTGACCCGGTTTCACAGGCACAGGTCCGTGCTGTTCGTGCTCATCACACTGCTCCTGCTCATACCAGGCGCGCTGACCGGAGCCGGCAGCGTCACTGTGCTGATCACCGGGGGGATGATCGCGGTCGTACTCCACTACATGGGGATCGAGAAACCGAGGGCCGCGGCCATCATCTTCATCCTGGCTGGATTGAGCGCGGCCGCGCCTCCCGTGAGCCTGTGGGCCATGCTGACCGCGGCCGGTGTCAACATGCCCTATGTCGGCTTCTTCCTCCCCCTTTTAGTGCCCTGTGTGGTGCTGGCCCTGCTCACCATCTTCATCTTGGGATGGAAGGGGCAGCCGGTCGACCTTAAGAAGGCCCTGGAGGAGCTTCCGAAGGCGCCCGCCAGGATGAACTGGCTCAAGGTTTTTCTGCCCTTTCTGATGTTTTTCGCCCTGGTCCTGGCCGGCCGGATCTGGCCCCATTCCCTCCCCATCATCGGGCTTCCCATGATGTTCATGGCAGCCGCGGCTGTGACCCTGCTGCTGTCTCCGATCAAGCTCGAGTTCCTGAAGGTCTCGCGTGAGACCATCCACCAGCTCCTGCCCCTCATCGGGACCCTGACCTGCGTGGGGATCCTGGTCCAGATCATGACCCTGACCGGGGTACGTGGGCTGATCGCGATCACCATTGTCACCCTCCCCCTGACTGTAGTCTTCCTCTCTTTGTCCGTGGTACTGCCTGTTTCAGAAGCCGTGTTGATGTGGGGAGCCGCCCCTGTCTTGGGAGTGCCCCTGGTCCTGCTCTTCAACACCATAGGGCTCAATCCGATCGTGGCACTGGCCGGCATGAGCGTCATCTGGCCGCTGGGTGATGCGCTCCCTCCCACGGCCATCATCGGAAGGCTGACCAAGGACACCGTGGGCATGAAAGAATCCTACGGCCGCATGCTGGCCTACTGCCTGATCCCGGCCGTTCTCATCATCTTGACCGGAACGTTGATGGTCCTCTTCAGCAAGGAGCTTTCATTTCTAACCCTGCTGTGATGAAGGCATAGATATGGGAAAAATATTCGTCTGAGGGAGAAACAACAGCGATGATCATCACCATCCTATATTACGCGCTGATCGGTTTTGTCGCAGCCCTGATCCTCTGGAATCTGTTCAGGAGCCGGAAGTGGCAGGATGAACTGCTCTATGTCATCATCCTCATGCCCTTCATCCTGCGCCTGCTGCGGCTGAAGTGAGGGAGCGAGCCATGGCCATGGACATACGATCTTTGCGGAAAGCGGCATTCCTGCTGTTGGGCGCCGCCCTCATGCTGTTCGCAGGGCTGAGTTTTTATCAAAGCCGCCATCTCGAAGAGCCAGTGGTGCTGGGCCCGAGCGTCGCTGAGGTCAAGAAACTGAGCGATTATTTCGCGGGCCTCGAGGGCACGATCAATGACGCCAACGTCTATATCCTGGAGGGTCAGATACCGGGTGGCAGCGTACTGATCCTGGGCGGCACCCATCCCGAAGAACCGGCGGGGCGTTTGGCGGCCTGGATCCTGACCGAGAACGCGGTCCTTGAGAAGGGGCGCCTGTTCGTGATCCTCTCCGCCAACCGCAGCGGGACGACGGTCACACGCCTGGGTGGGGCCTACCCCCCAGACTACAGCATCGAAACACCCTGGGGGGAGCGGGTCTTCCGTATGGGCGATCGCTGGTCCAATCCGCTCGACCAGTGGCCAGATCCCGAGGTCTACATCCACTATCCCAGCCGACAGGAACTGGCATACGTAGACATCCGCAACCTCAACCGCACCTGGCCGGGCCGCGCCAACGGGACGCTGACGGAAAAGACCTGTCATGCGATGATCCTGATGATCAGGGAGGAAAAGATCGACATCGCCATCGACCTCCACGAGGCCGAGCTCCAGTATCCGGTGATCTCCGTCATCGTGGCCCATGAAAGGGGCCAGGACCTGGCAGCCATGACCTCCATGATGATCTCGGGCATGGAGGATTTCAACCTCGGCATGGAAAACTCACCCTATGCGCTGCGCGGGCTATCCCACCGTGAGATCGGGGATCACACGGATGCGATCTCACTCCTTCTGGAAGCGCCAGAACCCATGCTGGACGCAACACGGGGGCGCACGGACAGGAAGCTGCTGCTGGAGGGCAAAGACGAGTTCTTGGTCAAGGCCGGCGAACATGGCCTGCTCTTCGAGAAGATCGACGAGAACGGCTGGCCCATAGACGTGCGTGTGGGGCGCCACTGCTCCGCCATACTGCAGATCCTGGAGCTCTGGACGGAGGATCATCCCGAGCGTGGGGTGATCGCCAGCGGAGTCCCGCGCTACGCCGACGTGATCGCGAACGGCACCGGCGCCTACCTGCACGACCACCGCAAGGCCGATCCCGCGAAGCTCCGCTTCGAATAGCCCAACCTGCGGCGCTCCTGGCCCTGGCCGTCTCCCTGATCACGGTCAGCTTCCAATCCGTCCGGGCCGCCCTGGCAGAACCGGTGAACTCCCTGCGCTACGAATAGAGAGATTCAGATCCAGGATCACATGCTCTGGGAAGCACTACTGAAGAATCCGCGCCGTGAACCGTCTCAGAACACAGACTCGACGAACCAGTTGAGGCCCACGATCAATATGGCGACGGGAACGGCCACACGCAGCCACCAGAAAAGCCACTTGGGGAAGGGGCGCTCGCTCCCAGCCGACAGCTCCTTCAGCGCCGCGGCCCGACGGAAGCACCAGGCCGCGGTGAGTACGGCCAGCAGCGAACCCAGAGCCTGCATGCCCGATCCGAAGGTGAGGTCCCAGGGGATGAAGATCCTGTAGTTGATCATGGGGGGCAGGGCCAGCACAAACACGATGACACAGGCCAGGACCACGGCTTTCTTGCGTGTCAGCCGGGTGTTGTCCACGAGCCCGCCGACCAGCACCTCGAAGGCGGCCACATCCGAGAGGAAGGCGGCCCCGAACAGGCCTACGAAAAACAGCAGGCCAAAGAGCCAGCCGGCCGGCATCTGTTCGAACGTCCGCGGCAGGGTCGTGAAGATCAGCCCCGGCCCGGAAGCAGGTTCTAGCCCGAAAGCGAACACGGCCGGGAAGATGGCGAAGCCGGCCAGGATCCCGGCCAGGGAAGCGCTGACGCCGGTATAGACAGCGTTGCGAGGGATGGGGACGCTGCGATCCATATAGGAACCATAGATGACCATGAAGGTGCCCCCCAGCGACAGAGAGAAGAATGCCATGCCAAGGGCGGCGGCCATGACACCGGGCGTGAGGTCGTGGAAGCGGAAGCTACCGATATACCACTTGACTCCCTCTGCCGCGCCGGGGAGTGTCAGCGAGCGCACGATGAGGATGATCAGGATGAGGAACAGGGCAGGCACGATCAGTTTGCTCGCCCGCTCGATCCCCCTGCGCAGCCCCTTTACCAGGATCAGGCCGCAGGCCCCGATGACCAGGGCGGTCATGAGCATCTGCCGGCCGAATGAGGCAGCATTGAAACCGGATTCAGGCGGCAGGATTGCGCCCGGATCGAAGTCTATGCCCAGGGGCCTGACCGCCTGTGCCAGGGCGTGGAAGCCCACCCAGCCCAGTGCATTGGAGTAGTAGCCCGTGGCAAAAAAGACGATGCCGAACAGGAAGCCGCCGACATATTTCCCCCAGGGAAAGCCTCCCCGCTCGAAGGCCCCCAAGGTGCCGCGCCCCGTGAAGCGGCCCAGGGACCATTCCGCCATGAGTGCGGGGATGCCGATGAAGAACATGACCGCAAGATAGAATAAAACGAAGGCTGCGCCTCCGAACCGGCCGGCCATGTACGGGAAGCGCCAGATGGCACCCAGGCCGACGGCGGCCCCGATCATGGTCATGAGCAGGCCGAAGCGGGAGGCGAATGTTTCGCGGCCGGGCTGCTCTTGGGGATCGCTGTTCATGGGATCAACCGGGCCTGGATCGACGCAGGCTCTACTCGTCCTCCCAGCCGTGCAGGCGGTAGTATTCCTCGACCATGCGTTCGATGTCGACGGTGGCCCCCCGTGTGGGCCCCTCCTGCAGGGGCTCCTTCCGGAACCTCTCGGGCAGGGTGTCGTCCTCCCGCTTCACACCGAAGCGCCGGTTGAGGCGCCGGTCCCGCTGGACGGCCTCTCCCAGGCTTTCCTCAAGATAAAGCGCCGAATACTCTACACCAGTGCCCGTCGTGAGCAGGGCGGCGGAATTCTCGAGGTCCAGGATGCCCATGCACAGGCCGATGTTCTTGCACATGGTCAGGCAGTCGGTGAGCAGCGCGATCTTCTCGGAATAGGTCACGAGCGCTGCCTTCCCTTCCTCCTCCAAACGCATGGCCGCCTTCTCGGTGCCGAAGCGCTGCCGCGCCTCGTCCCGGAGGTCTGTGAGCTCGAAATAGGGCTCGGCCCTCAGGTGGTCGCCGCCTCGGGAGGCGATGGCATAGGTCAGGCCGTAGGCCTTGATCCCCCGCGGGTCACCGCAGATGATGTCCAGGCCCTTTACCTGCATGACGAGCTTCTGGGCCTCCTCACCAAAATCCCGGGACAGCCGGGTTGCGCCCTGGGCCAGGCGTTCGCCCACGCCGCGGCGGTGGATGATATCGTCTACGGTCCTGCGGATGGCGGCGGTGTCGCCCCAGCGCAGCTCCAGTCCATCGAGATCCCCTGGCTTTATCAAACCCAATTCCTGGCACTCCATGATCCAGCCGATCACCTCGGCCGAAGAAATGGAATCCACCCCGGCCTGGTTGAGTACGGCGTTCATCTCCAGGGCAAACTCGAGGTCGCTGCAGCCGAGCCGGGAGGTGAAGCTGCACAGGGTCTCGAACTCGGGGCCCTCGGCCTCGAATCCCCCAGCCATGTAATAGCGGGAGCAGTGGAGGTTGCAGTTGTAGCAGGCCTTGTTCTTGACCTTGTAGCGCTCGGCCAGGGTCTGGCCCGAGACCTCCTCGACATACTCGCACACCCCTTTCTGGAAATGCCGCGTGGGCAGGATGCCTATGCCGTTCAGGTCCTGCATCAGCATGGTGGTCCCCAGGCGGTACCGCTTGTTGTACTCGCGGTGCTCGAGGATCGCCCGCTCCAGGTCCCGTGTCAGCTCGAGGAAGCCCAGTGTATCCGCCACCTCCAGCGACTGCTTTCCCCGGACCGCCACGGCCTTGAGGCGTTTGGAGCCCATCACCGCTCCCATGCCCGTGCGGCCGTTGACCCGGTTCCCGCTCGAAACGATGGCAGAATAGAGCACCTGGTTTTCTCCGGCCAGGCCGATGCCGGCGACCTGGACCGTGTGGTCCCGGTGTGCCTTCCGGATCGCGGAGGTAATGGCAGCCACACCGAGGCCGGCGTATTCCGGGCATTCCCTGAACTCGGCCCCCTCCTCCGTGATCCAGAGGTAGATCAAGTTTTCGGACCGTCCGGTGATGACGATCTGGTCGAAGCCCGTCATCTTCATCTCGGCCCCGAACTGGCCGCCCGCCGCAGAGTCTCCCAGGATCCCGGTTAACGGAGATTTGGCCGTCACCGTGTAGTAGGCCGAGGCCGGGAGCAGGGATCCGGTCAGGGGGCCCACGCCGAAGATGAGAGGATTTTCGGAACCCAGGGGATCACAGCCGGGCTCGATCTCCTCATCCAGCCTCCGGGTATTTGCGGCCCGGCCGCCGATCACGGGCTTCATCCAACCGGGATCGATCTCTTCGATCTCGAATGTGCGCGAGGTGAGGTCCACCCGAAGGAGGCGGCCGCCGTATCCATAGCGCAGCTGAGTCATGACGCGGGCCTTTCGCAGCCGGACAGGATCATGTCAGGTCCCCATCCTTGTCCTCTTCCGCCTGGCAACGCGCTTTCCAGGTCGCCCGGAGCTTCTGTCCCAGCCGGCTGATGTACAGATGCCTCCGTTCCTGAGGATTCAGGCCGCGGGTTTCTTTATGGATATCTCGGAAGGAGGGTTGCTCTCCCCCCTCAAACCTGAGGACCCCTTCCGTGCAGGCCTTGACACACTTGGGATCGCCGCCGCACAAATCACAGATGTACACGAATCCCTGAAACTGAGTGACGGCTCCGATGGGGCAGGCCTTTTCGCAGGCCCCGCACAGCGTGCAAACCGTGGGGGAGCAGACCACCTCGCCGTGATCGCCCCGCGAGAGTGCGTCCTCCGGGCAGACCATGCAGTACCGTTCCTTACACTGCTGGCAGACGACAGGGCCGTCGACGCCGGACTCGTAAAGGTGTACCACCTTAAGGCGCGACAGCTCGGGATTGATGCGGCCGGTGTGGAAGAACGCGCAGGCCGCCTCGCAGCGGCGGCATCCGGTACAGCGGCTCAGGTCGACCTGGATCATGCTCTTGCCCCTCAGGATCCGTCTACGGTCTCCAGCCGGAACTGCACGAGTCCCTTGGGATCGGGACAGGAAAAGGTGGAGAGACTGCGCACCCAGTGGCCCTCGTCCAGCCTGTCCTTTTCGGCCAGGATGGGGAAGATCGGCATCATGCTCTGCAGGGCCCAGATGCAGATGTGTTTTCCTTCGGGCACAAAGAGTTTGGATCCCTCCACATAGAAATAATCGCCCACCTGCATGGGGAGGTTGCAGTGCCCGTCGATGCGCTCCACACTCACCCTGATCTTTGCCATGCCGATCCTCCTCAGGGCCTCCGGTCGCTTCCAGCGAACGCCCTCAAATCAGGCCGGCTACTTGGGGGCCCGGCCACAGAAGTCCCATAGATTGTACCCGCCGTCCTGGGGAATGGCAAGCGGCGGGGATAACGATTGACATGATTTTCCCCCTCTGATATACAAGGGCCTAACCCTGAGAGAGAGCCTCATGAACAAAAAAAGGAACTTCGATGTAGTCCTGGTTGGTATGGCGCTGTTCGCCATGTTCTTCGGTGCCGGCAATCTCATCTTTCCGCCCTACATGGGATTCCTCTCCGGTTCGGTGTGGTCCATCGCGCTGCTGGGCTTCCTGATCACTGGCATCGGCATGCCGCTCATGGGTATCATCGCAGCGGCCCGGGCAGGAGGCACGATCGAGCACCTGGCCGGCCGCGTCGGGCCGAGGTTCGCCCGGGTCCTGAGCATCGTCGTCATCCTGGCCATCGGCCCGCTCCTGGCCATCCCGCGGACGGCCGCCACGACCTTCGAGATGGGAGTACGGCCCAACCTGCCCTGGCTGCCGCCGGCCGTGTCGTCGGTGCTCTTTTTCGGGATCACGCTCTTTTTCGCCCTCAACCGCAAAACGGTGGTGGACAAGATCGGCAAGTTCCTAACCCCGTTCCTGCTCGTGACCCTCGTGACCATCATCGTCAAGGGCATCGTTTCCCCACTGGGCCCCCTGAATCCGGGTGTCATAGACACTCCCTTTTCCTCCGGATTCCGGGAGGGCTACCAGACCATGGATGCCCTAGCCTCGATCGTGTTCGCTGAGATCATCATCGTGGCGCTGGTCTATAAGGGCTACAGGGGGGTTCGGGACCAGGTCAAGCTGGCTTCCCTTGCCGGGGTGATCGCTGCCAGCGGCCTTGGGCTGGTCTACGGGGGACTCATGTACCTGGGTGCCACCTCCCGAAGCCTCTTCGCAGCCGACATCGAACGTACGTCGCTACTGATCGGCATCGCCGAGGGCATCCTGGGGAGCGCCGGCAAAGTCGCCCTCGGGATAGCCGTTTCCATGGCCTGCCTCACGACCTCCATCGGCCTGACCGCCACCGTGGGCGACTATTTCAACGGCATCACCAAGGGAAAGATCCGGTACAAGCCGATCTGTATCGCCACCGTTGTATTCAGCGGCGTCTTTGCCACGGTGGGTGTCACCAAGATCGTGCAGATCGCCGTGCCGCTCCTGGTCCTCGTGTATCCGGTGGCCATCATCCTCATCCTGCTCACCATATTCGGCCGGAGGGCCATCCCCCGCTCCGTCTACATCGGAGCCATCTGTGGTGCACTGGCGACCAGCGTATTCGATGCCCTCACGGCGGCCGGCCTCCCGATCTCGGCCCTGAATGCGCTCATCGCGAAGATCCCCCTCGCCGCCGATGGATTTCCCTGGATCCTGCCGGCCGCACTGTGCGGGATCGTGGGCGTGTTCTTCGCAAAAAGAGAGGAAGAAGAGCAGCTGGAAGCCGCAGAGTAAGCCCTCCATTGGAAGACCGCGAACCATATCCTGATTTCTTGCTCTGCTATAACTCCGAACGGCCGGATCCGGCTCAGCGCAGATTCTGGGTTGAGCCCGTGATCGACCGCCTGTGCCGCAAGCTGGTGATCGATAGCAGGATGATCACAGCCGCAAGATAGATGAGGCCCAGGATGATGAAGGTCAGGCTCTTCTCCCGGACGCGCCGGTAGAGAACACCTTGACCGGGGGAAGGCAGGGGCTGCGGGTCCCAGGGCAGCCCGTACTCTTCAGCCAGGCCACGGATGAAGAGCAGGTGGATCACCGGGATGCCTCGGGCGGCCATGGCGAAGATCATACCCCGCTTCTCAGGGGGCGGCAATTCCTTGATGCGGGCCACGCCCGGCTTGACTTCGAGGATCAGGGAGTCGGTGCCCATGTTGGCGAGGGTGCCTCCGATGTTGATGAAGGCCCGGATGGTCTCGCTTCCTTCTGCCGACTCGAAGAGCTCTGAACGCAGTGCGACATTCTTTTCCAGGTCCGGTTCCCGGATGATCGTCAGCCCGCTCATCCGCATGGCCGCCTCGAGGACCGCCCGCCCCTCCGGATCCATATTGGCCCCCACATCGGCGTCTCCCCCCAATGAGACGGCCACCGATCCGCGGCGGAGCAGCCCCAGGTCTTGCAGACACTCCTGCATGATGAGCCAGTGGAATCCCGGGAGGTTGGCCCCCCACTGAGACGCACCGAGCGAAGGCAGGAGCAGGGCCTCGACCTCCAGGGCAGAGGCCGCGCACAGCGTCGCGACGGCCAGGGCAGGAAAGGAACCGGAGGCACCCACGGCGATCGTGTCGCCGCGCCGAACCCCGGCCTCGTGCAGCAGCAGGACGATCAGTCCCGCGGAGTTGGGGTTGGTGGTGGTGCGTTTGGCCTGGAGCTGTCCCAGCGAGGTGGTGATCGGGGAGAACTCGGCCCCGATCAGGCCGGTCCGGTTCACATCGGTTTGGGGATCGATGGGGAGGCCGAGCCGGGCGCGGCATTCGCGCAGGGCTTGGGATGCCTCCGCCATCTTCTCCGATGCCAGGATCATGCTGGAATGCAGGTCGGAGGGCCCGGAAAAAGGCGCCGCATAGAGAACGATCAAAAATGCTGCGCTCACGAACAGGAGCCAGACAAAGACCGGAGGCGAGCGCCTCATCCCAAGATCCATGCCAGGATCCTCACGATCACATAGGTGACGGCAGACACGGTCAGCAGGGATGCCAGAGTGGGGATGGTCCTCTGCTTGTCCAGGTTGTTTGCCAGTAGGCCGGGGATGACCCAGCCGATTATTCGCACTTCGACCGCGGAGGAAACAAGGCGCGGTGCCAGGAGCAGCACGACTTGAGAAAAAAGCGCTCCCAGGAGGAGCAGCAGGACGAAGCGGCGCTTGCCGAACAGGATGAGAAACCGGGAGAGCAGGCGGTACGCCCCGAGGGCGGCAAAGGCTACGACCAGGGTTGCAGCCACGGCGAGGGGCTGATCCAGGGACAGGGCAAAGTAGGCAGGGACGATGATCCCGCCCGGGTAGACGTCCATGACCTCCACGAAGAGCAGAGCGAGCACGATGCCGATAAAGAGTGTTTCAAACAACACGGGGTGTTCCCTCCCTTTCCCAATACTCGAGCAGCCTGCGGCCGGCACCCCCCATGTTGCCCATGCCGAGGACGAGGCCATTGGCAGGAGCTTGCGCGCTCAAGGACGACATGACGGCCTCGGGTTGGCTGTTCTTGAGAACGATGGGGCTGATGCCGTGATCACCTCGCATGTGCTTCTTGAGAGCCAGGGCATGACTGCCTGTGACGTAGAGGGCCTGGAACTCCGGGAAGGTCCCCGCTTGCAGCGCCTGCAGCCACTGCAGGGTGCGGTCGCCGCGGTCGCGGCGCAGGTTGAGTAGGCCCAAGACGGGTCTTCCGTTCATCAGGCCCAGAGCCTTGAGTTTTTCGATGACCCGGCGAGTGGAGGCGGGATCGTTGGCCGCGAAGGCGCTCACACAGTCCCAAGCCTGGCCTTCCTGATCGGGCTGCCAGCTCCAGATCCTCAGGCTGCCCAGGTCGGGGAGAGACCTGTGGATGCCCTGTTCGGCCAGCTCCCGATCGATGTTGAGGGAGTCTGTCACGGCCTGGACCAGCCTCACGTTGGACAGGAACCGGAGCCCAGCGTCAGCACGTTCATCAGGATCAGAATCGGGGGGCTCAGGGGCCGCTTGCATGTCCTCAGCCATGACCGTGCAGACCTCAGCCCCCTGCTCCGTCGCCCGCTCTTCCCAAGCGGGCATCTTCTCCTCATCCGGGACAAACACGGTGCAGTCAGGCCCGATGGCCGAGGCCAGGCAGCGGGCGGCGGACTCACGGGAGGGCCCCCAGTGTTCTGTATGATCGGGGTGGGCATTCGTGATCAGGAGGAGGTTGGGCTTGAAGATCCTGAGGCTCTCGATGTTCAGGGTCTCGGGCCGGATGCTCATCAGTTCCGCTACGATGACATCGGCCTGAATCTCCGCGGCCATACGAACAATCCGGATCTGCTCCAAGACAGAAGGCCGTCCTCGGCGTTCGAGCTCGACCTCGGAGCCATCCGGCAGGAGCAGCATAGGCCGGGAGCCCGTGGTCTTGGCCAGCACCTTAAAGCCGGCTTCCCGCAGGGCGGAGGCCAGCAGGCGCACAACGCTGGACTTGCCACGCGCGCCGGTCACACAGATCCGCAGGGACAGGCGGCGGCGGTTCCGCTCCAGCCGGAGGGATTCCACACTATAAATAAGTGCCAGGAACAGAAGACAGGCAGCGGCAGTGATGAGCTCTTGGATAGGTTCCTCCGGTTGTGTTCTCCTGGTCAGTTACCCTGCCCCGCACGGTCCAATAGCGAGAGCACGGTCCCGGACAGAACGGAGAGGAGGTCGCCGCGGCCGTATTCTGCGGCCAGCAGTTCTCCCATCAGGGCAATCACCTGGTCCTTGCCGGGTCCCCACAGGCACTGCGTGTTGGCGGCAAAGACATTCCCTGATCCGATGGCCTCCTTCATGGAGTCCAAATCCTTGAAATAGGCGCCGATGTCCGCATCGGCTGCTATCAGCAGACCAACCGCCGATTTCTTTTCTTTGGCGAATTCGAGGAGGCTCTTATCGGGCGCCTCGGTAAACAGAAGGGCCATGGGCTTCGAAGTGGCATCGAGGAGCGCTTTGGCCTGGTCCGCGTCTGCCACTCTGGCGATCAGGAGCATGTCGGTTTCGTTCAGCCCCTTGATAAGGCTCTTCCCCTTATCCGTCAGGGCGGGGCCCTCGAACAGTACCGAGGGATCGTCCAGGGCCACAAAACGTACTCCCAAGGGGAACAGGACCTCGGCCCAATGTGGGCTGTCGATGAGTGCCGAAACACCCTTAAGGCCCACGACCACGGTGGTCTGTCCCATGCGTTCGGCACCGGAGTAGCGGCGGGGGGCATCGTAGAGGACCATGCCAACGGCCTGGCCGAATCCTTCCCGCAACTCGAAAAGCTGCTTGACCAGGTCGGCCCGCAGGGCGTCCCCGCTCAGCCCCTCTTTTTGTTCCAGATAGGCCAGCTGCACATCCACATGCGTATTGCGGGCCTCACCGTGCGCCGAGAACACATGCTCCAGGGTGTTCAGCTTGTAGTTGACCTGGGTCTGGTTCTTGAAATGATAGGCGGCCTCTCGATCGGGTTTTATGAAATCTCCCGGTTCGTTGGCCATGATCCAGGTCGCCCCAAGCACAAGGTCGCCCGTCTTTTTCAGGATCTCGGGCTTGACCAGGTCGCTGTCGTCCCGGGTGCGGTGGTATTTGAGGTGTGTACCCTGGGTCATGACCGAAAATGCCGGCACGCCCTTGGCCAGAAAAGGTGTGTGGTCGGAACCGCCCGGCCCGCCGCGCCCGCCGCGCGTGTACTCCAGGATGGCTTCGGGCAGGTTGGTCTTGACGGTCTCCCACACATCGGGGGCATAGTATTCGCCCCGGAAGTTTACGTTTCCACTGCCGTGGGCCACCATGTCCATGTTGATGTACATCACGGTATGTGCGATGGGGAGGGTTGGGTGGTCGCAGTAGTGATAAGAGCCTAGCAGTCCCTGTTCCTCGCCGGCCCAGAGGCCGAAGACAACAGTACGTTTGGGTTTCTGTTTGTCGAGCTGCATGATGCGCGCGATCTCCATGACCACGGCTGTGCCCGATGCGTTGTCGTTGGCGCCGTTGTAGACCTCACCCTGGGGAGTCATGCCCAGGTGGTCCATGTGGGCACCGATCACGACATATTCATCGCGGAGCTTCTTGTCCGAACCCGTGATCTTGGCCAGGACATTCCGTGTCTCACGCTCGGGATCATACTCCGCATGGACGCCAACATGCGCCTTGACACCTGTGAGGAAGGACTGGGGCTTTCCTCCGTCCATCGCCTGGAAGAGCGGACGCAGGTCCGTGTCCAGGTCCTTGAAGATGAAGTCCGCAGCCCGGCGCTCCATCGACAGCAGCACAAAATCCGGATCGTAGTTCTCCTTGGAGCTTGCCAAGTAGAAGTAGCTGTTCGGGGAGGAAGAAAAGGGGAAGCCGACGACACCCAGGGCGCCCCTCTCCTGTGCGGCCGCGATGCGCTGAGACATCTCACCCTCTTCGCCCAGCTTGGAGGCGATCTTATTGGGCGCTCCGTTGGTCA
Source organism: uncultured bacterium (assembly GCA_965533275.1). Classification (GTDB taxonomy): domain Bacteria; phylum Acidobacteriota; class Aminicenantia; order Aminicenantales; family Aminicenantaceae; genus JAUXEH01. The sequence goes on from CBESWG010000005.1 coordinate 79,159, forward strand.
GCATGACCAGCTTGCCCCTGACGTCGACATCCGTATAGTCGGAGTATCCCAGGTCCGGCGCATGGATGCCGTACCCGACAAATACGATCTCTGCCATGAAGCCGCCGGATCCAGAGAAGCGCTGTACACGCCAGTCGTCTCCGTAATAGAAACTGCGCTTCTGGGCAGCGGTAATGATCTCGAACACCGCACCCTGGCCGACATTGCGGTGCTCGACGGTGAAGGTCTGGAAGTACGTACCCTCGTCACCGGCTGGCTCGACACCCCACTCCTTGAACTTGGAGGCGATGTAGTCCTCGCCCATGGCTCCACCGGGCTGGCCGCTCTTGCGGCCCTGCATGGAATCCGCAGACAGGGCTTTGATGTATTCCCAGGCCCGGGTTTCGTCGAATGAAGACTTGAAATCCGCTGCCTGACTCATGGTGAAGAGCAGGCCCAGGACTATGATCGCTGCGGGATATTTGCGCATGATGACCCTCCGATGTGGATTGACGGAATGCCCCATTATAAACAAAATCGCCGCGGACAGGCCAGCTTTTAATCCAGGGGATTGTCCACATCGTTTTCAGTGAGAATATTTTCGATTGCCATCCGTTGTTATTACAGGTATTTTCAATTCAGAGGAGGATCCGCGATGAAAAAGCGTTGTGAATGGGTGCCGGACGGTTCGTTTTGCACGGACTATCACGACAGGGAGTGGGGGATGCCGGTACATGACGACAGGCTGCTCTTCGAACACCTGATACTGGACGCATTCCAGGCGGGTCTGAGCTGGGAGATCATACTCCGCAAGCGGGAAAATTTCCGGGAGGCGTTCGACGGTTTCGAAGCCCAGAAGATCGCCGCCTATGACTCGGCAAAGATCGAAAGCCTGCTGCAGGATGCGGGCATCATCCGCAACCGCCAGAAGATCGAGGCGGCCATAAAAAACGCCCGGGCCTTCCTCGGAGTTCAGGAGGAATTCGGGAGCTTCGACGACTACATCTGGGGATTCGTAGGGGGGGAGACGATACTGAACCGATGGAAAAAACTCGGAGAGCTCCCGGCCAAGTCTCCCGAGTCCGAGGCCATGAGCAGGGACCTGAAAAAGCGGGGGTTTTCCTTCGTGGGCCCGACCATCTGCTACGCTTTCATGCAGGCCGCGGGCCTGGTCAACGATCACACCACCGACTGTTATCGGTACGCAGAGCTGTCCGGGAGATAGGAGCACGCGGAGATCATCCCGAGCCCGCGGACTCGTGAGGTGAATCTAGAGGATCCTGCAGCACCAGCTGAAGCAGCGCGGCGGGCGTCGGCTAGGCACGGCGGCCGGCGACCTCCTTGATCCCCTTCAGGAGCATATCAACTTCACCGTGGTTGATGTACATGTGCGTGGAGACACGGACGCCGTAGGTGCCCTTGTCTTTGCTGCCCACGGTGCGGATCACGATATTGTACTTCTGGCGGACATGTTCCACGATGTCGATGGGCTCCACGCCCTCGATGGAGAACGCCGTCAGGCCTCCGCTGAGGTACGGATCCTCCGAGGTGTGCAGCCGGGTACCGCGAACGGACTTCAGCTGCTGCCTGAAATATCCGCCCAGGGATTTGACCCGCTTCTCGATCCTTGTCTTACCGATATAGTTCTGGAAGTCCACCGCTTCTCCCAAGGCGATGATGAGCGCCACGGCCCGCTGGCTCAGGGTCTCGAACTTGCGGGCGCTGTCGGGGTTGTCCCATCCGGACGTGCAGATGGTGGGCCAGAGCTTGTCCTGGGACTCCTTGCGTACATAGAACACACCCACTCCGGTGGGGGCACCCAGCCACTTGTAGGGGCTGGTGGCATAGAAGTCCACGCCCATCTCGTGCATGTTGAGTTCGAGCATCCCGATGGCATGGGCGCCGTCGGCAGCCACCAGGAGGTCCTTGGCATGCGCCATCGCGCACAGCTCCTTGAGGGGCGCCATAAGCCCGGAGATATAGACCGTGTGGCTAAGTGAGATGATGCGGGTTCGCGGCGTGATGGCCTTCTCGAAGGCACCCACGAACTCGTCCACGCTCTGGGGCGGGAGCCCGATGGGCACCTCGGTGATTTTGATCCCGTAGCGCTTCTCCTTGATCTTCCAGGGGTGTGTACCCCCGGGATGTTCCATGGATGAAATCAGGACCTCGTCGCCCTCCTCCATGTCCAGCCCGTTGGCCACGAAATTCATGCCTTCTGTGGTGTTGCGGACGATGGCCACCTCGTCCTCCGAGGCCCCTATGAAGGCGGCCACCTTGCGCCGCACTTCCTCTTCCTGGAGGGGCATGTAGGAATACACATCCACGGGATGCGTGGCCTGCACCTTGAAGGCCTTGATGAGCGTGTTGAACACCGGCGTGGGCATGGGGCCCACGGTTCCGTTGTTCATCATGATGAGGCCGTCCTGGAACATGAACTTTTCGCGTATGGCCTGCCAATAGCGCCCGTCGGGCGCCAGGTCGCGGATGTATTTGCTGTCCAGCTCCTTGATGCTCTGATAGATGTCTGCGTTGAGCTTGTCCAGCGCGGCGACCGAGAGCGCCGAGCCCGCCATCAGGTACTTCACGAAATCCCTGCGGGATACGGGAGGAACGAATTTGGGTATTTCCGTGCTCACAGCGAGGTCTCCTCGATCGTCAGCTCGGCCAGGTTCATGTTGCCCAGCCCCCTCTCATGAGCATGCGTGATAGCCACGATATCCTGGGTTTCGATGTCCCAGAGTGTTGTGCAGTACGCATCCACCGATACACGGTTTACTCCTGCGATGACCTTCTGGGGCTTGATGATATCGCCGGGGCCCATGGGTCCGTTGGTGACGATGAACTCCGTGGCGTCCACGATGCAGAGGTCCGGTTTGACCACTGTATTGAGGTCCACGATGCACTGTTCCAGGTGGCGGATGGCATTCACGTCCGTGGTCCAGTTCTCCATGTGGAACTTGCTCCGGTTGTTGACCCGGTAGTTCAATCCCATCAGATTCTTCATGGTTCCCGTGAACTTGTTCCCGGCATGGTCCTTGGTGATGGGGATGTCGATGAACACGTCGTTGTTGTAAAACTCCTTCATGATCATGGCCTCATCCAGGGAAACGCCGTTTGTGACCTTGACCGTCTGGAAGTTGGCCTCCTCAGATGCGATGAGCTTGAGGTCGGCGCCCTCTTCCGCCAGCGCCAGTGCCAATCCGGTGGCCTCCCAATTCTTCATTTCGAGCCACGACAGGCAGTTCACCTCGGCCGCGCCGGCTCGTTTGCACATCTGTACGATGGCCCGGACGATTTCGGGCTTGGTGAAGGTCCCGGGATGCCACCTCTGCACGTTGGGCAGGATGGCCACCTTGGCTCCCTTGGGAACGAACTTCTCCATGCCGCCCAGCTGGGCGACGGCCATCTCCGTGTTCTTGAAATAGTCTGCGCCCCCCACGACCGAGAGGTCGATCGGGCTGGTGACTGCAGCTGCCACGACGGTTTCCTCCGCCTTTTTGCAGGCCAGGGAACCGCCCACGACGGCGGATACTCCGACCATGGCGCTGGTCTTGATGAATTCACGACGGTCCATATTTTTCATGAGTGACCCTCCTCTCTTATCTTCGCTTCGATACTACATCAACCCGAGTCCACAGTGCAACTTTTTCTTCGGGGGGCGTCCCCCAGGGAACGGATCAGGGGAAATGGGGGGAGCGGAGGAGGAGGATGCTGCCCTGTGCCACGCCGATCTCGCGAGCCACGGCCATACACTTGGCCTTGAGCAGGAAGAAGATGGGGAGGGCCTCGTCGCTTAGGCCTTCGAAATTGCCCTGGCCCTTGCTGAGGATGAGTGAGGCCTCCTGCAGCGTCTGCCAGAACTCGGGCGAACAGAACCGGCGTATGGTCCCCGGCGCCACACAGCCGGAGGAGATCACCTCTGCAGCCCGGTCGATGCCGGCCATCTCCGCATCATCCCGGGTCGCATCATTGATCATGGGAGCCTCCCGCACCACATAGCGCACGGGCATTCCCAGTTCCTCGATCAAGACCCGATCGAAGACGGTCTCACCGGCGTTGTCCCCCAGCATGAGGATCTCATCCGACTTGTCCAGGGAATCCCGGAGTTCCCGATAGTGATCGATGACGAATTCCTGGTCGAGGATCTCCTCCAGGCCGGCCTTGAGATCCACCTTTTCCGTGGTGCCAAAATCTATAAAGTTGCCGGCCACGGCGATGCGCAGGGCTTCCTTCAGAGGATCCCCGGCGGCCCGAACCCGTTCCTTCATCCGAGGATACATGTCCAGGGCCAGGCGGGTGCAGTGTTCCTTGATCCCTCGGTAGGGATCCGGATCCCCGGAAAGCTCGGACAGGATGAGGTAAAGCTCACGCCCGATCCCTGCCGGCGTGGCCGTATCCGGGAGCCCCGGAAGCAGGCCGCTGAATCGGTCGATCGCCTCCCGGGTTTGCTCCTCTGTGAGGGACAGCAGGCGGGCGGTCTGCAGGATCTGAGTAAAGTAGCAGGGGAAACACTCCAGAGCAGCCCTCATCTTCCGGCGCCTTCCTCGGAAAACTCCAGCACCTCGAGTTTCAGCTTGCCTATGATCTCGGAGATGGACGTGACCATCTCCTGATACATGTTCTCGTCCAGGTTGCTCCGGCCGAACTTGATGTGGGTGGCATCCGTGAAATATTCGCCCGTCTCGGGATCGCGGGCCAGCCACTTGGGATCCAGGGCCACCCAGTCGCCCACAAAAACCTCGGGCCACATGTGATAGGCGAAGATTCCGCCCCCGTACATGATCCCCACCACGGCCCGGGACGGGATGCCCGAGGCGCGGCAGAGAGCCACGAACAATACGGTGTGCTCGCTGCAGTCCCCCTCGCGGTTTTCCAGGATCTCCCGTGCGGAGGCGAATCCCACATCGTAGTTCGCCTCCATCTCCCGGTCGACCCACTCGGCGATCTTCTTGGCCGCCCGCCAGGCGTTGCGCTCTTCGCCTACGATATCCCGGGCCAAGGCCTGGATGCCGGCATCCTCGACCTGACAGAACACGGTCGAAGCCAGGGAGCCCCGCCATTCCGCTTTTTCCTGGATCGGCCGGGTCAGGGACTCCTCCTCGCGGAAAATCCGGCTCCGGGCCTCGACTATGATAAAATCCGCTCCGGTCTCGAGGAGCCGCTGGGCCCCATCCCACGGCAGTCCTTGAAGCCTGTCCACACCGAGGCCCGACAGCTTGAGGCGCATGCGCTGGACACTCTGCGGGCGTTCCAGCCTCACGTTGGAAACGATGAGGGACGAGAACGCGATGTCGAAGTTCTCAGCCCCGGGTTCCAGGGCCCGGTCTTCAGGCATCAACAGGGCCACAGTTGTCATGAATCCGACCTCTGTCAACGACTTGTAGACCTTCCCCTCCCCATCCATCCATTCCTCGACCACCATGGGGATAAGGGAATCCAACTCGGTCGTGACGTGCCAGAGACGCTTTTTCTCGCCCAGGATCAGGACGTCTTCCTCTCCCCGGACAAGGAAGCGGCACTCGGAGAGAGCATAGGCAACGGGATCCAGGATTTTGAACTCAAAGGACGCGCCGGAGTGCAGCCCCTCGGCCGTGATGATCTCCTCCACCGGGACGTCGACATGGAACCTTTCGGTGTAAGGGATCTCCTTGGCGACCCTGTCTCCCAGATAGAACACAACCGTGTCCGGCCGGATCTCCGCCCTTATCACAGTCTCGGTCTGGGACATCTTGGTCACTACACTAGTCTCCAGAGGCGCTCCATCCTCACCCAGCCACGTCTCCTGCCGGGTGAGCAGCTCGATGGGATTTCCGCCCAGCCTGGACACCGTGATCACGGACTCGCTGCTGAGGAGCGTGACGTCCTCCCCCTCCCTCTTCGTCCGGCTTTCCGAGAAGCGGCTGTGTCCGACCTTAACGTCGTTGATGTAGATCCCCATCCAGGTTTCCTCACCCGATGGTTCGGGGCCTGCCTGTTTCGAGGCATTGAGGAAGGGGATGCTGGAGGAGCCCACGCACACCATCAGCAGGACCAGGATGCCGCACAGCCGGCCCGCCGTTCTCTTAGACCACAGTTCTCTCATGGATCCCTCTTTCGGCCTATAATAGCAGAAGAGGGACACACCATCCAGGTTTGAATGAGGCAGGCCTATGGAGACAACCGGATGAGGAACCGGTCGAGAAGAAGGGGATACCGAGTCCGCGGTCAGGTGTCCAGGTGATCTTTGTGGACGATCAGGTGGTGTTCCTCCAGCTCCTGGCAGAGGGCGGCATACTCCATTTCCAGATATTCGGCTGTCCTGTACCGGTCCCCGTGATTCATGGACAGGATCCGAACCAGCAGCCTCTTTTCCAGGCGCTCGAACAAGAGATCGATCAGGCACTCCTTGCGCAGGGAGATAAAGAAATCCGGGAAGGGATTCTGGTGTCCGGCATCCCCCGAAGTCGGAAATCGCTCCGGATTCATTGTGAGGCCCGTCCTTTCCTCCCGTGTCGGCGGAAAGGCCGACGGGAGCACTAGATACTGGCTATACGTTTCTCATGCCACAGCTGGGTGTCCAGCACATACTCGATGGCATTGTTCAGCTCGTTGAGATCCAGGGGTTTGGAAAAGAAATAGCCGATGGACAGATCGAGGAGGATATCGGTATCCACGTCCTCCGGGTAGCCGGAGATCAGGATGACGTCGCCCTCATAGCCCGAGGCACGGAACCGCTCGATCAGTTCCAGTCCGCTCATTTCAGGCAGTCGTAGGTCTGTTATGATCAGGTCGACCTTGGCCTTGCGGAAGCGCTGCAGGGCTTCGCGGGGAGACTCTACCGCAATGACTCGATACCGGTCTTCCAGGAGCACGGTAAAGGTCTTGCGTATGGTCGGTTCGTCTTCGATTATGAGTACTTTTTTTATAGACATTTTTATCACTCTTCCAAATTGACTTTCACACATCCATATGCAGGTTTCATGCCAAGTTAAGACACAGCATTTTCCAGGGGAAAAGGGGGAATACTCTAAAAATCTGATATAAATACTAGGAAAAAACTTTTACATCGAGTAAAAGGTGTTTACATCAGGTTCTGGACGTCCAGCTGATAATCCCGGATCTTTTTGTCCAGGGTGGGGCGGCTGATCCCCAGGATCTGGCTGGCCTGGGTCTTTGATCCCTTGGCGGTCTGGAGGACATGCTGGATGTAGCTCTTCTCCACTTCCTTCAGTGCAACCAGCTTCTGGGGATAGGAATGCTTGTCCCCGGCTTCGAGCGGCAGGTTCTCCTCCTGGATGATGTCCCCCTTGGCCAGGATGACGGCATGGGTCAGGGCGTTCTCCAGTTCCCGGACATTCCCGTTCCAGGGCCAGGCGATCAGCTTTTTCATGACATGATCTGGAACCTTGTGCACATTCTTGCGCAGCTCCCGGTCTATCTTTTCCAGCAGGTAGCCCACCAATTCGGGGACATCCTCCTTGCGATCACGCAGCGGAGGCAGCTTGATCTCCACCACCTTCAGCCTCCAGTACAGGTCTTCCCGGAACGTTCCTTCCTCGATCAGGATCTTCAGATCCTTGTTGGTGGCCGCGATGATGCGTGCCTCGGTGGTGAGGACCTTCTCCCCTCCCACCTTCATGAAATCCCGGCTCTCGATCACCCGCAGAAGCTTGGACTGAAGGTTGGGGGAGACGTCTCCGATCTCATCGAGGAAAAGTGTGCCGTTGCCTGCGATCTCGAATTTTCCCTTCGTCTCGTGGACCGCGTCGGTAAAGGCACCCTTGACATGGCCGAACAGTTCACTTTCAAGCAGGGTGTCCTGGATGGCCGAGCAGTTGATGACGATGAAGGGCTCATCCCGGTTGGTGCTGTTGTAATGGATAGCTTTGGCGCAGAGTTCTTTGCCCGTCCCGCTCTCTCCCTGGATCAGGATGTTGGCGCGGTTGTTGACCACGGACCCGATCAGCTTGAAGACATCGCGCATCGGCGGGGAGCGGCCGATGATGTTGTCGATGGTGTATTCCTTCTGCTTCTCCTCGATCATGTAGTGCAGCTTCCCTTCCAGCTTGCTGACCTGGAAGGCCTTGTTGATGGTGAGATCCAGCTCCAGGTAGTCCAGCGGCTTGACCAGGTACTCGAAGGCACCGGATTTGATGGCCTCCACCGTGGTCTTCATGTCGTCAAAAGCGGTGATGATGACAACCAATGCCTTGGGATCCATTTCCCGGATCCGCTTGAGCGCCTCCAGGCCGTCCACATCGGGAAGGCGGATGTCCAGGATCACGAGGTCGGGCATGGCATCGGAATATTTCTGGAGCCCCTCCCTGCCGTCGGCGGCGGACAAGACATCATAGCCGCTCTTCGTGAAATGAGAAGACAGGGTCTTCAGGATCAGGGGATCGTCGTCGACGATCAGGATGCTTTTCATGTTTCACTCTCACATGGGAGGAGGATCTCGAAACAGCTCCCCCAGTCTTCCAGGGCTCTCACGCGGATGTCGCCGCCATGCTGTTCGAGTATCTTGCGGGCGATGGCCAGGCCCAGGCCGATCCCGCTGGCCTTGGTGGTGTAGAACGGCTCGAACACGTTCTCCCAGTCCTTGGAGGGGATGCCCCTTCCGGTATCCGAGATCTCTGTCCGCAGCCGAGGCCCGGAAGGAGTGTCGGCCCTCTCTACACGGATCCTGATCTTCCCGCCCTCCTCCACCGCCTCGCAGGAATTTCGCAGGATGTTCAGGATGACCTGACGGACCTTGTCCGCATCCACGCGCACCTGCGGTAAGTCCGGGGTATAGTGTTTGTCCACGGTCACATGCTTGAGCTCGAGCGAATCGCTGATCATCTTGAGTGATCCGTCGACGATCTGGTCCATGGCGAACCAGTCCAGGTTGAGCTCGGAGACGCGGGCATAATTCAGGAGCTCCTTGATGAACTTCTCGATCTGCGCGATCCCTTCCTGGGTGATCTCCAGGTTGACCAGATCGCCCTCGTCCAGGTCCTCTTTTTCGCAGATCTTCTGGATGTTCAGCTTCACCGCGGTCAAGGGATTGCGGATCTCGTGGGCGATGCCCGCGGAGATGTGTCCGATGGATGCCAGTTTTTCGACCTGGACCAGCCGTTTATTCGCTTCCTCCATCCGTTTCTGGAGGAGCTGGAGCTGGCGGCTCATCTCGTTGAAGCTCCGCGCCAGGTTCCCGACCTCGTCCTGCGAACCCGTGTCGATCTGGAGAGAAAAATCTCCCCGGCTGACCTGCTTGGTCCCCTCCACGAGCTTCTGGAGGGGCGTGGTGATCCTGCGCGCGAGCCAGTAGGCGCCGATGATCCCGATCAGGAGGCCCAGCACGCCGATCCCCAGCAGCAGCATGCTCGTGCGCCGGACCTCAGCATGCATTTCCTCCAGGGAGAGCCCCAGCTTCACAGAACCCCAACGGTCGCTGACATCCCGCAGGAAGATGGGCACCTCGAGCTCGAGCACATCGACCAGCGGGTTGTTTTCGGCGTCCCTCAGGAGGCGCCTCTGGACAATAGGCTCCCTGTTTTCAAGATCTGTTCCCAGGTTAGTAAACTGATAGATGTCGTCGAAACCGAGGATGAAATCGTTGCCCGCCGCAGGAATATTGTAGCGGTTGTAGATGATGATGTACACCAGCATGTCATCGATGCGCGCATCGAGGTTTTCCTTCAATGCGTCATAATCGAACCTCACCAGGAGCGGGATGTTCTCCTGAATGATGCTGTTGGCCAGGACCTGGCCCTTCTCCCTCTGCTCCTGTTCGATGGAGACGACCTCCTGCCGCTGGATCACGAACAGGATCAGGACCATCTGGACCAGGAGCAGGAAGATCACCCAGAGAGCCAGCCGTGTGCGCAAAGAGATGTATACGGCCATATTCTTGTCTTAGCGCTCCAGTCTGATGTTCTTCATCTCGATATAGTAAAAGCCCAGAGGCGGATTCTTGATCCCCCGAACAAAGGGCTGCACGGCCACCTGGTTCTGCTGGGTAAACAGGGGAACGGCCGGCATATCTGTGTTGAGCAGATTCTGGATCTGCACGAAAAGCTCCCTGCGGATATTCCAGCTCTTTTCCAGGTCTGCTGTCTTAAGCAGGCTGTCGAGATCGTCACTGCTGTAGCGGCACAGGTTTTCCGGAGAATTCGAGGAGAACAGGGGTCTGATGATCGCCTCGGGTCCGGGGAAATCCAACTGCAGGGAGCTCAGCATCAGATAGGGACGCCCGAAATTCCGCACCTGTTCGGCCCTGCGGTAATATTCTTCTCTCAGATCGATCCCCAGGGCCCTCATCTGGCGGCGCAGCTCAAGAAAGATCTGGTGTTTGAATTCGTCCCGCGGCTCCTCCAGGAGCATCGTGAGCTCGGGGAATTTTTCCGGCGTCAGGCCTGCACCTTCCAGCAGCGCCTGGGCCTGCTGAACGTTGTAGGTGTTCAGCTCGTCGGTCAGGAAGAAGCCGGGCAGCTTCGACGGGATGAAGCCGTGCAGGAGTTGTCTGTGATACCTCACGTCGTGCGTGACGCGCACGATCTCAGGCTTATCGATGCCGAGCGCGATGGCTCGCCGAACCTGAGGATCGTTCAGCGGTGGGATATGGCAGCTCATCGCCAGGAAAAACGGATTAATGGACCCATCCCGGAATACCTGGTAGTCACCCGAAAGCAGCCTCGCGGATTCAACGGGGATGGCGTGTATCTTGCCTTCTATGAAATCATCCAAACGATAAAACGGGCAGAATTCCACATACTCGATATGGGGGATTCCTCCGAAATAGCCGGGATTCCGGGCCAGTTTGACGCCCACGATCTCCAGGCGACCGTCCCGGACCCACTCCTCGAACATGAAGGGGCCCGTACCGGTCGGTTTCTGAAAAAAAGACCGTCCCTGCTCCTGCAAGCGGTCCCGCGGCAGGATCATGCAGAACGGCATACTCAGCAGGGAAAGCGCCATGGCATAGGGTTTCGTCCACTGGATCTGAAACTCGTGGCTGTTCACGACCCGAAAGCCCGTGACTTCTCGAGCCTTTCCGGAATTGAATTCCCGGGCCCCGACCACGCGCCCCAAGAAGTAGTCGGCATAGGGGGACGCGTTTCTTGGATCCAGGATCCGTTCCAGGGAAAATTTGACATCCGCCGCCGTGAGCTCCTCACCGTGATGAAACCGGACCTTTTTGCGCAGTATGAAGCGGTGAGAGAGGCCCTCAGGGTCCTTAGACCAGTACTCTGCCAGCGCGGGCCCGGGATTCAGCTCGGAATCGAGGGCGACCAGGCCGTCATAGAGCTGCTCCGAGACAAAAACCGTGGCATCGGGATGGAGGGGATCCAGCTGGACCTCGAAGGAATCGCCGAAAGCCTTGAGACGAAAGGTATTCTGGGACGTCTGGTCGAAGATGACAACCGGCCCCTCGACCTCTTCGGAGAGCTGGGGAGATGCTCCCCCTACGATGATCACGAGGAAGAGCAGTAAAAGTAAGTACTTGCTGTGCATTCTCTGTCCATTCAACCGGGGAATGTTCGGGGGATTCGCAGGAGCAAGATTCGTACCATCCCAAATCAAAGAACCCTACACGAAATTCCAGGATTGATTCAAGGATAGAATAGCATAAAAGGGGAATGATGTAAAATTTCTTTACAATAAAAGCTTCAGCCTACCACTTCCCGTCCATCTGGAACTCGGCTCCGTCCAGCCAGAACCCCGATTTGGTCACGGAGTCGTGCTGTGCCTGCAGGAGGTCATAGTGAAACTTCTCTTCTTCGGCGATGTCCCAGAATATCTTGCGGGCCACGGGATCATCCGTGTCCGCCGCCGCTTTCTGGAAAAACTGGATCGCATCCATCTCCAGCTGCATCCCGATGCTGAGGGCCTCGGTCTCCCCTTTTCCCTGTCCGCTCTTCAGGCGGTCTTTCAGCTTCTCCACCAGCGGCGCTTCGCCATCGATATCACTGCTTTTTATATATTTCTTCCAGTCTTCGCCATCCAGGATCTCGCTGAACAGTTTGCTGAAGGTCTCGAGATGCTTGCCCTCTTCCTCAGCCAGGAACAAGAACATGTTTTTCCCTTTTTCGTGTTCGGTTACCTCGGCGGCATGGTTGAAAAACTTGCGGCCGTTGACTTCCAACCGGATGGCTCCGATGATGGCATTTTCGATCTGCTTGGTGATCTCAGACATTAAACTCTCCTTCTTTTTCGTTCTATGAGTAGTATATTATTATTTCAACCGTTCAAGGAACGGAGGCAGTCAACACACACACCATGATAGTGAACCTGGCAGCCCTCGACATGATGGCCGGCCAGCTGGTGCGCCGGGTATTCCCCGGTCTCAATATCTACAACATTTCTGCACTTTTGGCAATAAAAATGCCCATGCAGGTCGGTCCGGGGGTCATACAGCGTCCTGTCCTCGCCTCCCACACGCAGAGCCTGTACCTCGCCCATGGTTTCCAGGACCTTCAGCGTGTTGTACACGGTGGCAAAAGACAGCATGGGAAACTGTCCCCGGGCTTTGAGGAAGATGTCCTCGGCGCTGGGGTGATCGGTGTTGCCGGCCAGTAAACGGATGATGGTCCTACGCTGAGGGGTCAACCTCAATCCGCTTGTACTGAGCCTTTTTTCGATTTCCGGTCCGCTTTTCATGAAATAAGTACACAATTTCTATTGTACACGCAGCAGCCGCCTTTATCAATAATCATTCTAAATTAGCAGCGGCCTAATCCACCTTTTTCCAGGCTTGGATGAAATCCACTGCGTTCTTTATCATGATTTTGATCTTCTTTTCTCCCAGTTCCCGGTTGGAATCCCTTGGATCGCCCATGGTCCAGATGCCGTTGCTGGACAGCTCGTGGCTGGCCCCCTTCTTCCCGGTCTCCTCGGGCACGGCCATCATGGTTCCCAGAACAACATTGAGCGCGCTGTATCTTTCGGCGAGCTCCATGATCCGCAGCATCTCGGGCGAGAAGGAGAGCTTGGGCTTCTCCGCCCTTTCCATCCGGACCAGGTCGGGCCTCAGGTAGAGCATGTTCGAGGTCTCCCCGATCCCCGCATGCTGGTCGAACGGGGCGGGCTCGGGCCCCAGGTTTGTCTGCATCGCGCCCCCGATCCCGAGGGAGATGGCCGTGGCTTCCGTATTGTGGTTGATCCGGTGGATCACCTTCTGCTCCGCCACACGATTCCCTCCATGGTAATTGAAGAACATGAAGCGGCGGAAACCGTAGCGGATCAGCATCTCCGTGGTCTCGAACAGGACCTGTTCCATGGTTTCCGGTTTGAGGCTCAGGCTCCCCGCAAATCCTGAATGGTAGACACTGTATCCGACCCAGAGGACCGGTGCCACGATCACTCCTGTCTGTTCCGAGATGGCCTTGGCCATCCCGAACGCCTGAAAATAATCCGTTCCCAGGGGAAGGTGCGGCCCATGCTGTTCCGTGGATCCCAGAGGTATGATGACCATGTCTTCTGTCTTGAGATAATCGCGGACATCAGTCCAGGTCATCTCCTGCAGGATCCTGGCCGAGTCTGCTTCCTGGGTCAGAAGCCCGGGAGCCAGGGCCAGAAGGGCCCCCCCCGCAAGGATGATAAGGTGAACTCTTCCGTTGCTGCCTTTCTTCTTCATGAAATCCCCCTCGCTCTTATTCAGAGATGGTAGTGCTAAGCACGTAAAAATCCCGTTTTTCCCCTTCGCTCTCCAGACACAGAAAATCGAGAACCCGGTAGCCGGCATTCAACAGGTTGTGGAAGGCTCGGCGTGTCAACTCCCTCCAGACAATAGGGATCTGTCGAATCCTTTCGTCCACCACGTCGGTTTCCTGGAGCATAGAATAAAAATCGAAGGGGATCTCGACAAGTGCGGGATCCGGCAGCGGACCGGGCCTGAGGCCGCCTGCCCGCCTCAGGTCGAGTTTCTCGCTTTTCCCCTGCCCGCGTATTGGTTCCGTGAGCAGATAGTCCGCCCCGGATCGCAGGAGGCCCGGGAGGTCGTACGCCGGCCTGCTTATGCCGTTCGGCTGGTCCAGGTCCCAGACTGCGACAAACCGGTCGCTCGGGACGTCCTCCCGGTTCAGGATGCCGGAGAAGCCTGCATAGTAGGCGTCCTTGTAGGCCCGGACCTCCATCCCGAAGATGTGGATGTTGCGGTAGGCATTGATCCCAGCCAGGGGATCGAACGTGCAGGCGATGAGCCGCACTCCCAGGCGCTCCCTCACCTGCTCCCTCTGGAACTCCTTTAGGAGCACACCCAGGCCCCGGTTCTGGAGGTCGGGCCGTACGGCCGCATACTGAGAGTAGAAAACCAGGTTCTCAGGCTTCCTGAAAGCAACGGCTTTGTCTTCCACCCCGACGTAGCCATAGGCAAAAGCGGCCAGGCGTTCCTCATCCCGATCGAACCGGCCGCTCCGGCATTCCTCGTACACGGCGATGAACAGGCTTCCCCCGTCATAGAGGTAGTTCTCGCTGACCAGGTTCCGGGAACCGGCGAGGTGGTCGTCCGGGTCCTGCCAAATGTCCATGCGCAGGCGCTCATACTTCAGGTAGTCCGCCCCCCTGCTCGAGGTCTCCACCGCGAACAGGAAGCGCTTTCCCCCGATCTCGTGCACGGTCTCGTTTTCTGGCATCCTTTTCCTGTTCCTAACAAAGAAGCATAGTGATTGTGCTAAATCTGTTCCGAAAAAGCAAGTTGAGGGGCTCCCCCCAAAAAAAGGACAAATCCGTTGAATATCCCACCGGATTCGGATAAGTTTATACTTTCTGAACTTGTCCAAAATATCCTGCAGGGAGGGCGACATGAAGACCAGTCGAGGTTTATTGATTCTGGGATGTGCTGTGATCCTGGTGACGGCATCACTATCGGGGACGCCCCAATGGAAAACCCTGGAAAAGGCCGACGATCTTCCCGATGCGTTCAGTACTACATGGGAGAAGGGTGACCTGCTGGTCACCTTCGGCCGGCACATGGCGATCTTCGGCGGTGAATCCCGGGCCATGTTCTCGGTGCTGAACTACCCCATCGGAGACGGAAAGGGATGCCTGCTCAGCCTGGCCCCGACGGGCGAGGGGATCCAGAGCGACATCTGCATGGGATCGCCCTACCTCACCGTTAGGGCTAAGGCCCGGCCGGTGGTATACTCCGAGGTCACGCCGTTGGCAGCCAGGGGCAGGAATCCCGAGGGTATCCGGGCGGTCGGATCCTACCGAGGGGCAGGAGACATCGAGGTTCAGGTAACCACCGTCTACCGACTCATCCCCGCCTCCGGGGGCCGGATCGAGATCACCTCCACACTCACCAACTCGGGCAGCAAGCCCCTCAAAGAATTCGGCTACTCACTCTACATGGGGGCCGGAACGCGCTTCAGCTACTCGCCCTTCAACCGGAAGGTACACCCGGACCTGAACTTCGCCGTGTATCCCCGGCCCGACCACACTCTGGTCAGGTGGAACCGGAATCCGGTCACTGCAGAACCGAAGGACGTCCTTCAGCCTGGTGAGAGTTTCGAGGTCCGCTACTCTGTTTTTGCCGAGACCGATACGCAGGCGCTGCTCGAACGGCTCTACCGGGAAGCCGGGCACATGTCCTTCCCCACCAGGCTCAAGCTGATCGGCTACCGGGGCGGCCTCTACGAGGCCATCATCCGGGAGGCGGCCACCGGCTCGGTCTTTTTCAGGGATTTTGTCTCCGATGACCGGAATGAGTTCTCCATCCCCCTCATCGCCGGGAGCTACACGGCCCAGGTCAGCTTCTTCCCCGCCGTTCAACAGGCGGCGTTCAGGGTGGGAGCGGGGGAAGACAACTCCGTGGTCCTGAGCGAACCCCCCACGGGGAAGGTCCATGTCCAGATCCAGGACAGGCGAGGGCGACATGTGCCCGGCAAGGTGACCTTTATCGGCTTGCAGCCCACGCGCACGCCCCATTTCGAACCGGAGAATCCGATCCAGACCGGACGGGGATGGGAGACCTTCAAGAATTCCCGTTTCCCGGGAGCCGATGGTACCGATGTGGCCCTCGCAGCAGGCACTTACATGGTCTACGCCTCCAGGGGCCCGGAATTCTCGGTCGACCAAGAACTCCTTAGGGTCTACAAAGGCGAACACACAACCCTCAGCTTCCAGCTCGACCGGGTCCTGGATACAAAGGGCTGGATCTCGATCGATCCGCATCTCCACACCACGAATTCAGACGGATCAATGGGCATCCCGGAGAGGATCCGCTCCCTGGTGGCGGAGGGCCTGGATGTGGCCGTTGCCACGGACCACAACTATGTCAACGACTACCGGCCCGACCTGCAGGCGCTGGGCTACACAGATATCCTGGCCGTGATCTGCGGCAATGAGATCACGGTCGGGGGCATGGTCCATTACAACACGTATCCTGTTGAGCACCGCCCCGAAGAGCCCCTGAACGGAGCCATCGATCCCATCTCCGACACCATGGCCGAGCTGTTCAGGCGCAGCCGGAGCAAGGACGACGAAATCCTGATCCAAGTTAACCATCCGCGCAGCGGAAACATCGGATACTTCAACAAGTTCGGGCTCGATCCGGAAAAGGCGGCCTTTGCGCTGGAAGGCTTCGAGATCGACTTTGACGTCCTCGAGATCCTCAACGGGCCCGGCTATCTCTCCGCGAATGTGGACTCCATCCGGGACTGGTTCCACCTTCTCAACCGCGGGTACACGATCCCCCTGATCGGATCGTCCGATGCCCACGGCATCGACCGCAGCGAACCCGGCTACTCACGCACCTATGCTGCCTACCAGGGGAAAAAAGGCACCGGCCTTGATGTGCCGGCCCTGATCGGCGCTCTGAAGGAGGGGCGGTCCTTCGCCAGCAACGGCCCCCTGGTCGACGTCAAGGTGAACCGGAAATACTCCCTGGGAGATACCCTCACAGACAAGGACGGGAAGGTCACTGTCAGCGTCCGGGTCCGGAGGGCCCCCTGGATCTCGCTCGATGAGGTGCGCTTCATCATCAACGGCGAGCGGGACGTGATCCTCCCGGTCGAGGGAAAGAATGCAGGTCGGGAGGATTTCACTCTCAAAGAAAAGGTGTCGCTGACCCGGGACTCCTATATCGTGGTCGAGGTGATCGGCGCTAAGGGCCTCTACCCTGTCCTTCAGAGGGGCTCCCGCTCGGGGCTGAGAGAACATGCCATCCTGCCCTATGCGCTCACCAATCCCGTGTACATCGATGTGGACGGCAACGGCCGCTTCGATCCGCCCTGGAACGAGAAGATCGAGCTGCTTCCGGAGATCCCGGAAAAAGAAAAGGAGGAATGACCTGCAGGAGCGAGACATGCCACCGCGGGCCCTGATCACAGGCGCGACAGGCTTCATAGGAAGCCATCTGGTCGATCACCTGAGAGGAGAGGGCTGGGACCTGACCTGCTGGTGCCGGCCGGAGAGCCGGACTGACCGTCTGGAGGGTCAGGGCGTAAGGCTGGTCCGGGGGAACCTGGACGAACTCGACCGCCTCACCCGTGCCGCAGCCGGCCAGGACTATATCTTCCACCTGGCAGCCCGGATCCATTCCGCCTCCAGGGAGGTCTACGAACGGAGCAACCACGTGTTCACACGCAACCTGGTGCAGGCGGCCCTCGAGGCCGGCAGCGAGCTCAAGCGCTTCGTCTACGTCTCATCCATCGCAGCGGCAGGCCCCTCCGAACCAGGCAAGACCAAGACTGAGGAACAGGATTCCTCGCCACGTACGGAATACGGGCGCACCAAGCTGAGGGGAGAGGAGGCGGTCAAGGAAGCCGGGGCTGACCTGCCGTACACGATCATCCGCCCCCCCAACGTGTACGGACCGGGGCAGAAGGAGACAGAGCTCCTGATGCGCCTCATCCGGAGGCGGGTCGTCCCGGTCCTGAGGAGCAGTGATCCGGCCACGACCCTCGTCTATGTCGAGGACCTGAACCGGGGGACGGTGCAGGCGGCACTGGCCCCCGAGGGCCTGCGCGAGACCTTCTACCTGACCGATGGTAAGACATATTCCTGGCGCCAGGTCCTCTTCACCTTCAGGGATATCGTCCTGAAGAGGCCCGTGTTCGTTCCCGTGCCGGAAACCGCCATCGTGCTGGCAGCCCGCTTGACCGACGGGCTGAAACGGATGCGGCTGGTCCGATCCTATTTCGGGAGGCGGGCCTGGAGGAGCATGACGGAGATCCCCTGGCTGTTTTCCTGCGAAAAGGCCCGGTCGCGGCTGGGATACAGGCCGGAATACTCGCTTGAGCGGGGGCTGCGCAAGACTCTGTCCGGGAGCACGCATAGGCGTTGAGTTTCCTAGGATAATTTGAGTATAATAGAGTCCCACTGGGAATAGGTGCTTAGAAAACCATGACACAAGGCGATGCAGACTCCGGACCCCGGATCGTCTGTATCATCAATCCCAAGGCCGCCAACCGGAAGTGGGAACGGAACATCCTCATCCGCAACTACCTCCAGAAGAACCTGCCGGGCAAATTCGTCGACACGCATAAGGACAAAGATTTCACTGTACAGAAAACCGCAGAGCTGTGTGCCGATCACGACATCATCGTGGCGGCCGGCGGGGACGGGACCATCGCCGACGTGCTGCAGGGCATTGTCCTCTCCGGGCGCGGCCAGGAACTTTCGCTGGGAATCATTCCGCTGGGAAGCGGGAACGCCTTCCGCGTCTCCCTGGGAATCCCTCTCCACCTGCCGCGGGCGCTGCGGATCATCCAGGAAGGGTTCACACGGGAGATCGATCTCATCGATTTCGGGGGACGGGTGGGCACCTTCGGATCTCTGGGAGCCACCGCCCGGGTTACCTGGGAGGCGGAACGCCACTGGATGCCGGGCTTGTTCGGTCACCTCCTGGCAGGCCGGATCATGTCCCGGCTTGCGAGGCAGGAACAGGAGATCGAGCTTTTCGACGGATTCGACGACGACGGCGTCCATTTCGAGCACAAGCTCCTGAATCTGAAGGTATTTGACATCATCATCGGGAAAAGCATCCACTTCGGATACGGATGGAAGATGGCTCCCGAGGCCAAGATCGACGACGGCTACATCGACCTCACCTTCTTCGAGGTGAGCGGCAGCAAATTTCTCCTGTCCTTCCCCAGCATCTATTTCGGGAAGTTTCAAAAGACCCAGAGGCACTTCAAGGCAATGAGGGCCATCATCAAGGGGAAGAGCCTCCCGGTGCAGTACAACGGAGAACTCCTGGGGAGGAGGGATGTCGTCGAGCTCAAGATCCTGCCGAGAGCCCTGAAGATCATCTCGCCCCGCGGTTTCACTCCCTGACCTAGGACAAACTTTCTCACCGATTCCATCTGGGAGATACTCCCCTCAGGGCTGCGTCTGCGATAGTCGCTTCGACTCCCCTGCCAAAATCGGTTAAGGAATTATTATTTGGATGCAGCACGGGCCGCGGAGACCATCTCCTTCACGTCCTGAAGCAGGGCCCGGGCATCGTAGACGAATCCATCCTTGATGGTCCAGCGCACCCCTCCGGTCCGAACCACCTCTCCGTCGACGCGATCGAGCGTGCCGGTGGGATACAGGACCTTGAGATTCTTTAGAGGATTGCCCTCCACCAGGATCAGGTCTGCCAGCCAGCCCTGCCGTATCCGGCCCAGCTCGTTCTCCAGGCCCAGGATACGCGCATTGTTGCCGGTGGCATGCATGACCACATCGATGGGATGGAATCCCGCCTCATGATGGAGCTCCAGTTCCCGGATCAGGCTGAATCCATAGAGCATATAGATGTACCCGGCGTCTTCTCCGCAGCCCACAATACCCCCCATGTCTGAGAAGGCGCGCACCGCCCTCATCCAGATCTGATAGTTCTCCCGCCAGAAGACCTCATCCGTCGTGGTCCAATCCCAGTGATAGGATCCATGGTTGGCGGGATGAGGCACAAAATACTCTTCCAGCACCGGATGCAGATAATCCTTGAACCAAGGCTGGTTCTCCGCCCTCTGCACGTCCCGGTTGGCCTCGTAGATCACGAAGGTCGGACACCAGGACACCTGGTTAGCCACCATGTCGGAGAGGACCTTCTTCAGCCTCTCGGGATCGGCCTCCCGCCAGAGGCGGCCGGCGTAGCGGAAGCGGTGGCTCTCGTCGTTGTAGTTGTACCAGTGTGGAAAATTCTGAGAGCCCCGCAGGGCCGCATCAGGCACACCATACCAGTGCTCGATGCTGGTGACACCAAAGGCCGCATCATGACGGGCATCGGTCTCCTCGACACCCACATGGTGAGCCACCCGCAGGCCCAATGTGCGGGCCTCCTGCACGGCGGCTTCCATGATGTCCTGGTCCATGCCGAAGATCTTCACGCCGTCTCCGCCCGCCTTTTTTATCCTCTGGACAGCCTGACGCGCCTCTTCCGGGGTTCGCCCGCCCGCCCGCATGTAAAGATAAATCCGGGGCGCAACGATCTCACCAGCCCGGCTCCTGTCGCGCTCCTGGAACGTTTTTTGGGTATTGGAGCCTACATCCCGCACCGTGGTGATCCCGCACGACAACCAGAGCTTGTAGAGATACTCAAAGGGGATGGGACTGCGGCCGCGTGTGTCGTGGATGTGCGCGTGCAGATTGATCAGGCCGGGAAGCGCGTACATCCCGGTGCCATCGATCACATGGGCCTCGCCAGAATAGGGATCCTCTCCCAGGCGGGCGCCGCGGAGGGACTGGATGGAGTTGCCCTGGACGACAATATCCATCGGGCCCTGAGCCGGAGTGCCGTTGCCATCGATCAGCATGACATTGCGGATGATCAACCGTTCGTATCGTTGGCCGCTCTCGATTCCCGATGACTGGGCGTGGAGAGCGCTTCCGAGAGTCAGGATAAGAAACACAACCAAGACCATATAAAAACCATCATGCCATCTCTGCATATTGTTCTCCTTGTTATTCTGGAGTTGACCACCTGAGGATATGCCCAGGTGGGTACTCATCGTGCTCAGGTCGAAGTGACCACAAGCATGAGGGCCTCTATGGCCTCGGGATGGAAGGTCCTGCCAGACAGCTGCTGGACCTCCAGCATGGACCCGAACTCATCTCTTCCCTGGAAGGGAGCCGAACGGGTTGCGATCTTGTCATAGACCTGGGCCAGTACCAGGATGCTGCTTCCCAAGGGGACTTCGGCCAGATCCTTGTCCAGGGTATCGCTCCTCTGCACATAATGCAGATAAAAAGCCTGCAGGAGAGGCTGTATCTCTTTAAGAAGCGAGGACGTGGACCTCAGCATTACCTTCTTGCGGTCATCGAGCGAGCGAGCCAGGGCAACCTCATCAGAGCTCAGAAAATCCGTCATCTCGACAAAGAGGGGGAGGCTGGAGCTCAGGTCCCCCGCCATAGAGAGAAGGGAGGCCGATTTGATGTTCTCGATCTCGTTGGTCTCCAGCCCGGCCGCGGCAGCGATCCGGCCCGCGATCCGCGCCACACGCTGCGCCGGAGGTGTGGCCTCATCGACGCTCTCCAAGTACTTGAGCATGATCTCGAGGGTCCCGACATAGGCCTCGCGGAGCGTATCGAGCTTGGCCTCACGCTGTTCCGAGAAGGAGCCGATCAGCGCCCCCGTGAGGATCAGTAGGCTTCCCCAGGTCACCAGGTTGATGGTCTCGTGAAACATGAAAAAGTTTTTGGGGCCGGTGATCAGCTCCACATAGATCAGATACAGGACGACGAGCAGCACGGAAAAGGCGGCCGTGAGGACGGCGCGGTTCTTGCCCAGAAAATACCCTGAGAGTATGACGGGCAGGAAGAAATAGTTGAGGAACGAGAACTTGTTCTGGACCAGGAGCGCCATGAGGAGGATGCCAAGGGCAACCAATCCGAGGATTGCCCCCTCAAAGTGGCCGATCACAAACTCTCTGATCCGTCGAATCATAGATGATCCTCTCGCTCCGATATATATCACCGGTCCAGATGGATGTCAACCAGGGGCGATCTTCGGATCCCCTGCGCTCACGAGACGCAGGAGTGTGTGCTATAATCGGAACAAGAGATGTCAATCACGCATCTAAACCAACTAGCTGATAAAGAAACTAAGATTAAGATAGAAGGATACGACAAAGGAGGGCCGCCATGAAACGATTGTTAGTACCGTACCTCATCTTATTGCTGTGTGGGGCAGCGTGTAGTGTGCATCTCGACATGCTGGGCAAGAACAAGATCGAGGAGGTCACGCTCTCCGACAGCAGGACCAAGGACAAGATCCTGCTCCTGGACATCAGCGGCATCATCGGTGTCATGCAGGACACTGGCTTTTTCCCCAGGAAAGACGGGAACATCCTCTCTCAGGTCTACTACCGGCTGGAACAGGCGGCCGAGGACAGCCGGGTCAAGGGGATCATCCTGCGGCTTGACACACCGGGTGGAGAGGTGACCGCCAGCGATATCCTCTACAATGAGATCAGGGAGTTCCGGGCCAGGACGAATATCCCGGTTGTGGCCCTCATGATGGGGCTGTCCACCTCTGGAGGCTACTATGTGGCATCGGCCTGCGACCACATCGCCGCCCACCCCTCCACCATAACCGGCAGCATCGGCGTCATCTCCATCTTTCCCAACATCGAGGAGCTCTTTTCGAAGGTCGGGGTCGAGATGACCGTGATCAAATCCGGGCAGATGAAGGATTCCGGCAGCCCCTTCCGAGAGATGAACACCGAGGAGAAGGCCGTCTTCCAGGACATCGTGGACGGCTTCCACGAGAACTTCCTCGAGGCTGTGGCAGCCGGGCGGGAGAGCCGGATCTCTCCGGACAGGCTCCGTACTCTGGCCGACGGCCGCATCTACACCGCTCCCCAGGCTCTGAAGGAGGGGCTGATCGACTCCATAGGCTATTTCAACGAAGCCCGGGACAAAGTCCTGGAGCTGGCTGGGATATCCGATGCCAAGGTTGTCTCGTACTCTTACTATCCCAAGACCAAGACCAATATCTACGCCACCCGGCTGGATAACTTCATGACCCTGGACAGTTCGGAGATCCGGCAGATGATGCAGACGCTCAAGAGCGGATTCTACTATCTATGGATCCCCCAACTCACCCACTGATCTGCCGAGGCTATGAACGAGCCAATCTCAGCACATCGACATCGTCGTGGCCCAATCGATGTAGAAAACTACACCTCATGAGCCAGTTCCTCGTCGCTGCACCGATCTCACTTCTTCCCGAAGATCGCCAGCAGTAGGTCTCGGTCCGCCGGAGTCATGGCAAACCGGCCGAAAAGGTCGTGGATCCGCTCCTCCATGTGTCTCCGGTTCCCGGCATGGACAAATCGTTTTTCCTCCAACTTCTGCAGGATCAGGCGGATGCCGGCCTCCTGCTCGCTGCGCGGGAGGGGCCGATCCGCAGACACGACGACGCCCCTGCCTCCAGCAGCACGTGACACATGGAACAGTGTCAGGAGTACGGCCGAGGCCAGGTTGTAGGAGGGTTGGGGCGAGGACTGGGGGAGGGTGAAGCGAAAGCTGGAGTGGCGCAGTTCGGCGGACTCCAGCCCGGTCCGTTCGTTCCCGAACATGAGGCCGATCCGGCTCCCCGGCGGGAGCTCCTCCAGCCGCTCCAGGGCCTGTTCCAGGTCCAGTGAGGGGAAGTTTTTCCGGTGCCGGGCCACCGCCGCAAAGACCACATCCAGGTCTGAAACGGCCTCTTCCACGCTCGCGCAGAGCCGGGCTCCCTCGAGCAGGTCTTCGGCATGCACCGCCGTGACGCGGACCTGGGAGGGCAGGGGGTGGCCCTGCACGATATGCAGATCGGTGAATCCGGTATTTTTCATGGCCCGAGCTGCCAGCCCTATGTTTTCCGGGCTCTGGGGCCGGGCCAGGATCACGCGGAAATTCTTCTCAGGATCAGGCCGAAATTCCATGCTCACTCCTTCAAAAACCTGCCCAGGACCGCAGAGGGGGCGTCCCCAAAACTTCAGAAACGGCCGGTGCTCCCGAATCCTCCCTTGCCCCTTTCCGTATCATCCAGGCTGTCAGCCTCCACGACCGACACCTCAACGACAGGCTGAATGAGCATCTGAGCGATCTTCATGCCTTTGCATACGGTGAATTCTTCCTGGCCCAGGTTGATCATGACGATCCTGATCTCCCCTCGATAGCCAGCATCCACGACCCCAGCCAGCCGGTGAACCCCTGAGAGTGAGATCCCACTCTTGTCCCAGATCAGTCCCACATGACCGGGCGGTATGGCGGCCTGGATGGCTGTGGGGACCGCCTGTGCCTTTCCCGGTTCGAGGACCATGTCCACGGCGCTGAAAAGATCCAATCCTGCATCGCCTGGATGGCCGTAGCAGGGCAGCTTGGCGTCTGTATTCATCCGCCTGATTTTTAATTCCATGCTGTTCATGTCCTTTCGATCGTGACGTTGGGGAGAAACTCCCCTGCGATCGCGGCAAACCTGGAAAGATCCTCACTGCTGCAGGAAGGTTTCTCTGCATACCCCGGATCCAGTGTGCGGCCCGGAGAAAACGGCTGCAGCCGGTATTCTTCCGCGCCCCCCTTGAGCATCGCGGCGATCGCCCTGATATCCTCGCCGGACAGCAGGCCGGGCACGACCGTGGTCCGGAATACATGGCGGCATCCGGATTCCCGAAGAACGGCGATGCTCTCCTTGATGGCGTCCGTTTCCACAGGCACGCCCGTAGCCTGGGCATACTTCTCGAGGGGGGCCTTCACGTCCATGGCCACGAAATCTACCAACGCTCCAGCGATCATTTCCCGCAGCCGTCCGGGATAGCACCCGTTTGTGTCGAGTTTAACCAGAAATCCCATTTCCTTAATGGCGGAGAGAAGATCGCCCACGTCCCCGTGCATGAGGGGTTCTCCCCCCGTGACACAGACGGCCTCGAGGAAACCTCGGCGCACGTCCAGGAACTCAAGGAACTCCTCCCGGGGTATGGTGCTGAGAGAGGCCGGTTTCAGGACCAGATCGGCATTGTGGCAGTAGGGGCAACGAAGGTTACACCCTCCGGTGAAGACCGTTGCCGAGAGGTGTCCGGGAAAATCCCGGGGGGCGAGCTTCTCTAACCCCTTGATCTCAACCAATCCGTCAATCCATCCGAATCGTTGACGACAGCGAGGACTTCGTTCTCCTCTTCGATGACCAGTGTGGGAAGAATGATGCCGCCCTTGTCATCCCGCTTGATCACTCTCAGATAGTCCCGGATCTTGAGCTTCCCCTCCCTGCGCGTGAGATTGTACTCGTCGCCGCCCAGTTCGGTGGTCTGGAGTTGGGACTTCAGGCCATCACACTTTTGGCAGTTCGGATACGTGAACAGCAGGTACTTCATGGTCTTCTCCGTTGGTAGTGGCCGAATAGGGTGTCCGCTCCACAAATTCCTGTTTTTTCCCATCGTTCCAGGTGGATACAGGTCGGAGATAACCCACGATCCGGGAGTACACCTCGGTCTTGTCATGGCAGTCCGGGCATTCCGCCACCTCGCCCTGCAGGTACCCATGGCTGCGGCAGATACTGAAGGTGGGAGTGATGCTGAAATAGGGCAGGCGGGTCTCGGAGACCTTCTGCACCAGTTTCTTGCAGGCTGTGCCGTCGATGGATTCCGGCAGGAACGAGTGGAAGATGGTCCCGCCGGTATACAGGGGCTGCAGGTCCCCCTGATGCTGGAGCGCCTCGAAGATGTCCCGAGTGGCATCCACGTTGAGCTGGGACGAGTTGGTGAGGTAGGGGAACTGGTCCGTGCCGGCCGTGAGGATGCAGGGAAATCGCTCCTTATCCATCCGGGCGAGCCGGTAGGAGGTGGATTCCGCGGGAGAGGCCTCCAGGTTGTAGAGGTAGCCCGTCTCCTCCTGGAACTCCTTCATGGTGGAGCGCATGAAATTGAGGACGTCGAGGGCGAATTCCTTGCCCTCCGGCGTGTTGAGGCCCGCGTTGAGGAAGTTCAGGCAGCATTCGTGCATCCCGACCAGCCCGATGGTGGAGAAGTGGTTTTCGAAGTGCCCCAGATATACGGAGGTGTAGGGCATGAGACCCCTCTCCAGCATGTTGTTCACGACCTCACGCTTGGTCTCGAGGGATTCCTTGGCCAATGTCATGATGTGCTTCAGCGAGTTGAAGAATTCGTCCCGGGTCTGGGCCGTGTAGCCGATGCGGTTGAGGTTGAGTGTCACCACTCCGATGGATCCGGTGGAATCGCCGGGACCCCAGATGCTGCCCGGCCGCTGCATGAGCTCTCTCTGATCGAGGTTCAGGCGGCAGCACATAGCCCGGATGTCGCCCGGATCCATGTTGGTCCCGATGTAGTTCTGGAAATAGGGAATCCCGTATTTGGCCGTCACCTCGAACAGGAGATCGGCGTTGGGGGAATCCCAGTCGAAATCCCGGGTCAGGTTATAGGTGGGGATCGGAAAGGTGAAGACCCGGCCCTTCTGGTCGCCGGCCCGCATCAACTCCAGGAAGGCGTGGTTGATCATGTCCATCTCGGCCTGATATTCGCCGTAGGTGGAATCCCGCTCCTCGCCGCCAATGACGACCTTCTTATCCTTCATGTCATCGGGGACGGTCCAGTCAAAGGTCAGGTTGGAAAAGGGTGTCTGCCATCCCCAGCGCGAAGGAACGTTCAGGCCAAAGATCAGCTTCTGCACGTCCTGTTTAACGGATTTATAGTCCAGCCCGTCCGAACGCACAAAGGGAGCCAGCAGCGTGTCTACACTCGAAAAGGCCTGGGCGCCGGCAAACTCTGCCTGCATGGTTCCGATGAAGTTGACCATATGCAGGGTCGCCGTCTCCAGGTGTTTCGCTGGATAGGAATGGGTCTGGTTTGGGACATGCCCAAAGCCTTTGCGCAGCAGGTTCTCCAGAGACCATCCGGCGCAGTACCCGACAATGGGATAGGACAGGTCGTGGATGTGCATATCGCCATCCATATGGGCATTCTTCACATCCTCGGTATAGATGTGGTTCAGCGCGTAGTTCGCGAGGACCTGGCCGGCGATCCGGGCGTTGAGGCCGGAAAAGCTCTGGACACCCTCATTGCTGTTCTCGCGGATGCGCCAGTCCACATCGTTGATGTAATCCTTGATCAGCCTCTCCAGGTTAACCCCGACCTTCTTCGCCTCTCGGATGCCCTGGTGCCGCTCTCGATACAGGATATAGGACTTGGCGACATCGTGGTATCCCTGCTTCATGAGCACCATTTCCACGATGTCCTGGATCTGTTCCACCGAGGGGATGGTGTAGCCCCCGAATTTCTCCTCCAGGACATACTTCACGATATCCGACACGCTCTGGGCCGCGCGCAGATCCTCGATGCCCTTGGATTCCATGGCCTTGCAGATAGCGGTTGTGATCTTGTCCTGGACAAAATCGTTGACTTCTCCGTCCCTCTTCTTGATCCTTGCAAGAGTTCCTGACATACGACAGCTCCTTTTTCCAAAATACGACGCTATCCACAGTTTGGCAGATCCGGCTTAGGCCCCTTCTCCCCCTCAACATCATCCTCCCATAGGGAGAGATTTCGTGGACCCTCACCAATATGTTGTATGTGTGCGCTCAGAACGGTACAAAATATTGTACTCGCGACCCAAACTCTATTCTTGCCAGCAAGAGATGTCAAGCATTTTTTGGAGAATCCCCAAAAAAAATTTCTGCCGGCCTCCAAGAAGGCAAATCGCCATGATCGCAGCCCAATATTTCACGTCTTCCGGGCCGAATATATGTTAGAATAGCGAGGCCATGGGACACTCTGAGGACACCTACCAGACCATCTCAGTCCAGACACAAACCCGGGAAGAGCTGAAGGATATCACAGCCGAAGTGGAACGGGCCGTCCATCGCTCCGGAATCCATACGGGAATGTGTATGGTCTTCGTCCCGCACACCACCGCCGGCATCACCATCAACGAGAACGCGGATCCTTCTGTAAGGGACGACATGCTCATGGCCTTGAGGACCGTTGTGCCCGATTCCCTGCCCTACACGCATGCGGAAGGCAATTCCCCCGCTCACGTCAAGGCCAGCCTCATGGGATCTTCGGTCCAGATCCTGATCGAGGGGAACCGGCCGGTCCTGGGAACGTGGCAGGGGGTCTATTTCTGTGAATTCGATGGGCCTCGCACCCGTCGTGTGCACGTGTCCTGCCGATCTTGAGAGAATATCCAGAGATCCCGGTTCCTCCCCAGGCCGGGCCCCGTCACGGATCGAGGCCCAGGTGCTTGAGCGCGGAAGGGAGGTCTGTCCCCTCCAGAAAATGAATGGTCTCCATGCCCATCTGCCGGGCTGCTTCGATGTTTTCGCTGCGGTCATCGATGAAGACACATTCATCGGGGGGAACGCCGGCCTTGTCCAGGGCCAGCCCGTAGATGCGGGGATCCGGCTTGATGAAACCCACCTCATAGGACAGGACATAGTCGTCGAAAAACATGACCTCCGGGAAACGGTCTCTGATGAATCCGAAGCGCTCGGCGTCGGTGTTGGAGAGCATGACCATTCGAGAGAGCCGGCGCCGCAGCCGGCTCAATGTGCTTATGACCGGAGGATTCAGAGCGAATATGTCGTTGTAAGCCGCAAAGAAATCTCGATCGCTTATTTCCACTCTCAGGACCTCTAGAGCCTTCTGATAGAACTCCCCGGGTGTCAGCTTTCCGGTGTCGAAGGCCTGCCCGATCTCCGAATGAACATTGACGAGCTTTGCTATCTCATCCACATCGAGGGGAGAGACCGCGGCCACCTGGCGGTAGAAGATGGCGTTATCGAAGAAGATCAGGACCTTGCCCAGGTCCGAAATCAAACACCGGATCATGTCTATCTCCCTCACTCGGTCGATCGCAGGCATTATAGCCCCTCTCCCAGCCAAGAACAAGGCATGGGATTTTCCACCTCGGCCTATTCGGTCCGGGTGCATAGGGCAGTAGGAGGGTCCCTCGCCCGGAATGAATGGCCCGATTAAAGAGGCAATCCGGAGCCTGCGGTCTTGATTGACAGGCCACAAACCCTGTGATATAAGCCAGGCATGAGCGACATCAGCCCCGACACTCCCCCTGAGGCCGGGGGGCTCTTTCACCCCCGGAACACCGCCTTCCGATTCACGATCCTGCTCTTTGTCTCGGCCTTGAGCTTCGGCAGCTATTTTGCCTACGACATCATAGGCGCCATCGCTCCCACCCTTGTCGAGGAGTTGGGCGCGGGCCGAGGCACTCTCGGCACCTTCTACACCATGTATCATGTGGCCGCCATCCTGTTCGTCCTGCTCGGCGGCTTCCTCATCGACCGGCTGGGGACGCGCAAGGCAAGCCTCGCGTTCTCGCTTCTGGTGCTCGTGGGGGCGATCGTGGTCTGGCAGGCCCGCTCGATCCCGATGGTGTTCCTGGGGCGCTTCATCTTCGGGGCTGGCTCAGAGCCCCTCATCGTCGCCCAGAGCGCCATCCTGGCGCGCTGGTTCAAGGGTAAGGAGCTGGCCCTGTCGTTCGGCATTGCGCTGACGGTCAGCCGCCTCGGGACCCTCTTCGCCTTCAACACTGGGGAGCTTATATCCAGCCAGTTCGGGAGCTTCCGGTACGCCCTGTTCGCTGCCGCGCTCTGCTGCGTAGTCTCCATCCTGGCCAATATCGTGTACATATTCATGGACCGCCGGGGTGAGCGCCTGCTCGGGCTCAAGGACAGCGAGACGGAGGACAAGATCGTCTTCAGTGTCATCAAGAAGTTCAAGCCCACGTTCTGGATCGTCACCATGCTGTGCATGACCTTCTATTCCGCGATCTTCCCCTTCACGGCGCTGTCCACCGACTTTTTCGTGGACAAATGGGGGATCGCCAGATTTGCCGAGACCAGCGGCGGATTCCTGCACCAGGTGTTCAACAGCTTCCTGCACATGTTCAGCACGGCCGGCGGGATCACCGGCATCATCATCTTCGCCTCCATGATCTTTGCCCCCTTCGCGGGGCGGCTGGTCGATAAGGTCGGCCGGAGGGCCAGCCTGATGATCCTGGGCTCGCTGATCCTGATCCCGAGCCATGCCCTGATGGGGCTGACCCATCTCAATCCCATATTTCCAATGATCGCCCTGGGGGTGGCCTTCGTGCTGGTCCCGGCTGCGATGTGGCCCGCGATCCCCCTGATCGTCCCCAAGGAGCGCGTGGGCACGGCCTTCGGCCTTATGACGGCGGTCCAGAATGTCGGCCTGGCGCTCTTCCCGCTGCTCAATGGTTTGCTGCGTGACATCACCAAGACCTATACGGCCAGCATGCTGATGTTCGCCGGGCTGGGCGTGGTAGGGCTGATCTTCGCGCTGCTCCTCAAGCGCACCGATGCCAGGGGCGACGGGATCCTGGAAAAACCCTAGAAAGCGTGAACACTTGCCCGCACTGCAGCACCCCCCTTCCCGGGGATTCATCCCGTTGCCCGGAGTGCGGAGCAGAGTACTGGAATCCGGGCCAGGCTCAGGCCCCTCCCGCTTTGGACGATCAAAATGAAGACCATGAGGGCTGCGCATCGCTGCTGATGGTCCCCGTCCTGGTCTCGCTGGGTGTCACCGCCTTCCTGATCTTCACCGGCTTCGTCCTGAACGCCCTGGCCCATTTCGAGAGCCAGCAGTTCAAACTCCTCTGGCTTGGGGGCTCCCTGGTTGTCGGGGCTCTGGTATACCGGGTGTTCCAGAGGCTCAAACAACAGAAAAATCAACGAAAATATGATCAAAATGGAGGGATGGGCTCATGAAAAAGCTCTGCATCGTTCTGCTTGTTCTCGTTGTCCTGCTGAGTGCCGGGATGGGTTTCATGTATATAAAATGGAAAAAGGGACTCACTACCTGGGACATCTCTGCCGCGGAGAAGATCGCCGGGCTCGATTTTGATCGAGCCGAACGCAAACAGATGCTCGGGGGACTGGAGCGCAACCTCTCAAGCTATCAGGAACTGCGCAAACTCGAGCTGCCCAACAGCCTTCCCCCGGCCCTGCTCTTCCTCCCCCTCGTACCCCAGGAGGCTGCATCTTTTGTACGGCAGAGGATCGAGCTCCCCGAAGATCCGGGCCTTACCGTCCCGCAAGACCTGAACGAGCTGGCCTTCTACTCGGTCTCTGCGCTGGCCCGCCTCATCCAGGGGCGCCGGATCACATCCATGCAGCTGACGCAGCTCTATCTCGATCGTCTGAAGAAGTACGGGAAGGAGCTCGAATGCATCGTCACGCTCACAGAAGACCTGGCCATCACACAGGCCAGGCGGGCCGACGCGGAGATCGCTGCCGGCCGCTACCGCGGCCCCCTCCACGGCATCCCCTGGGGAGCCAAGGACCTACTCGCTACCAAAGGGATCAAGACCACATGGGGAGCCATGCCCTTCAAGGACCAGGTCCCTGATGAGGATGCAACGGTCGTCACCCGCCTGGAAGAAGCGGGGGCCGTACTGGTGGCCAAGCTTACCTTGGGCGCGCTGGCCATGGGCGATGTATGGTTTGGAGGCAAGACCCGGAATCCCTGGAACCTGGAACAGGGTTCCAGCGGCTCCTCCGCCGGTTCGGCCGCGGCCACGGCGGCGGGGCTGGTGGGATTCGCCATCGGCACAGAAACCCTGGGCTCCATCGTATCGCCTTCGACTCGATGCGGAGTAACGGGACTGCGGCCTACCCCCGGACGCGTGAGCCGGCATGGGGCCATGGCTCTGAGCTGGAGCATGGACAAGATCGGTCCCCTCTGCCGGAGCGCAGAGGATTGTGCCCTGGTCTTCAACGCCATCTATGGGCCGGACGGAAAAGACCGGACACTCCTCGATTTTTCTTTCCCCTGGGAGCCTTCGCTCGACATTCGGTCCCTGCGCATCGGCTACCTCAAGGAGGCCTTCGAATCCAAATACCGCAACAAGGAAAACGACCAGGCGGTGCTGGCCGCTTTCGAAAAACTCGGTGTGGAGCTGATCCCGATCCAGCTTCCCGATCTGCCGGTCAGGGCGATGGGTTTCATCCTGTCGGCCGAGGCGGCTGCCGCCTTCGATGAGCTCACGCGATCGAACCGGGACGACCTCCTCGTCCGGCAGGGGCGCGGCGCCTGGCCCGACAGCTTCCGGCGGTCGCGCATGGTGCCGGCGGTGGAGTACATCCAGGCCAACAGGCTGCGTACTCTTCTCATGGAGCGCATGGAGGAACTCATGCAGGACATCGACGTCTACCTCGTGCCCACCGCCGCCCGCACCAGCAATCTGACTCTTACGAACCTCACGGGGCATCCCACTTTGGTCCTCCCGCAGGGATTCGATCCCAAAGGCAGCCCGACCAGCATCCAGTTCGTCGGGAAACTCATGGGCGAGGCCGCCGTACTGCGTGTGGCCCAGGCATTCCAGGAAGCGACCGATTTCCACCTCCGGCACCCGGACCTGGATGCCAACATCGCGGCATACAAGGCAAAGCAGCAGGAAAAGGACTGATCAAGGGGGGACCTGCGGAAAAAAAAAGAGGTCCTGAGAACAGGCCCTCAAAACATGTATGAATTCTGCCTATAAAAAAATAGGACTCCGGATCAGAACAATCCGGCAAAAATTACGTCGGCGCGGAACAATTCGCTCGTGCGCCGGCGCGTGTTCCAAGCGATGGTTTCCTTCAGTTCGACATAAAACCAGAACTTATCGAACAGGCTGAGCTTCTGGAGGTAGAAGTTCGCGTAGTCCGAGATGCTGTCTACCGGCACATAGCCGACCTGCTTGCCCTCATCATCCAGGACCAGGATGCGGTAGCCGTTTTCCAGCTCTTCCAGGCTCCCATACACCTTGGCGGTCTCCCTGCCTTCCCAACCCGCGTTATCATCGTACTTGAGCTTGTCAAGAGCTTCGAAGCCATCCCGGGCCTGCAGGCCGAGGTATTCATCCAGGGCCGGTTCTTCGGTCCTTGTGAAGACTCCGCGGTACTCGCCGTTCGCCTCTTTCACCTCGATGGTGTTGGCGATCATCACCGAAGCCTGTTGAGCTGCGATCTCCCCTTCGATCTTCACTTCCTGGTCCACGAGGCTGGCCAGGTCGCCGCCGTCAACGGCGCCGAACACCATGATATCGAAGCCCTGCGCCTCAGGAAGGAACAGGAAATTCCCGATGGCCAACTTCGGGGTGCCCTCGAAAACGAGCACGCCTTCTTCCATGGCAGCCTGCTCTTCAGCGACTACTTCTTCAGCCTGCTGACATGCAATAGAGCCCGAAACGATCAGTGCGAAT
Source organism: uncultured bacterium (assembly GCA_965533275.1). Taxonomy (GTDB): domain Bacteria; phylum Acidobacteriota; class Aminicenantia; order Aminicenantales; family Aminicenantaceae; genus JAUXEH01. Next base: position 112,240 of record CBESWG010000005.1, read on the forward strand.
GCGACAAACAGCCCCAGAATCAGATGCATCCTGCTTCCATAACGATTCAAGATAGCCATGGCTCATACCTCCCGTTGAAAGTCTTTCTCATCCGTGTCATCAGGGAATGTACACTTACCTAAAATTAGGATTCTTTATACCATCGTGAGGCAAAAATGTAAAGCAGAAATTGAGCGGGCTACCTTTTTCTCACCCTGGTACCGGAGCGCGAAGAGGATGACGCCCGGGACGAACCCGTATTTCTTCCCGCCGAGCGGGCGGCGCTGCCTGCTGACCTTCCCGAGGAACGAGAGGCACTGCTCGCAGACCTGCCGGAAGAACGCGCGGAACTGCTTGAAGAGCGCGAGGGGGAGGAGCGAACCGACGAGGAGCGGTTCGAGGAGGAGCTGCGCGAGGGAGATGTTCGGTAGGAAGGGGAGGAGGAGCGCTGGCTGCTGCCCACACGACTCGAAGAGCGTGAGGGAGAGGAGCGGTTCGAGGAGGAACTGCGTGAAGGAGAAGTTCGGTAGGAAAGGGAGGAGCTTCTGCTAGAGGCGGAGCGGCTGGTGGTCGGGCGCTGCGTTTGCGTGCGGCTGGGCGTGGAATAGGCCGGGGCACTCCGCGATGTGCTGCGGGCACTCTGTGAACGGCTCGGGGATCGGGGCGAGGCCGAGCTTGGCGAGGAACGGCCGGTGCTCCTCGGTGTGCGCGAGGGATAGCTCCGGGAGGTCGTGCCGCTTACGCCCCTGCTGGGGCTCTGCTGTGATACGCCCCGGGCCGTGCGGCTGGGATAGGATCCCGCTGTGCGGGAGGCCGTCCGGGACTGCGACGAGCTGGTGCGGCCCACGGAGCCTCCCGCTCGTGACGGATAGGTCTGGGGCGCGCTGCGGGCGGTACTCGTGGCCCTGGAAGACGCGGCCGTCCTGCCCGCTGAGGCGCTGGAACGCGAGGGATAGGTCTGGGAGGCGGTCCGGTCACTTCTGCCTGTCAAAGATGCGGATGCCCTGGCCTGGGCCTCGCGTCCCGCTGTGCGTGACCCGGTAGGAGTAGACTTCAGAGTCGCAGATGAACCGCTGCGGCTCGATCGCGAAGGATAGGATTTCGTATCGGTCGTCCTGGCTGTGGATCCAGCGGTACGTCCGGAAGAGACGGCATTTCCGCTCCTCGAGGCCGAGCCGCCCGATACTCGAGAGGCGCCGGAGCGGTCATAGGTCTTGAGAGAGGACCGGGATGATACCCGCGCCGACCCGATACCTCGGGATGTCCCCGCGGCGAGGTCCGAGGCCGGTTGGCGTGAGGACAGCTGGACCTTTCCCATGCCCTTCGCCTGGCTGCGGCTGAGTGCAACGCGGGAGATATTCGGATCACTCAGCTGATTCTTTCGAACCGTCACCATTGTCCGTGAATCCGCAGCGTATGACCCGTAGTAGCGGTCCCCGTAATAATGATTGTTGACGATCGTGCCGGGGTACCCATGATAGCTCAATGCACTCCAACCATAGTGGTGGGCGCCGTGGTGCCAATGGACCCAGGCCGGCCCCCACCCGCAGCGGGGAATCCAGTACCAGCCCATCCCGAAGCGCCACTGCCAGCGGCCGTAGTGTGAGACACACCAGCCCCAAGAATGGGATGAGACCCAGGTATAGCCGATGATGGGATACCAGACCCAGCGTCCATAGGAGTAGGGCCTCCAGGTGTCATGATAGACGTGCGGCACCCAAACGTACCCGTAGGGGCTCTCATAGGTCCAGCGCCCGCCGGCGGCCAGCTCTCCCTCATAGGCACTCAGTTCCTCAGGGAGATAGGTGCTCGCCGGCTTCGCCAGCAGGGCATCCCGGCCGTGGTTCCAGTCGGAAAAGGCGTCGGCTGACAGGGAGGCCGCCCCTCTCGTAGGCCCCAGGATGAAGCGGCCCTCATCCGCGACCAGATGTTCCATCGCATGCACCACTTCGGAGGCGTTTTCCCCGGCCGCTTCGATGGAGCCCTCGATAACACTCAGCTCCGTCTCTCCGGCCTCGCCTGAACGGATGCGGTAGAGCCCCTCCTCCAGCACATAAAAGGATGCATCCGGAGTGTGTATTTCAAATCCCTGATCCTCGCCCAGGTATGAGATCCGGAGGAAGACCTCCCCGCTCTTGAGATGCAGTTTCACAAAATCCAGGTTCTTGCTGGGGAGCTGGATGACCTCCAGCTGGGACTGATTATCCATCCGCAGGTAGTTCTGCTGGCCGAAATGGATCTCGAGACGGCCTTCCCGTGTGCCCAGAGCATCGCCGCTTATTACCGCCAGGTTTACGGTTCCGGCTTCTTGGCCCAGGTCCTGCGCCCTCTGCACATAGGTATCTCCGCTGACATAACTCATACGGGCATAGCTGTTGTCATAGTATGTGTCATCCTGAGCGGATGCCCAGGAAAAGAGCAAAATAAGAGAAGCGGTAAACAAAGCCCATTTCTTCATGGTGCCTCCTCAACTACCTATCAGCAATTTTTATGCCAAGCTGTTTCCCCCTGGGATCCGGCCGGACGACTGTCCTGTATCGGGGACAGATGAGTGCCTGGGGCGACACACCCGAGCCTCCCTATGTATGTGTGTGAGGGGAGGGGAGGCCAGGCAGGCCTTACAGGCAGAGTTTTTCACTATAAAGAAATAGATGGATAGGATCGGCCCTGAGGGGCCCGGATTTTGAGGAAGGAAGGGATACAGGCAGGGAGCGAGGCCTCTTCCCCCGAAGGGGCTTCGCTCCCTGAGCCGTCGCTTACTTTTTCTTCAGGATGGGCATGCCGGTGCGTGTGGTCTCGATGACCTTGTAGCCATCGGGGACCGCGTCCAGCGAGCCATCTCTGATGTCACGCGCAAAAAAGAAGATCCTCTGCTGCCGTCCCCCCTTGAGGTTTACATCCTTGAAGTGGAGATAGTAGGTTACTCCTTTTGAATTTGTGAAAGTGAACGCCATTTATTTTACCTCCATAGAGATTTATATGCTGAAAGTGTTTTCCACTCAACAGCCTAAGCTCATCAGACCCGATCAGGCACAGATTCTCGAGGTTACTGTTCCGGCTTGTTTGCCCCAGTCCCTCCCTGTCGAACTTTCAGGTCTTGGTCCATATGTATCGGATAAATCGGACAATGTCAAGAGAAAATATGGGGTTTTTCTCGGGAAAATCATCTGTTATAATGACTTTGGCACCGATTTTCGATCCCCCTGAAACCGGCTCAGAGCGCGGAACTCGACCAAAAGGAGAGCGGCGTGGACACAGCAGCGAGACTGGACAAACGATACGAGAGGATCTACACACAGCTCCGGGAGCTGCTTCCCAAGAGCCAGGATCTCACAGCCCACATGGCGACCGTCACCGCCCTGCTGCACCACAAGATGCCGCACTTTTTCTGGACCGGATTCTATCTGCTCAAGGATCAACGCCTCGTGGTGGGCCCCTACCAGGGGCCGGTCGCGTGTCAGGTTCTGGAGGGCCCGGACGGTGTGTGCTGGGCCGGAGTCCTCAAGAAAGAGGTCGTCCTCGTCCCGGACGTGCATCGCTTCCCCGGACACGTGGCCTGTGACAGCCGTTCCAAATCCGAGATCGTGGCTCCTCTGTTCACGGAGGGGGGGGATGTGTGGGCCGTGCTCGATGTCGACAGCCAGCGCCTCGACGCCTTTTCAGATGTGGATGCCTCCTGGCTGGGAAAGATCACACAGCTGATTTCGCCGGGGGAGTGATCATCAAGGTCGGGATCCACGCCCCTCGACCACGATCTTTCCGGCCACCTCCATGAGCAGTTTGACCGCAGCCGCGGCCGTGATTCCAGAGGAATCGCGTGCGGGATTGACCTCGACCACATCCATACCCACGATCTCGGCCTCCAGTCGGTGTAGGATCCCCAGGGCCTGCCGTGTGGTCAATCCACCCGGCTCCAGGTGGGACACGCCGGGAGCATACGCCGGGTCTAGGGCGTCTATATCAAAGGAGATATACAGCGGATTCCGGAAACTCAGGGCCAGGTCATCCCGCAGGTCCTTCATCTCGATCATGCGGATGCCGGAGCGTCCGGACTTGGAACGATGGTCCGCGGTAGCAGCCCGGATCCCTACCTGAACCAGGCTGGCAGCGAGCCCCTGCTCGAGGATCCGCGCGAAGGGACATGCATGGGAATGGGGATCGCCCCGGTAGTCCTCGTATAGGTCCGGATGTGCGTCGAAGTGGAGGATGTCCAGGATCGGGAATGCCTTTGCCAGAGCACGCACGACCGGATAGGTCACGGAGTGGTCCCCCCCCAGCACCAGCGGAACGGCCGACCGGTCCAGGATCGGGGATAGCCGGCCCTCGATCCGGGCCGCGACCTGTTCAAATTCTCCGGTGACATCCACGTCGCCCAGGTCCACCAGGGTCGTGTCGCGAGAAAGATCGGCTCCCAGCTCCGTGAAGGCATTGATCATGTCTCCATCCGAGGCGGCACGTATGGCCGCCGGCCCTGCCGCCGCCCCTTTGAGATAGGATGACTTGTCGTCATAGGGAATGCCCAGCACAGCGAGATCGTAGTTGTCCACGCCTGTCTTTACGGCGCCGCCGAAGTCACTCATCTTCGCCTCCCCCCCTCTTCCCCTTGCCGGCACCCTCTGTCAGCAGCACGGCAGCGAAGCTCACGGCCGACTGGGTCGGCTCCTCAAGCCAGAACTCATAATCCAGGATGCGGCCCTCGAGACCGTCAAAGAGCTCCAGCAGGCTGGCCAGGGCGGAGAATCCGCAGACGTGGTATCGGTCCTCCACCCTGCGGCCCTCCTGCCAGAATTCCTTCACATCTCCCCTGGCGAGGGAATCGAGCAGGGCCTTGTCATGGGCCCTGGCTTCTGGCATCAGCGCAGCAGCACTGAGGTCATGCCCGAATTTCGGCCCGATATGGGAAAAGTCCACCCCGGCGATCACGAGCGTGTCCGGCTCTTTGGCTAGGAGCGCACTCAAGGCAGAGAGGAAGGAGCGAATTTCGTCCTGTTCGTTTGGCCTGGCGACCCGGCCCAGGAGTTCATGGAAGGAGCCGCAGAGGATGGGGACGATGCGGAATGCGCCCTCGTCCTTGAACAGATGCTGGCAGAAGAGCAGCTGGAACTCCAGTGAATGTTCGCTGCGGTGGACAAAATCGTCCGGGCTGACCGACTGTCCTCCCCCCTCCGTCCTGAGGGCAGCCACCCAGTCCCGATCGCTCCGCACGTCTCCCAAGGGAGTGCGAAATGTCTTTTCTGTCAGGGAAAAAAAAGAGCCCTGTAGCCCATGCCCGACTCCGAGGAGGACGATCCTCTTAGGGGCGAGGCCCCGGAGGCTCCCATACGCGCTGGCATAGACCCTCTTCCCCACACCCAGGTCGATGTGAGGGGCCACCAGGGCCCTGATCTTCTCTCCTGCGGCCGGAGGCGGATCTTCCACAGGCAACATCTCTGCCATGAACGCCTCCAGATCCGAACGGTCGTCGGGATAGGCCCGGCCGGCCAGGTAGGGTGCGCGCACGGAAAGGCGGCCGTACTCATGGAAGATCTTATCCCTGGCCTGGCGATACCGGTCGGAGTCCAGCAGCATGATCTCGTCCATCTGCTGCACCAGGGATTCCACGGCCTCCATACCGACATAGACGTTGTTGTTGTGGCGGATGAGCTCGAACTGGATGTCCGTGAGGGTCCGATCTCCATCGATCAGGTGGAGCAGGGCCAGCCCCACTCCCTTCAGCGCCAGGGATTCCGGGACCAGGCCCAGAGAGTCATGGATCACAAACACCGTCTCGCCCTCATGGGAAGTCGGGACGACCTCGATGTCGCTGCGCAGGCGCGGCGCCTTATCAGCCATGGTCCGGCGGCTCCCCCATGCCTTTCAGGGACTCGCCCTCGAGCCGGGCGATGATCACGGCTCCGCAGCTGTCGCTGAGCACATTGACCGTCGTGCGGAACATGTCCAGGATGCGGTCCACCGCCAGGATGATGGCGACGCCTTCCAGAGGAAGCCCCACGGCCCTCAGGATGATGGACATCATCACCATCCCGCTCATCGGCACGCTGGCTGCGCCTATGGAAGCCAGCAGGGCCGTGAACACGATGATGATCTGGGCCCCGAAGCCGAGTTCGAAACCGTAGACCTGGGCGATGAAGATCGTGGCCACGCACTCATAGAGGGCGGTACCGTCCATGTTCACGGTCGCCCCGATGGGCAGCACGAAGCTTGCGATCTTCTTGGATACGCGGGAATTTCCCGTGACAGCGGCCATGGTCAGGGGCAGGGTCACGATGGTGGAGCAGGTGGAGAAGGCCATCATGAGGGCCGAGGGCATCCCCCGGTAGTGTTTGAGGGGATTGACACGGCCGACCAGCATCAGAAGCAGCGGGAGGTTGACAAAAGCGTGGATGGCCAGCCCGGTCAGCACCACAGCGAAGTAGAAACCCAGGGAGCGGAAGGCCTCGAATCCCGTGCGGGCCACGATCCGGGCCAGGATCCCGAATACACCCAGAGGGGCGCTCCAGACCACAAAAAAGGTCAGCTTCATCATGGTGTCGAACGCGGCCTGGAAAAAATCGCTCAGCTGCATCCGGGGCTTGGGCTTGAGCCGTGTGATGAAATAGCCGAACAGGATTGAGAAGAAGATGACGGGCAGCACGTCTCCCTGCGCTAGGGCCGCAAACGGATTCTCCGGGATGATACGGATGAGCAGCTCTCCGATGCCCTGCTCCGAGGCCGCGATCTGTTCCGGGGCGGCCTCCAGCCCGATCTCGGCTCCCGCGCCCGGCTTGAGCAGGTTGACCAGGACCTGACCGGTCAGGATGGCCAGCAGGCTGCTCACCACGTAGTAAGCAAAGGTCTTCAGGCTCAGCCGACCCAGTCCGGTGGCGCTCCCCACGCTCACGACACCCGAGATTATGGAGGTGACGATGAGCGGCATGATAGCCATGCGCAGCAGGCGCAGAAAGATCTGGGCGAGGGGATCGGCGAGGGGCAGGATGCCTTCGCCAAATACCCAGCCGGCCACGATCCCCAGAAAAAATCCGATGAATATGTAGTGTGTCAGGGAAAGTTTTTTCATGCTGTTGAACGGCTATTATATCAAAATCCTTGTCAATTCCCATGGTTTTTAATAGCGTATCCCCGATGGGACTGATGCAGCAGAAGTTCTCCCGCCTTTACCGTCGGGCACTGGAGCCGGCGAACAGGATCCCCTTCACCCTGGAGAGTGACCGTCTCGTGCTTTTTTCGGACCACCACAAGGGAGACAGGAGCGCCGCAGACGATTTCAACAAGAATTCAGAAGTATACACGGCGGCCCTCGATTTCTACGCGGAGGAAGGATTTAGCCTCCTGATTCTGGGAGATAGCGAAGAGCTGTGGGAGAATACCTATACCCGGGTCAAGAGACACTACAGCAGCTTGATCAAACGGGAGGTCGACCTGGCCCTCTCCGGGCCGGACGGCAGGAAGATCCGCATCTGGGGGAATCACGACAAGGAGCTCATCCTGCAGCGGCTCAGGAAAAGGATCGAGAGGGACGAGCAGGATCCGCTGCACGGGGCCGATCTCAGGGAAAGCTTGTGCCTGGGCTCGGACATCTTCCTGATCCACGGCCATCAGGGTCGGTTCTTCGAGGACAAGGCCTGGAGGATCAGCCGCTGGGCCGTCCATTTTGTCTGGCGGACCATCCAGAGGCTCCTGCACATCGGGATCGACGGACCCGTGGAGAACGTGGCCATACGCGAGGGGCTGGAGATGCAGTACTACCGGTGGGCCGAGGCGCAGCGCGTCCTGTTGATCTGCGGGCACACTCACCGCGCGGTGTTTGCCTCTCTGACATGGTACGACAGGTTGGACCAGGAGGTGCGTGACCTCCGCCAAAAAAGAGCCGAGTCCCCTCCTCCCCGGCAGCGGAAGCTGGACCGGCAGATCCGGAAAAGGGAGGGTGAAATGGCGCGCCTCCGGGCCAGACAGGGGGGCAAACTTCCGCGTTCCTTTGCCCATCCTGCGGGCTCCGCCCTGCCCTGCTACTTCAATGCCGGCTGCTGCGGATACACCAACGGCATCACCTGTATCGAGATCGACCGGGGAGAGATCCGGCTTATGAAATGGTCGCGCGAACCCCTCGAACGCACTGTCCTGGTCAGGGGCGATCTCGGGGAGATCATCCACCACATAAAGAAGAAAGGAAGAAAGGAAGAAAGACGGGCCGGCGGGAAGCCGGACCCGACCTCGGAATAGACTACTCCCTCCTTGTGAAAGGGGGGAGTAGAAGGAGGGAGGAGAGGATCCTCGCCCTCTCCCTTTTTCAAACCTCGACTCTGCCTTGGATGAGGTGAGTGACCGGCTTTTTGGGCTCGGTCATGATCATTGTGGCACAGGGTCATTTGGGGGTCAATCACCCCTAACGATGATATGCGGGGTGATAAATCGAGTAGCTGGTGCTATAATCCGGTGTTATAATAATCGGCTATGAATAGAAGGAGGAATCATGCAGAAACTCGGCATCATTAAGACCAACGAGGATGCGATCAAGCTCTTGAACATCGCCCTGGAACACGAATGGGCGGTCAGCTTCGAGTATACCATCCACGCCTACTCCATGCCCAAAGCAACCTATTTCTACCAGGACCCGGTCATGCAGGTCCGCAAGGACGCCCGGGCACAGACGATCCAGATCGGGATCGACGAGATGTACCACGCCCTGCAGCTGGGGATCGTCATCCAGCAGATGGGGGGAAATCCCTCCTTCAAGACAGATGAGGTCATCCGCTATCCGCGCATCATCGACAACCTGAAGCGTGACAAAAAAACGGAAGACCTGGTGACGGACCTATACCGGACCGCGGAGCTCGTGGAGGGGGCCTTCCCCAAGATCCAGAACATGATCCTGAACATCGCCTTTGATGAGGTTCGGCATGGCGACCAGTTTCAGACCATGATCGACACCCTGGAAGCGGAAGGACACCAGGACGCACTCTGTTATCCGCCCGCACCCGAGAACCGGGACAAGGAAGAGATCCAGATCCTGCATGAGATCATGCGGCTGGAGAATGAGCTCATGCACCGCTATCTCAAGTATACCCTGCTCTTCAGCGATCACCAGGACCTGAGCCAGCGGCTGTTCAAGAACGCCATCGATCAGATGCGCCACTGGGACAAGAACGCCGGCACGCTGATCAAACTGGGGGATGTCGTGCGCATCGAAAACGCGGAGAAGGATGCGGATGGTGTGGAAAGGAGCTTCTCGCCCATGCCCGATCTGTACCCGGGAGAAGACCGCGTGACGTCATTGGAGACCCTGTTGCCCACCGAAGAGGAGCTCGTCCGGCTTTACGAGCAGCTCATCCCCTTCTTCCCAGATGGCGAGGTCAAGGAACGGCTCACGCCCAACCTGGCGTTGGACCGGGAGCACGTCTTTACTCAGACATACCTGCTGGAAAACGCCAGGCAGATAGCCGGGCTGAAGTAGGCGCATGAAAACGATCCTCACGGACCTCCGGCAATTCCAGTATTTCTATCCCTACACCGTGGCCGTGGTGGGAGCCAGGAGCGGAGAGGGCGTGAACTACATGTCCTGTGCCTGGCACACCGCTCTGTCCTTCGATCCTCCTCTCTTCGGGATACTGGTCGCCAAGAAGCGGCGGACCTTTGATTTCATCTCGGATGCCAATGAGTTCACTGTCAATTTCCTTGCCAGGGAGGACATCGCCCTCTCGGCACAGATGGGCCGTATTTCCGGCCACGACCGGGACAAGATCGAAGAATTCGCGGTCGGGCTTTCGGCGGCCGCGCACATCCAGACTCCCGTGTTGGAGGCGGCCTATGCCGCCTTCGAATGCCGGCTTCGCGACACCCGCGCCTACGGCGACCACGTGCTCTTCGTGGGGGAGGTGCTGGCCGTGCAGATCGAGGAACACTGCTTCGATGCCCAAGGCATGCTCGATACCAGCCAGGTCAAGCCCCTGCTCTACATGGGCTCCGACTTTTATATGACCGTGGACCCGGAGACACTGGAGCACAAGCTGCCATAAAGAACTGGGGGCCACCCCCTCCCAAAGGGGCACCCTGGTCCAGAGTACCCCAAGGGGTTCGTCCCCATCGTTTTACCGGTTGCTTTGCGGGGTGAATTTCGTATAATAGGAACAAGTTCATGGGCACCGCAATCAAGGTCACTGATCTGCACAAATCCTTTAAGTCCGAATTTCTTCGCCGCGAGAAAAAGATCCTCAAGGGCATAACGCTGAGCGTCGAGTCCGGTGAGATCTTCGGCTACCTGGGACCCAATGGGGCGGGCAAGACTACGACCCTCAAGTGCCTGCTGGGTCTCATCTTCCCTGAACGGGGAGACCTCGAGATCCTGGGGCATCCCCATCTCTCCCTTCAGGCCAAGAGTCGGTTGGGATACCTTCCCGAGAATCCCTACTTCTACGACTACCTGAGCGCCTCGGAATTCCTGCGCTACTACAGCCAGCTGCACCAGATCCCCAAAGCGGAACAGGGGATCCGGATCGCCGGCATCCTGGAACGGGTGGGTCTGAAGGAGGCCGCCGATCTCCAGCTGCGCAAGTTTTCCAAAGGCATGCTCCAGCGGGTCGGGCTGGCCCAGGCCCTGCTGCATGAACCGGAACTGGTGCTGCTCGACGAACCCCTGGGCGGCCTCGATCCCTTGGGACGCAAGGAGATCCGGGACATCATCGTCCAGCTCAAGGAGGAGGGCCGGACCGTGTTCCTGTCCTCCCATATCCTGCAGGACATCGAGATGATCTGCGACCGTGTGGCCATCATCGTCGACGGCCGCATCGTGAACCAGGGCCCTCTGTTCGATCTCATCTCGGAACAGATCCTCTTCACGGAGATGACCATTTCCGGGATGACAGAAGATGAACTGCAGGCCTTCGGAGACTGTCTGAAGACACAGGGGGGCAAGGTCCTGCTCAAGGTTTTCGAGGAGGCCAGGGTGCAGGAGGTCCTGCGCCTGGCCGTGGAACGGAAGGCCGTGGTGCATTCCCTGGTCCCCCGCTCCGAGAGCCTGGAGGACCTTTTCGTGGGGACGGTGAAGGACCGATGAAGATACGCGCTATCGCCCTCAACACCTTCCGCGAGGCCATCCGGGACCGCGTCCTGTACCTGCTGCTTTTCGTCGCGGTGGCGAGCCTGATCTTCTCCCGCCTGCTGGCGCTGCTGACCGTGGGCGATCGTGTCAAGATCATAACCGACGTGGGTCTGGCTTCGCTGTCGTTTTTCGGGGCGCTCATGGCCATCCTGATCGGGACCGGCCTGGTCTATAAGGAGATCGATAAAAAGACAATCTTCACCCTGCTGGCCAAACCCATCCACCGCTGGCAGTTCCTGCTGGGCAAGTTCTTTGGGCTGATCCTGGTCCTCTTCGTCATGCTCTTCTTGATGAGCCTGATCTTCCTCCTCATCCTGCTGATCCATTCCGGAGAGGTGGCATGGGGCATGTTCCTGGCACTGATCTTCATTTTTCTGGAAATGTGCCTCATCACCGCGGTGTCGCTGCTCTTCTCCTGCTTTTCCACTCCGATACTCAGCTCCATGTTCTCCCTGGCTTTTTATGTGATCGGGCATGTGTCCTGGGGGCTGGAAACCCTGATCGGCAAACTCAATTCAGGGTTCACCCAAACTCTGGCCCGGGTCTTTTACGCGCTGATCCCCGACCTGGAGAACTTCAACTTCAAGACAGAGATCGTCCACCACCTCCCGATCCCAACCTCGGTCTTCCTCTACGCCACGCTCTACGGCCTTTGCTACACGGGATTCATACTGGCCCTGGCCGTGCTGGTCTTCCGGCGCAGGGATTTCATCTGATCCCATGAAAAAAGGTATCGTGATCCTGGCCCTGATCATCAGCCTGGCCGCATTCTCGGGTCTAAAGCTCCACCTGGACAGTATCCCCCGGGCCCGGGTACCGGGTGCCTCCATCCTGTACCTCCCCTCGGGAAAGTCCCTGCAGTACATGGCACTGGGGAACCGGCCTTTCATGGCGGACCTGATCTACCTCTGGGCCATCCAGTACTTCAGCAACACTCAGGTGACCGACCGCTACGACCACATGGAGCACGTCTTCTCCATCATCTCCGAGCTGGATCCCCGCTATGAGGATCCCTACCTGATCGGGGCCATGATCGCCGGCGCCGATGCGGGCGACATCGAGACAGCCTTCCGCATCCTGGACCTGGGCCTCGAGAAGAATCCCGAACAGTGGATCTTCCCCTGGGAAGCCGGTCACATCGCATTGATGCAGCTCAAGGACTTCGAACTGGCGCGGGAATACTTCAAGAAAACCATGGAGATACCGGGGGCTCCACCCATGGCCCGGCGGCTGTATGCCAACGCCTCCACCATGCTCACGGACTACAAGACGGCCTTCGCGAACTGGATGGAGATCTACGAGACCACAGATGACGAAAGAATCAAGGAGATCGCATTCAACCACCTTTATCAAGTGACATCCGCTATGGAAATCGAGTCCCTGGGAAAGGCCATCACGGAATACAGACGTCTCTACGGCCGCAACCCGGGCGAACTCGAGGACCTGGTCGGGGCCGGCCTGATGGAGGAGATCAAGCCGGATATCGAGGGCAATGCCTACGTATACGATAGTGAGACCGCAGAGGTCAAGACCGCAAGGCTATGGTGGAAGCGCTGATCGTCCTGTTCGGGCTGGCCTGGGGCAGCTTCCTCAATGTCGTGATCTACCGCCTCCCCCACGGCCTGAGCCTGGCCCTGCCCCCCTCCCACTGCCCCAATTGTGAGACCCGGATCAAGCTCTATCACAACATCCCCGTGCTCTCCTGGGTTTTACTGGGCGGCAAGTGTCGCTACTGTGGGGTGAAGATCCCCGCGACCTATCTCCTGGTGGAGGTGCTGACTCCCCTGGCCTTTCTCGCCCTCTACCTGAATTTCGGGCTCAGCACGCATTTCTTCATCTCCTGCCTGTTCACGAGCGGGCTCCTCGCCCTGACCTTCATCGACCTCTATCATCAGATCCTCCCGGACCAGATCACCCTACCAGGGCTGGTTTTGGGGTTGGCCTATGCCTTTTTCCGGGACGACCTGACCCTGCGGCAGTCCCTGATCGGGGCCGTGGTGGGGGCCGGCATCCTCCTGCTGGTCTACGGCACGTACTACCTGATCCGGAGGAAAGAGGGCCTGGGCATGGGGGATGTGACACTGATGCTCATGGTCGGGGCCTTCCTGGGTTGGCAAGGCTCGGCCCTCACCTTGATCCTGGGTTCGTTCCTGGGAGCCCTGGTGGGCGTCTACATCATCTTAGTCCGCAAGCAGGACATGCAGTTCGCGCTTCCCTTCGGCACCTTCCTGGCACCCGCAGCCTTCGTGGCCCTGGTCTGGGGTGAGCGGATCATCGCGTGGTACCTGGGAATGTTCCAAGCCCCCTGAAAAAAAAAGCCGGCTGCATCCCCTAGGGGAGCACAGCCGGCCGAAATTCGGTTCTAGTCTTTCTTGATCTTGTAGATCTCGCGCCAGGACTTGATCTTGAGCAGAGCACCCACGGGCTGCTCCAGCTTCTGGATCGTGGAATCATATTCCTGGATGTAGACCTCGCGCTTGCGCACCCCGCCCGCACGCTCGGATTCGCCCAGCGTGACGGCGGCTCGGGTCTTGATCTCCAGGCCCAGCGTTTCGCGGTTCCCGGAGGCCCCACGGAAAGCGGTCCCGCCCACGGGCGCTCCGGCGATGGCCTTGACATAGCGGCCGTAGAGCCGCCCGATGCCGGAGAGGCTGGCACAGGGATCCACGGTCTCGATGTTGCCGGTCAAGGTGCTGAAATAGACGATCAGGTTGGCGACCTTAGGATCGGCCCAGACCTTCTCTCCCTCGCTCAAAACACCCACGTTCTTCTCCGCGGGGATGCCGAGCAGCATCGACTCTCCCAGGAACCATTCGACCCTGTCGTTCTGACTGCCGGCCGTCGGATCGTCCATGAGGGCGACAAAGGAATAGGCGCCATCTGCAGGAGCTTTGTCGTCGCCGCCGGTGCCGAAATAGATCCGCGGATAGGCGCCCGGGTCCTCGGCGTCCATGTGCACGGCCGGCTTGGTGATGATGGGATAGTTCATGGAGTCCTCGTAGATGACCTCCTCGTCCCAGGAGTCGGAATCGACGAAATCGGGGCTCACATCCACCTTCCACATCCGGCCTTCCAGGTCGCCCACATACACGCGGTCCAGGTCGCCGTCGTTGTCCATGTCCAGCGCGGCCGGTGAACCGGGGATGGATTTGAGCACATTGGTTGCGTTCGACCAGATGATCCCGTCGGGATCACCTGTCCGCGTATTGATCTCAGGATTGGCGTTGAAATACCAGATGTACTGTCCATCTGCAATGTCGACCGCATAGAAGCGGTGCCCCTGGCGGCCCTGGCCGGCGACGTTGTCGTATCCGGATCCCATGAAGGCGACCCAGGTGTCGCTGCCGTCGACTGAGACGCGCCCGATCTCGGGTGTCGACCAGGTCTCGCCCAGGCGAACATCCGTAAACTCCCACAGGGGCTGTGGGGCCTCGATATCCGTGAGGTCCAGGGCGAAGTAGTAGTTCCCCGTGGCATCGGCGCCCTGCTTGACGCCCTGGCCCGGGCCCTGGCCGCAGATCAACACGGTCTTCCAGTTGCCGTTGATCAGGACGTCCTCGACCACGGGGCTGCCGTCGACAAATACATCCCGGTTGAAATAGCGGTCCCCGGAAGTCACGTCCACGGCCCACATGTTCTTCAGCTTGGAGAGGAGATTATACGGGATGAAGGCCCAGAGCTCCTCCCCTGTCAAGACGTCGAAGCAGTGGATCATGCCGTCGTTGGCACCCACCAGCAGGGTCTTGGGACGGTCTTCCCAGTCGGTCATGAAGGAATCGTATCCGGCGCCCTTCAGGGAGGCGACGTCGTTCGGGAACGAGAGGATCGCGGGATTGGAGTGGTTGATGTCGCCCAGTTTCCAGTAGCGGCCCTCGCCGCGCACGAACTCTATGAGCCCCACGGGATCGTTCTGGAAGTCCTGCAGGATGGGGCCCAGGGTGCCCGAGTTGGCGGACGTGAACTCCATCCTAGTGAAACCGCCGCCTCCGTCGGGGATGGCCGTGTAAATGACCCGTGTCGAGGGGGCGCGGGCATCCAGCAGTTCGCCGGCGTCCCAGCGGATGACCACTCCGTCGGCCACGATCTCGCGGCCATCGGGTGAGGACAGGTCCGGTCGGGTCACGGTGTGGAGCTCGGAGTACGAGGTGCCGACAGGGCTCATGGCCGAAGTGTCATAGGCCCTCAAGTGGCCCTGCCAGCCGGGAAAATAGAACGTGCCCCCGATGATGAGCTTGATGGGAGTCCCACTGTCGTCGACCACGTTGGCCGCGACCGAGGTGCGGGAGTACTCCCGCCGCTCCACCACGGCGTACCTCAGGCGGAGCCGGTCCAGGACCGGGGTCTCATAGGAAGCACCCACATATTCAGCCATGGGATCCTCCGTGGCCGTAAGGATGGCCTTCCATTTCAGCTGCGAGCCGAAATTCACGAAGGAATGCCAGGGCAGGTTGGTGTAGTCCTGGATGGGTCCCGTACTGGCCAGGACTCCTTCCTCGCCGAAGCGGGCATAGAATTCCCAGCTGAATCCGTTGTTGTTGGAGACCCAGATCTCGACGGCCAGGCCGTCTGCGGAGCCGCCCTCCACGAACTGGTCGAGATTGAGGGCGCGCACGCGTGTTATGGCCTGCGTCGTGGGATCCAGGTGGTCGGTCAGGTTGGTCGACCAGGCTTCCCCGTGCAGGGCATAGACGGGAGCCAGGTCGTTGATGACGAGATAGTAATCCCCTGAGTGGTTGGCATCGGCCAGGATCACGTCCTGGTCGCCGTCCTGGTCATAGTCCAGCATGGCGCTCATGTCCACGTCGTGGGGATCGGGCAGGATGGGCATGCAGTCGAACAGGCAGCGGAACTCGAAACTCACCTGGTCGTCCACGATGCCCTGGCCCTTCATGAACCAGGCGCGGGCCTCGTTGCCGGCGTTCCAGCGGTCGGTGCCGGCAAAGATGTCCGTGTATCCGTCGTTGTTGAAATCCGCGACACAGGTGGCAACCGTCCCGGTACACTCGGCGATGGGGATATCCAGCGTCCGGCGGGTGAAGTTCTCGTTGCCGTCGTTCTCATAGAAAACCAGATAGGGGATGTCCTGGACCGTGCCGCCCAGGATATCGATGTCGCCGTCGTTGTCCAGGTCCGCGGCATCGACCGAGGAGCCTCCCCGGCCCGTGTCAAAGCCGGTGCGCTGGTCGTAATTGAGCTCGGCGATCTCGAAAGCCGAGAGATTGAAGTTTCCGGCCCCCGGGTTCCTGACGAGGAAGATCTTGTCCTCGGAGATGACCACTATATCGAGGTCGCCGTCCCCGTCGATGTCGACTGTCCCCAAGTGGTCGCCCGCCCAGTTGGCATAGATCCCGGCGGAAATGAAGCGGGAAGAAAAATCCAGATTGGGGGAGGAGTAGTAGGGGACGAAATCCGGATCCGTTGCCGTACCCTGGTTGATGTACATGGTCGCCACAAAATCCGTATGGGAGAACGCGTCGTTGGCGTTCTTGTAGAAGAAAAAATCCAGCAGCCCGTCGTCATTGTAATCCCCCACGGTGATCGAGGCCGGTCCGCAGTTCAGGTTGGTATCGTAGATCTCCAGTGGATCGACCATGAAGACGATTCCGTCGTCGTCCTCTCCATCTGCATCGAGATCCTCATAGTGGTTGCGGACGAACCTCAGCTTGGGGACATCGGGGTCCCCCCCGCCCAGGGGTCCCAGGTCCAGCCCGATCAGGTCCGGATAGCCGTCCCCGTCGAAATCGCCGGAGTCGCACACATAGATGCGCGCGCCCATGCCCGAAGGCTCGACCACGCTGAAATTCGCACCCAGGTTGCTCAGCCGGACGATCCCGTTTCCGACCCAGTGCGCGGAGGTATTGGCTAGATCCTTGTACGTGGTGGTGTCATAGGTCTCGTTGAAATTGAATCGGTCTTCGTCACAATCCTCTTCCTGGGCCCAGAATTTTACCGCCAGCAAACAGAAGACGATAAACACCGGAAGGACAAAGATGCTCTTCTTTCTTAATTTTTTCATCTGGCGCCTCGTTTTGTTCTTTTGCAAATTTTTTATTTCTATTCGTTCGGTCAGGTCCCCGGCAGCTCGATGACCAGTTTGATCTCGAGCCGGGAGGTTATCAACCGGCTGCCCATCTGGACCGCGCCGATGCAGATGAGCAGAGCGTCACCTGAATCCGGCGTGCCCACGGCGGCTTCGTCGTCGATCAAAAAGGCCGTGTATGTGAACCGGGGATCAAACCCGCTTCCTTGCGGAACGAATTCCTGTTTGTAGAAGATGGTGTTGGCATAATCCGGAGTGCCGCTCGCAAAATCACCGATCAGGTCCAGCAGTTCCTCATCGGTCACCTTGCGGAAATAGGCGGCCTCCAGGGGGAGGTCGATGCCGTAGGGCTCCTTCAGACAATGCAGGTCAAAGCTGGTCCAGCCCGAGGAGACAAAGGCGTCCTCGATGGCGAGCCAGGCGGCATCGAAGCCCGCCTCCGAGATATTGAAGGCCTGCTGCTGCCAGCGCATGTTGCCTGCGACTTTGTTGCCCGTGTCTGTGATCGTGAGCAGCAGCATCCCCACCGAGAGCATGAAGGCCAATACCATTATCACGATGATCAAGCCAACGCCCTTCTCGTGCTGTTTGGTTTTATTCACTGTTTCCTCATCTCTCTTATTCATTTGTTTCACCGGATTCCCGTGTTGTAGATCTCGATCGTCCGGTTTCTCACGTTGGCCGAAGACTGGATCAGATACCGTCTGTGCATGTCGTTGTCTGAGGCCGCGGGTGAGTTGGCCACCAGGGGCCGGCGGAAGACGTGGAGGTCCGTGGGAACATTACGCGTCACATGTGTGTAGGGATCGCGGGTGCGTCCCAGGATCCAGATCCGGACCTGATGGACCCGGCTGACCATGATCGGATCGCCGGTCCAGGCCGGGTCCCAAGGGAACCAGCCGTCCAGCAGGCCGTCATTGTCGAAATCCCCGTTGTATTCGAACTGGAGGTTCTCGACGTTCTGGGCCAGGGCGTAGTGATACCCGTTCTGGGTCATGTACAGGATCCCGCCCTCGCCGCCTCCGATATAGCCGTTGAGGCCGGCGCTCAAGCCCGTATAGTTTCCGGTCACATCCAGCCAGAATTCCTTGACCTCGATAAAGGTGATCATGCCCCCATCATAGTCATTGGACGAGGGACAGGACCCGGAGAATCCACCCGGGGGGTCCACATCCGGAGCCAGTCCTGGAGAAAAGTTAAATTTCTCGTTGGAACCGGTCGCGTTGTGCGTGACCGAGGTGACGACGCGCACCTCGCCGGCTATGCAGCCCGAGTCGGGATTGGGCAGGACCAGCACATACCGGTTTTCGTAGTATTCGTCTGGATAATGGTACTGCTCGAGCGAGAAGTCGACGAGGGCGGCATTCGCAGCAGAGCCCTGGTAGTTATCGATGGTGACGCTCATGGGATCTTCGATGTTGCCCATGATCCTCAGCCTGTCGGGCTGGACCACGCCGCTCTGGTCCTCGTTGTCCAGGCCCTGCATGGTGTAGCCCGCGAATTCCTCCGGCAGGCCCACTCCGGTGGAACGCACATCCCGGGATACCAAGTACACCGAGGAACGGACGTTCTGCTGCACCTCGGCAAACTGCTGCTGATCGACCGAGATCTGGTTGGTGCGCATGTACAGGAACAGCGTCCCCAGCACCACGATCAGCATGACCGTGCTGCCGACGAGCAGTTCTATCAGGGTGAAGCCGGCACACCCGGTGTCCCGGCACGATGTCTTGATTTTGGCTCGCTTCATTTTCGCCTCGTTCATTGTCCTCATCGTCCGACCAGGGTTGTCGTATCCGCGCGGACATCATAGGCCGCGGGATCTGCCAGGAGATCGCCCAGGTTGGCCCCGATCTGATCGGGACCGAAGACCAGGATCCGCACCTCGTAGGAATAACCGGCCATCTGGATCTGCGTGATGCGCCGATAGTCCATGGTGGTGTCCTGGTTGATGTCGATGATCTCGTCGATGGGGGTGCCGATCATCAGGTTCAGCTCGTCAGCCGTAAAGGCGCGGACCTGCTCTATCTGCTGCTGGGCCAGGAACGTGGCACTGGTGATCCGGGCCGATCGGGAGTTCTGCGAGATGCTGAGCACCATCAACTGGGCCAGCCCCAGCATGGCGATCGCTACCAGGGCGACTGCTACCAGTGTCTCGATCAGGGAAAATCCCTCCTGATCAACCATTCGCTTTGGTTTAAGGTTTTTCATTGTGTCCTTCATATCCAATCCGGTCAACCACCGCTGTCGGTTTTGGTGAAGCGTACGGATCCTCCGCGGAAAACCATGATGCCCCTTTCATCCATTTGATTGAGGCGCCTTAGTTTATCGCTCTGGATGGTGATGGTGTTGTTGGTGATGTCGAAGTTGTCCACAAATCCCAGAGGAGAAAAAACCACGGACTGATCCGCAGAGGGCAGGCTCAGGGTCACGTTGTATTTATCAGGGATGGAGCTCGCAACGTAGCCGGGCATCTCTTCCCAATTTCCAGGAGTGGTCTCGCGCTCGATAAAGAACTCCCAAATGGAATTCGAGTTGTCGAAGCGGACGCGGTGACTGAGCTTGGTCCGGACGGCCTGCTGCTTGGCCCGTTCAAAATCCGAAAGGATCCTGCGCGCCGAGTTTTCGAGGTCCCGGACTTCCAGAGTATTCATGATTTGGGGTGCCACGGCCAACGAGATGATGCCCATGATGCCTACAGCCACCAAGAGCTCTATCAGGGTGTAGCCTGGTCGGTCTGTTCTCATGATCTTCCCTCTCTTACCCATAGGATCGGCCCGTCGCGGCCCCTGAAAATCTGCAGTATACACGTATATCCATATGATCTTCATGATATACTGCAATATTTATGCCAGGGCACAGCGACATTAACCGGTTGATATGAAACGAATTATATTGGAAAGCAGCCAAAATATCCATTTAAAATGCCGTTTTTTGTCCCTGACCTGACAATTTTTTGTCTATGGTCTTGCTTTATCAACTATATAGATACCGTGAAGACCTCTATGCGGTCAAGGGGTACCCAGGGTGATTCGGGGGGTGTTTTTAATCCTCGAAATACCACCCCAAAAGGCTAGCCCCCATCTCTCCACCCCAACCCCCCGCCTTTAAAGGGTGGGATTCATGTGGGGGAGTCCGGAAGCTTCCCTCAACTCTTGGGCGAATAGGGCGGGTGGGATTCATGTGGGGGTGGTCAGGATGGCCGTTGATTTTTAGGGGGGCGTATGGTATTGGTAATCCATGCTCGCTGAGAAGCGGACCTACCGGGTCGTCATCCTCTTCATATTCGTATTCGCCCTGGGGGCCGCCTTGTTCTCCAACCTCCAGGCCCTGCAGCGCAACTTTCTCTTCGCGGACGAGGCCGTCTACTTCATGATGACGGACAGCCTGGTTCAGGACGGCGACATCGAATACTCGCGCAACGACCTCATCCGATACTATCGTGTTTTCAACACCGATCCCAAGGGGATCTTCCTCAAAAAAGCCAAGGACGGAAAGCTGTACTATGCCAAGTCCTGGGCCTACTCGCTGTTCACGGCTCCGCTCTACAGGATCTTCGGGATCAACGGCTTCCTGGTCTTTCATTCCATCCTCCTGGGCATGATCCTGCTCATGGGTTTTGCCTTCGCCTCCTCAGCCAATCAGGGAGCCCTGGCCTTCCTCTCGGTCATCACGTTCCTGTTCAGCTCGGTGGCTGCCGTGTATTTCCTCTGGTTGCAGCCGGATTTTTTCAACCTGTTCCTGGTCTTCGCTGTGCTCTTCCTCTGGCTCTACAAGCGCACCCGCGGCGACGCCGGAGACGGGGCTGCAGCATGGGGCAGGCTTAAGGCTTTCCTGCTGTCCGATGCCTCGGACTACCTGGCCTGTGGCCTGGCAGGCCTGGCCGTGTTCTCAAAGCTCCCCAACCTGGCGCTCATGGGCCCGCTGGTGCTGTACACTCTGATCGAAAAGCGGTGGCTCAAGGCCGCACTTAAGATCACCATCTTCCTGGCCGTGGCGATCAGCCTGTTCGGGATCAACCAGTGGATCACCGGGGAATGGAACTACCAGGGCGGCGACCGCAAGACCTTTTACGGGCATGGTGGCTACCCACTGGAAAAGGAACACCTGACGTTCGAGACCGCTCAGGCCGGAGTCATGAGCTCTGAGGGGTATTTCCAGAGGCACCTCTACTATCCCCGTGTCTACATATCCAATCTCTTCTATTACTTCTTCGGACGCTTCACAGGCATCACCTGGTATTTTTTCCCGGCCATCATGGCGCTGATCCTGTTCTTTGCACGCAGGAAGAGGCTCTACCAGTGGCTGCTTTTCATCACCCTGGTCGGGGAGATACTGATCTTCATCGTGCTGATGCCGGATAACTACGCGGGAGGGGGCGGGGCTGTCGCCAACCGCTATTTCCTCAGCATCTATCCCCTGTTCTTCTTTCTGGCCCCGCGAAAGGTCGAGCTCAAGCCGATCGTGCTGAGCTGGATCGTGGCTGCCGTGTTCATCTCCCAGATCCTGATCAATCCTCTCTCACACAGCCACTTTCCCTACACGCATGCCAAGCGCCTCCCCCTGAAGCTCATGCCGGTAGAGCTCACGCTCATCAACAACCTGCCCACCAACGCCCACCCTCCCGCGCAGCGCCAGACGGTGGGCATCAAATACGCCTGGCTGTATTTCCTGGACGACAACTTCCACGCGCGCACCACCTCTGAGCTCGAGGAGAACGGCTTCTGGACACGCGGGCCGCACCGCGCGGAGATGCTGCTGAAGACCTTTTACCCCATTAAGCAGATCACGTTCCGCTTCCTCAACAACCCGAGGTTATCCAACACGATCACTGTGAGTTTCGCCGGGGAAAAAAAGCAGGTTTCCCTGGGCTATAAGGAGTGGGGCTCGGTGACCTTTACGCCCCGCAAGGCATACCGGATGAACGACTGGATCCACCTCTACAAGCTTTCCGTACAGGCCAGCAAGGGCTCCATCCCTCACCTTGAAAAAGAGGACGAAGATGAGCGGCGCTACCTCGGAGTCTGGTTCGAGGTGGACATCGTCCCCGTCTACATGCCGGATTGACGATCATGTGCGGCATCTGCGGATTTTCCGGCCCGGCATCCGGCAGGATTGATGCGGAGGCCGTGCTGACCTCCATGTGCCGCAGCATCACACACCGCGGCCCCGATGACCAAGGCACCCATGTCGCTGCGGGGATCGGGCTGGGGGCACGGCGCCTCAGCATCCTCGATGTCCAGGGCGGGCACCAGCCTCTTTCCAACGAAGACGGCACGACCTGGGCGGCCCACAACGGAGAGATCTACAACTTCCTGGAGCTAAGAGAGGAGCTGCAGGGACGCGGCCACCGATTCCGCACCCGCACGGACACGGAAGTTGTTCTGCATGCATACGAGGAATGGGGGATGCAGTGTCCCGGAAAGCTGCGGGGCATGTTCGCCTCTGCGGTCTGGGACGGGCGTGAAGAGAAGCTCGTTCTGATCCGAGACCGCCTCGGCATCAAGCCCCTCTACTACACGCAGCTCGAGGACGGAACCCTGGTGTTCGGATCGGAACTCAAGGCGCTCCTGGCCTTTCCTCAGGTCCCGCGCGAACTGGAGCCGCAGGCGCTGGACCTGTTCCTGACATTGGAGTACATCCCCTCACCCTATTCCATCTACCGGGGCATCTATAAACTGCCTGCCGGGTCCACGTTGGAATACCGGAGCGGTAGGCTGGAGGTCAAATCCTATTGGCAGGTACAGCCTCCCGCCCAACCCAGGGGGGCCTTGGGAGC
>CBESWG010000006.1:0-123764 GCA_965533275.1 uncultured bacterium
GCAGGAGCTGGAGATGTCTTCGATGATGTGGGTGGAAAAGATCACGATGCGGTCCCTGGCCAGTTCGGACAGCAGGTTGCGGAATCTGATCCTCTCCCTCGGGTCCAGTCCCGCAGTGGGCTCGTCAACGACCAGGACCCTGGGCAGCTTGAGCAGGGTCTGGGCGATGCCGACGCGCTGCTTCATGCCCCCCGAAAATGTGCGTATCTTATGGTCGCGGCTTTCAGACAGATGCACGGAATCCAGGGCGGTGCTGACGATACGGTCCCTCTCCTCCTTGTTCCAGATCCCCTTGAGCATTGCCTGATAGTCCAGAAACTGGGTGGCGGTCATGTTCTCATAGGTCCCGAACTCCTGCGGCAGGTAGCCGATGAGAGCCTGGAGCTCCTCCCTGTGTTTCACCAGGTCCAGGTTGTTGAAAGACACCTTGCCCCGGCTGGGCCCCAGGATGCCGCAGATGATGCGCATCAGGGTTGTCTTCCCCGCCCCGTTAGGGCCCACCAGCCCGAACATGCCGCTCCCTATGGTGAGGGAGACACGGTCCAGCGCCTCGAAGGGCTTCTTTTTCCTGTTGAGCAGAGGGATGCTCTGAACGAACCTGTAGTAGATGCGCCTCGGACGGCCGAACCGGCCTGTCAGGCGGTCGACATTGATACCCTTCCGATCCAGGCGCCTGGCCACGGAATGGAAGTTGATGGCAAGATACCAGATCAGGCCAAAGAACACGGCGGAAAACGTATCCTGCCACTGCCCTCTCAGCCAGAGGAGTACGGGGATGGGAAGCCCCCAGCGGACCGCCCTCTCCCCCAGGGCGAACAGCCGGCCCCGC
Source organism: uncultured bacterium (assembly GCA_965533275.1). Lineage (GTDB taxonomy): Bacteria > Acidobacteriota > Aminicenantia > Aminicenantales > Aminicenantaceae > JAUXEH01. The sequence continues at coordinate 830 of CBESWG010000006.1, forward strand.
AGGCCCGGGTCCGGTCCCGGTGCGGGTTTGAGGGTCCGGAACAGGCTCAGGCTGGCCAGATAGAAGACGATGACCAGAACCAGGCGCCAGAATCCACCCCTCATGTAGAAGAACAGGAAGTAGACTAGAAAGGCATAGAGGGGCAGGATATAGAACCAGCGGGCCAGCCGCTCCTTCAGAGCGAAGCGCCCCAAGGAAGTCGCCCGGTCTCCCCGTCCTTTCCTCCACTCCTTGGTGAATTTGACAAAGTCGTCATAGACCTTGGAGACATTGCGGATGGTGATGGTGATGGACGCATCGTCGGCAAAGAGCCGCATGCGGCTGCGGCGGAGGCTGGACCGAACGAACCAGGTACCGGCGGGCACGGCTGCCAGGAGCCCCAGTATGTAGGCGGACTGCCAGAGCACGGAGTCGATCGTGTTCAGGATCAGGACAACACCCAGGACAAAAAGCGCCAGCATCAGGAGCCTGGTCTTGAGCGGCAGCCCGTTCAGCCAGCGCAAGGTGTTGTCCAAGCCGTAGGCGGCCGTGGGGATGATCACCAGCGTGAATAGGGTGGCGAAGGCCAGCCCCCCGATGACCGTGATGGCAAAAGGCGCCCCGATCTGGGAGATGTACTCCGCCCGACCCATGGCGATGGGCAGCATGGCCAGGATGGTCGTCACGGCCGTGATGAGGATCGGCCGGACCCGGGCCTGACCGGCTGTCATCAGGGCGCGCGACAGGCGGTATTTTCTCCGCTGCAGTATGCGCGAGTAGTCGATCAGGATGATCCCATTGTTGACGACAACGCCCAGCAGGATCAGGAACCCGATGAGCGCGTTGGCGTTGTAGATGGAATTGCCTGTCACGATGAGGGCCAGGAAGGCACCCACCGCAGCCAGGGGGAGGGTGAACATCATCACAAAGGGAGTGACGAGGGATTCGAAGGTGGAGGCCAGGACCATGAAGATGAGGAGGATCCCGATGCCGATCAGGAAGTAGAACTCAGAGATGTCGCTCTCGTCATGAACCACATCGATGGCCACGCCCGGAGGCGGGTAGATTCCTGCGACCATGGCTTCGATCTCCATCCGGGCCTGGTTCAGGAGAGAGCTGGACTCCTCGATATCCGACGCGAACCGGTAGGTCACCGTCACCTGCTTTTCCTGGTTTGTCCGCGTGATCCTGCTGTAGCCCGCTGTATACAGGAGCTGAGAGATCTGGGTGACTGGGACCAGGCCTTCCGTGGTGGCGGGGATCTGGAGCCGACGGAGGTCATCCGAGGTTTTGTCCTCTTCCTCCTCCGTCTTCAGGATGATGGTCACCTCTTCCGGGCCATCCATGTAATTGACTGTAGCAGAGAACTCCTTCTGAAAGGTGTTGAGCTCGGCCATGACCGACTGGAGCTCCACATCGAAATGCTTAAGGGCCGCCTTGTCCAGGATGAGGTCGATGCTGGGCTGCTGGTAGGAGACGCTGACATTGACCGATTGAATGGTATCGAGGTTTTCCATGTTGTACTGGATATCATCTGCGATGGCTTCCAGGATCTCCAGGTCCTGTCCGCTGAGGACGACCTTCTCCTGGCTGGTCCCGATCCCGAGCAGCCGCTGAAAATCCTGTCCTCCTCCGCCACCGCCCTGGAAGCCGGCACTCTGTGTGGGTTCATCAAAGGAAAAATCGATGCGGGGGAAGGAGTCCTCCAGCATCTCCTCGATGGTGTCCTTGATCTCCTCGAGAGGGCGTCCGTTGATCTTGTCGTAATCCTCTTTCAGCTTAAACGCCAGGATGATGTTTTCCTCGCTGATGGACGATGTCCGCTCCTCGAATTCCGCGATGTCCTTCAGCCTCTCATCCATGTCACGGGCCTGCTCATCCGCCGTCTCCAGAGTTGTCCCCGAGGGGAGGGTGGCAAACAGATTAAACGTGTCGAGCTCGACCTCCTGGGGGACATTGATGCTGAGCCCCAGGCAGATGACCAGGCTGATGAAGAAGGCCACCACACATACAGTGAGCGTTCCCGCCGGAAAGCGCAGGCCTGTTTTGAGAAGCACGGTGTAGACCTGCATGGGCCGCTGCTTCCGGCCGAGCGCAGGCGGAGGGGTGATCTGTTTTTTCCCTGAAAGGATCCGAAGGGCGATGGTGGGGATCAGGAGGAAGGCCACGGCCAGAGAAACGAGCAGGGTGGCGATGATGGACACGCCGATCTGCCAGCCCAGTGTCTTGACCAGGGGCTCGGTGGAAAACAGGAAGGGGATGAAGATGCAGATGGTGGTCAGGGTGGCGGCGATGATGGCCCGCAGCACCTCATTGGTGCCGTCCACGACGGCGCGGCCGGGATCCTGATCCATGCTGAGATGGCGATTGATGTTTTCCATCACCACAACGCTGCTGTCCAGCAGCATTCCCACGGCGATGGCGATCCCCACCAGCGTAAGCGTGTTGATGGTGATGCCCAGCGCGTAGAAAAGATTCATGGATATCAGGACGGAGATGGGGATGTTGAGGGCGATGATGAATACGAACTTGAGGCGCCGGATAAATACCCAGAGGACGGCGATGGCGAGAAGGCTTCCCAGGAGGCCCAGCTGGAGGATGGATTCGATGTTGTCTTCGATCACCTTGGCTTCATCCATCTGGATGACAAGCTCCACTCCATCGGCGCTGACCTCCCGGTTGAGGTCATCGATGGCCTCCCGGGTTTCGGCGGCCAGGGAAAGAAGGTTGGTGTTCCAGCTGCGGACCAGCGAAACCGTGATGGCCTCCATTCCATTGATGCGCGAAATGGATTCCTCCTCCGCGTAGCCATCCCGGATCTCGGCGATCTGGCCCAGCGTGATGGGGCCCGTGTCTTTGACGACGACTTCGGACAGGTGGGAGATCTCCGTGAACTCGCTGACCAGGTTGACGAAAAATTTCTGCCTTCCTTCCCTCGCGATTCCAAGGAACTGCTTTTGTCCGGCCTGCTGGTTGATCCGGGAGGCGACCTGGTTGACCGTCAATCCATACTCGGCCAGCTGCCGGCTGTCCATGATGATCTCGATGGACCGCTCGCGGCCGCCGTAGATGTTGACGTTGGCCACGCCTTCCAGGGTTTCCAGCCGGGGAGTGACCTTTTCATCGATAACGCTGCGGATCTGATCCAGGCTGCCTTCTCCCCTGGCCTGAAAAGAGAGGAATTGATTGGAGAGCTGTTGAGGATCGGTCTTGTTGACGGAAGCCTGGAAGGACTCATCCAATTGCGCCGCTGCCGCGGCCACCCTGTCCTGGAGCTTCAGATAATCGTACTTCTGCCGGCTGGACTGATTATAATAGACAAAGATCACGGCCTGCCTGCGGCTCACGAAGGATTCGATCTTTTCGATGTTTTCCAGCCCGGTGATGGCGCCCTCCAGCGGGATCACAGCATGATGCTCCACATAGGAGGGATCGGCGTTCTGCGGGCCTGAGATATTGATGATCAGCTGGGGAAGCTCGGTATTCGGGAAGAGTTCGATGGGCAGCTGCCGGAGGGACACCGCTCCCAGCAGGCAGAGGCCCGCGATGAGCATAAAAACTGTGACCGGCCGCCGGACGATCCATCGAATCATCGGCTACACCTTTTCTTCCCTCAGCTTCAGACGGCCACCCAGGATCCTGTAGACCGCGGGAATGACCACCAGCGTCAGGAGCGTGGAGGTCACCAGCCCTCCGATCACGGCCACGGCCAGAGGGGCCCGGAGCGCGGCCCCCTCCCCGATCCCCAGGGTCAAGGGGAAGAGAGCCAGGATGGTGGTGGCCGAGGTCATGAAAATGGGCCGGATCCTCAGCTGCCCGGCCTGGATGATGGCCGCCTCCATCTCCCTGCCGCCCCGCCGCATCTGATTGATCAGGTCCACCAGGATGATGGAATCATTGACGGCGATCCCGGCCAGCATGATCATCCCAATGAAGGACATGATATTGAGCGGGAGCCCCAGGAATGAGAGGAGCCCCACGGCCCCGACCAGCGCCAAAGGGATGGTCAGGAGGATGACGAAAGGATGCCGCAGGGATTCGAACTGCGAGGCCATGACCATGTAGACCAGGATGACAGCCAAAAGCAGGGCGAACCACAGGTGGCCGAAGGATTCCCTCCGCAGTTTTTCCTCGCCGGTGACGGCAAAGGAATAATCCAGGGGCAGAGTGATCTCGGCGAGGGCGCCTTCCACACGGGCAACGATCCTGTCGAAGGCCTCTTCCCCGCTGAGCTGGGCCGTCACCTCGGCCGTCCGGACCTGGTTGTTTCTCAGGATCTCGCGGGGAGAAACGGTTCGTCTGAATGAGGCCACCTCATCCAGCCTCAGCTTCCCTCCTTGGGACACGTCCAGCAGGAGGCCTCCCAGATCCTTAAGGGAAGGTTCGGGCGAGCGCAGCATGATGTTGAGGTACTCGCCCTCGTCCTCATATTCCCCCAGTTCCTGTCCGGACAGCAGGTCGCTGAGCTGAGCGCCGATGCTCTGGGGCGTGAGCCCGTATGCCGTGGCAGAGGCCCTGTCAACTACGACTTCCACTTCGGGTCGCCCCTCATGAAAACTGGTATCGACGGCGCTCAAGCCCGGCTCCTGCAGCAGGATGGCCTCCACCTGGCTGGACAGGGACTGCAGGGTATCCAGCTCCTTGCCCTGGATCTCCACGACCAGAGGTGCCTCCGCGGTGCCCAGGGTGATCTGGAGGGCGGTCTGAGCCCGCATGATCTGGGAGCTTAGGCCGGGGATGTCGGTCAGCTGGTCTTTGAGCCAGGCCTGCAGAGCGTCCGGGGCGATGGAATCGGGCTTGAGGCCGATCAAGAGCTTGGCGCTGTTCTCTCCTGCCAGCACTTCCGATTCCGTCAGGGCGGTCCCCACCGGGCCGATGCGGGAGAAGACCGACTGGATGGATTCCCCGTGGTTTTCCTCCAGCAGAGATTCCAGGCTGCGGACCGTTGATTCCGTCCGCTCCAGGTTCGAGCCTTCCGGGAGGAGCAGGGAGATCTCCAGCTCGTTCCGGTCGGTCTGGGGCAGGAATTCGCTTCCCATGCGGGTGGCCAGGAAAGCTGCAGAACCGACCAGGAGAAGAGCCAGGAAGACCACCAGCCACCTTTTTTTCAGCACGCCGGCGAGGAAACGGGCATAGAAGGGAAACTGCAGGGACGGCCGCGCCCGCTTTCCCGTGGGAGCCTTCAGGATCTTGGAGCTGAGCATGGGGATCACGGAGAGGGCCACAAAGAGGGAGGATAGGAGAGCGAAGGCCACCGTCCAGGCCTGCTCCCTGAACAGTGCGCCGGCGATTCCTTCAAGGTAGACGATAGGGAGAAAGACGATGATGGTGGTCAGGGTGGAGCTGGTGATGGCCCCACTCACCTCGCCCGCTCCGCGCACCGCCGCCTCCTTGAGCCCCAGGCCCTCCTCCAGGTGGCGGAAGATGTTCTCCACCACCACGATGGCATTGTCCACCAGCATACCCGCCCCCAGGGCCAGTCCTCCAAGGGTCATGATGTTCAAGGTCAGCTTGTTGAAGTACATCAGATTGAAGGTGGCGATGATGGAGACGGGGATGGCGATACTGATGACGGCGGTTACCCCGATCCTGCGGAGGAAGATGAACAGGATCAGGACGGCCAGGCAGATGCCGATCAAACCGGTCTGTTCCACCTCCCGGACCGCGGACTGGATGAAGCCGGCCTGGTCCTGGATGATACGCAGCTCGTACCCGGGAAGCGCCCTCTGGAGGTCGTCGATCTGGGCACGGATGGTTTCGGAGGCCTGAATGGTGTTGAACCGGGCTTCCTTGAAGATCTCGAGGGCAAGGCACCGGCGCCCGTTGTAGCGGACGATATTCTCGGGCTCGCTGAGCACATATCCCACTTCCGCGATATCCCTCAGAGTGATCGGGATCTTATCGGTGGTCTCCTCCGTCTCCTCGGCGGCATAGGCGACGATCAGGTTCCTCAGGTCTTCCAGAGATTCCAGTTCACCTACGCCGCGGATGATGTAGCTCAGGCCCATCTCGACGATGGATCCCCCGGAGATCGTCTGGTTGCTCTGCTGGATGGCGGAGGCCACCTGGTCCGAGGTCAGGCCGAAGGCTTCCAGTGTGTAGGAATCCGTCCGGATCTCGATCTCTCTCTTCTGTTCTCCCACGAGCTCCACGGCCGCCACGCCGGGAAGCCGTACCAGGTCGTTGCGGATGTTGTTCTCCGCGGTCTGCCGCAGCCTGTCCAGGTCCTCCAGGTCCTCATGCCAGAAGACGGCGGTGACGATGGGCTGGGAATTGGGATCGAGCTGGCTGACATTGATGTCATCCAGTTCCTGCCCCTGGTTGAAGTCTGCGACAACCTCCTGGAGCCCGAGATAGGCCTCGTCCATGTCTGCGTTCCACTCATACTCCACTGTGATCAATGCCCGGCCTACGCGGGATATGGACGAGACCCCGGTGACCTGGCTCCCCCGGGCCGCCTGCGCTTCCAGTGGTGAGACGAACTGCACCTCCATCTCCTCAGGTGGGCGTTCCTCGGCCTCCAGGGACACGTAGAGCCGGGGGCTGTTGAGATTCGGGAGAAGGTCCATCCCCAGCCTCTGGAAGGAAATGTAGCCGAGCAGGCAGATGGCCAGGATGACCATGACGACGGTCGTGGGATACCTGACTGAAAACTGTGCGAGCTTCCTCATCTCACTCGATGACCTTCACGCGGGAGCGGTTTCTCAGGGTTTCGAAACCCTCCGTGACCAGGCTGTCTTCCAGGGTCAGCCCCTCGAGCACCTCGACACTGTCGCTGGTTTCGATGCCCAGCTCGATGCGCCGTTCGAGTGCGATCCCCCTCTGGACGACATAGACGATCTTGCGTCCGCGCCGGTCCAGGATGATGTCCTTGGGGATGACGATCACATCCTTCTTTTCCTGAACGACGATGTCGGCGCGTACGAACATCCCGGGCTTGAGCAGGAGGTCCGGGTTGGAGGCCTCGATCCTGATCTTGAACATGCGGCTGGTGGGATCCAGCGCCGGCGAGATCTGTGTGACCTTTCCGGCGAGATTCTGCTTTTCCTGGCTGTAGTTGCCGATTGTGACACCCTGGTTCTGCTGGATGCGAGCCATCTCCTTTCCGGGCAGGGTCAGCTCGGCATAGAGACGGGAGTAATCCATCAAGACGGCCACCGTCTCGCCGGCTGCCACCCATTCACCGGCGGTGATGTGAGGGATGTCCACCAGGATCCCCTTGAAGGGGGCGCGAACCTCCAGCTTGGCCAGGGATATTTGGGCGTTGTCCAGGCTGTAACGGGCGTCGATCATGGCTTTTTCCGCAGTCTTCACCTCGCTGAGTGTGATGCCGCCCTTTTCATAGATGCTCTGCTGCTTGGTGTGCTCCCTCTCCGCAGACTCGAGGCTCAGCTTCTTCGAATCCATGGCGATCCCGTTGACATATTCGGGATTGTCCAGGGAGGCGATCAGGGTGTTGGCGGCCACGGAATCCCCCATGACAAAGGGCCTTCCCGTTCTGGGATTCTTTTGAAGCGCATACCGGCCGGCCTGTTCCGTCAGGAGGATGCTGTCCTTGACGGCATAGACCGTGCCCGTCGCGGTCACGAGCTCCTGGATGGAGGATTGTTCCACCGCGGTCACGCGGACGGGGATGGTGGTATCGGCCTGCTCCGGCGCTCCCCCCTGCTGGCAGCCGGAGAGGAACAGCAGTGACATCGTGAGTATGAAGACAATGTATCCAGATGTGGTTTTTTTCATCCCTTAATCCTCCAGTTCCTTTAATTCATCGAGTTCATCCAAGATGGACCGGTTGGTCTCGAAATCCCAGAGCGTTCTGATCTTCAGGTCGAGCAGCGCCAGCCTGTTGTTGATCAGAGCCTGGACCAGGCTGAGCCTCTGCTGGGACAGCTGGAGCTGATAGAACTGCAGATCCTTGGAAGAGAGGTCGCCGTTGCGGTAGCGCTCCAGGTTGATGTCGTAGGTGAGTTCCGCGTTTTTTATGCTTTTTTCCGCGATCTCTATCTGACGTTTCTGGTTCATCAGGCTCCGGTAGGCTTCGCGGATCTCGGCTTTTATGCTCTTCATCTCTTCTTCTGCCGAGAGATTGGCCGTGTCGATCTGAGCCTGGACAGCGGCCAGGTGATGTTTTTTCTGTCCCCAGTCATACAGGGGGATGTCCAGGGTGAGGGCGATCAGGTAGTCGGAGTTGGGCGAGTCGAAAATGTTGCTGAAATCTTGGTTTGTACCAGTCAGCCCGAAACCGGCTTGCAGGTTGGCCTTGAACTCATTCTCGGCTCCTGCCACGATGAGGTTATTCAGGGCATACTGGATCTCGATGTCCCTCTGCCGCAGTTCCATGCGGTTTTCCAGTCCGTGGTCTATGGCTCTTTCAAGATCCACATCCACGAGGGTTTTCTGAATGTCGGCGGAGACATCGATCAGGGCCTCCAGCTCCAGCCCCAGCAGTCTTTTAAAGCTATCCAGGCTGTTGGCGTGCTGCATGCGCAGATTTTCCAGCGAAGCCAGGCTGTTGTCCTTGGTTATGTCCGCCTGATAGAACTCCTCACGCGCGGACAGGCCTGCGTCTACCTTGCTCTGGATGATGTTGAGGCTCTCCGTGGCGTTATCCAATTCCTCCTGGGCGATCTGGATACTCATCCTGGAATAATAGAGATTGAGAAACTGCGACGTAACCTGTCTCTCGATCGAAAGCTTCTGGATGGCATAGTTCATCTGTGTGTTCTCCAGGGCAAGCTCCAGCTCCTGGATCTGCATCATGGTGCGGTTATAGGTGAAGAGCGGCTGCTGGAGGTTTATGGACAGGGTGTTGGAGAATCCGGATGACTTTTCCGCACCTGCGGCGGAACTCGAGGCTTCTGTCCAGTTGAATGTATTGGTGACGAACAGCATCCCGTCCGTCCATTTGACCGGCTGGCGGATGGTCAAGCCCGCCTGCGATCTGGTTTGGGTCTGGGTGTTGTAGTCGGCGATGAGATCGTTGAAGACCCTGCTGCTGGATGTGCGGTAGGGTGTCACGGCCAGGCTGAACTGTGACTTGAGCCCTGCCTGCTGGGCCATCAAGTTTCGCTCGCTGGTCACGAGCGAATATCCTGCCTGGCGTATGGTCGGGCTGTTCTGGAACGCGATGTTGAGGGCCCTTTCCAGGGTCAGTTCTTCTCCACGGGCAAGAGATCCCGGAACCAAAATGAAGGCAGCACACAAGCAAGCGGCTATCCTCCTCCTCTTCCTGAGCCCCAAATTCCATGCCTTGTGTAGATATTTCCGGACTGATGTATTCATGGACAACTCCATTTCCAGGTGTTAATCCTGGTCTGTTCTAACCCATTTCACTGCATCGGCCGTGAGGAAGGCTCCCTTGCCCTTATCCGTTTGCTCGACCGTGTTCGGTCCAGCGGACAGGCGGAATGTCCCCAGCAGGACCCAACCCTGGGCTGACTCCTGGATGTCGAAGGGGATCTCCTCGGTGCCGTCCTGGTGGCGTACGATGAAGTGTTTTTCCTCCTGGGTGGGGCGCCGCCGGCGTCCCTGGTTCCCGCCCCGCTGGCCTTGTCCGCCCCGGCCACCGCCGAAGTTCATGGTTTCGTTGTAGAAATAGATGTCGTAGCTGCCGCTTTCAGGGAGGTCAACCGTCCAGGAAACGGTGTTGCTGCCCTCCCCGACCTTGATCATGTGGCCGGTACGGAGGATGGTGCCGTAGAAATCCTGTTGAATGACCGGGCTCCACCGGCCGGGAGGGTTGGTGGGATTGTAATCCAGATACTCCGTTTCTGTGCCCGAGCGGTCAAAGAGCCGGAGGATGGCCGTCCGGAGCCGGCTATCCCCCCCGCCCCCGGACACAGCGAATCCCGGATCCTCGTTGTCAACGATGTATTCCCCCTCATCGGTCTGTCTGTCTGCATCATAGGGGAAGGTCCGCTCCCCTTCGAAGAACGTCTCCGCATCCTCCGCGTTCTGCCTCATCATCATGAGGTTCATGGTGGCGGGAATGTTTTGGGAGATGGTTGTGTCCACCGTGAGCAGCATGGGCCGGCTGTCCAGAAGAACGCCGATCTCTGTGGTGGTGTTCGGTGGGATGAGGACGGTGCGCTCGATCCCGGATGGAGCTCCTCCTCCCATTCTATCCCGTCCTCCTCGTCCCTCTATAATGTTGAGCTTGACGATCCCCTCGGCATCGGAAATGTTGGAGACGGGCAGGAGGATATGCGTGCGCTGCTGCTCTCCATCCTGGACATTGTACATGCCCACCGCACCCAGGGTGAACGCCGGCACCTGTTTATCCGCATACCAGGCGGCCATCACAGGTTCCAGGTCGAATTCCTTGTAGGCGAAGAGGAATTGGAGAAAATCTTCTTCCGAGATGGTGCTGAATTTTTTCTCTTTGATGAAGGAGAGGAGCTTTTCGTCGAAGTTGTCTTCCTGAATGCGGGATTCGATGGCGGTCATCAGATATTTACCCTTGGCCAGGATGACATCGTAGAGCTGGTCAGGATCCAGGCTTTCATCTTCCAGGAGCTCGGTCATGGAGTTTCCGTCCAGCAGGCGGTTGATCCTTTCCTGTTCGGTCATGCCGCCGCTCCGGTTGAAGCGGAAGCTGGTGGCGGAGATCCGGTCCTGTAGCCAGGACTCGAGGGCCGAGTGGAGGATGGGCCAGCGGTCCGAAGCCAGGGTCGCAGTGAATGCAAAATAGTTCGGTAAAAGGTTGTATTTCGCATCTATATCGGATTCCGTCACGCTGGAAAGGGCGTTGTCGCGAAAGCCTCCCTGGCCAGGCTGGGAACCGAGGAGGTTGCTGCGGACAAAGCGCGTGAAATAACTGTTTTGGATCTGGGCGGATGTGATCTCCATCCCTGCGCGCGCACTGCGTCCCATTCTTCTCTGCATCATCCGCGACATGGATGCGAAGTCCGCTCCTTGGCACAGAGTCCCCATCTCCGGCAGAAAAACCGCCTGGGGCTGTACGGTTTCATCGGCCGCACTCCAGAGACGCTTGTGGCTGTAGAAATGGATGGGGACCTCCACCAGCGCCAGCTTTGTGAAGGGATAATCCAATCCGAGGATGACCTCGAATTCGTCCTTCAACTGGGTGATGGTCTTGGGCAGGTCTTCGGTGATGGCATCGAAATACTGGGTGAAGTAATCATGCCCCGGAAGCGTGTAAAGCGTATACTCGACATCTTCGACCTTGAGAGACCTCTCCTCAAAGGGCCCGACTGTCAAGGAGATCTGAGGCAGAGGTGTCCCGGGGCGGAAGGCGTAGACTTTGCCGCCGTCAGATGTTGTGATCTCAGACGGGCCCTGGGATACGGCGGTGCGGCCCTCGGGCACACGTACACTGAGCGTATACTGCGAGAAATCATGGGCCACCGCTCCGGGGAAGCGGTGACTGAGGGGGATCCCCGCCCGGGGATACCACCCGCATTCCGGGGTCAGATGGACAAACTTCTCGGATAGGAAGAGATATTTCTTCGGGACATTGTAGAGCCCCAGCTTGGAGGGCTTGCGGAGGCTTTCACTCTCGATATCCGGGTAACAGTAGGCCTCCAGCGGAGTCCCGGCATAGTCGATCTGGATGGTGATTCCGGTACCCGGAGCCAGGGGATCCGGCGGCTGGATGAGGAGAACGTGTTCCCCCCTGACAAAATCAAGGGGCGAACCGCCGGCAGAGACACGTCTGACCTGGAGCCCCGGATTCAGGGTCAGGAGCAGGGATTCAGCGGGCTCCTCGAGGTCGTTTTTGAGAACGATCTCCGCAGCAGCCGACAGGGTTTTGCCGGAATACTCCACATTCAGGAAACAGGATTCCATGTTCAGTGCGGGAAGCTCGGCATATTCCCGGCTCTCTGCCAGAAGGTCGCGGCGAAGGGAATCGACGCTCCGGTTGGACTGGATATGGACAAATATGAGGCCAAGAGCCGAGAGGATGAGCAGAGCAGACAGGACCCCGGACAGGGCCGTGGTGAAAGCCGATTGCCGGAGCCGCTTGGCCAGGAGCACCGTGCCGAAGACGAATCCCAAACCCAGGAGGAGGATTGGAAGCCGCAGCAGCAGAAGCTGTGCGCTGTTGCCCAGTCCCATAAAATCGGAATACATCAGCGGCGTGTGGAAACCGAATATGTCGAGGATGAAGTCGGCCTTGTTCCCAATGGCGATCAGGCTGAGGGCGGACACGGCCAGGCCCATCAGTATGACGGCTGCCTGGCTACGGATGACCACCCCCAGGACAAAGGCCATGCCGATGAGGAACACCAATGTGGGGAGGATGAGTGCCAGGAAATAGAGGAAGTAGGCCTGGATGTTCAGGGGAGTCTCTGATAGAAACAGGTGGATGAGAATGGTGATGATGCCGACAAGGATGTTCATCAGGACAAAGAGACCGAGCACTCCCAGGAACTTGCCGAGGAGATAGCTGGTGTTTGAAAAGGACCGGGCGAAGATGACCTGGGTGGAATCCGTCCTCCTGTCCCGTTTGAAGAACTCCGTGGCCATGAAGACAACGATGATGCCCTGGTAGACATTGAAGAGCTTGAAGCTGAACAGCGGGATCGAACCCGAAAGGGACCGGAAGTAGTAGGGGAAAGCAAAGGAGGGGGCCGCGGCGCCGGCCGTAAACAGGCCCAGAAGAATGAAACCCAGCAGCGCGAATATCCGGAATCCCCAGGACCTCAGCAAAAGCCTGGCCTCATAGACGGCGATTTTCAGGCAGATCATTACAGGTGTCATGGCTTTCCCCCATTCCCTCTATCAAACGCACCGGACAGGCGCCCCGAGGCCGCCTTCTGCATGTAATGTATATAGGCGTCTTCCAGATTGGGTTCAACCGGAACAGCCTCGGGCGTATCCGGATCCTCCGCAACGATCCTCAGCTCGTATCCGCCCTCGGAGGGGACCGTGGAGATCACCGGGAAACGTTCTTTCCAGCTGTCCAGATCTTCATAACCCGTGGAGATGGACCAGACTTTTCCCCGGGCGCTGTCCACCAGGTCGGACGGGGCACCATGAAAAATGACGCGTCCCAGGTCCATGAGAGCGATGGTCTCACAGGTCGAGGAGATGTCGCCCACGATGTGGGTGGAAAGGAGGATGATCCGGTCCTGGGTGGACAGGTCGGACATGAGGTTGCGGAACCGGATCCGCTCCTCGGGATCCAGGCCGACCGTGGGTTCGTCCACGACCAGTAGCGGGGGGTCTCCGATCAGGGTCTGGGCGATCCCCAGCCTCCGCTTCATGCCGCCGGAAAGCTTCCCGGTCAGGCGGTCCCGCGCCTCGAACAAGCCCACGGCTTCCAGCAGTGTATCGATCCTGTCCCGCCTCTGATTCTTGGACAGGATGCCATTGAGGCAGGCGCTGTAGTCCATGAACTCCCAGACTGTCAGCCTGGAGAACACGGAAAAGGCCTGAGGAAGATATCCGATCTGCTTGCGGATTTCCTTGCGGTTCTTGCGGATGTCCAGATTATCGATCTTGACCTGGCCGGAGCTGGGCTTCAGCAGCGTGACCAGGATGCGCATCAGGGTGGTCTTTCCGGCGCCATTGGGCCCCAGCAGACCGAACAATCCTTTGGGGATGTCTAGGTCTATATCTTTGAGAGCCAGTTTACCGCCGCGATAACGTTTGGAAAGTTGAGATACAGAGATTTGCATGTTCTTTTCCTAAGGATTCATTGTGTTAGACTGAATAAGGAAGCGGATTCTTCCTGTCTGATTAAAATTACACCAGTATCTTTTATCTTTTCACCCATTTTACGACATCGGCCAACACCGGGCCGGCATTCGGCCATCATATCTTTAATTATGGTATACTATCAACTGCACAAAGCGGCGACAGCCGACCTGGTCGATTCCCTCCGAAACGAATGATGAGAGACCAATGACCGTACTCCTGATCCTATGCCTTCTATTGGCTCCCGTCTCGAGCGCTGCCGGTCACAGCCCTCCCGAGTCCGATCGCCTGAAAACGGTCCAAAGCCTCAAGAAGCTGGACGATTTCCCCTTGTATTCGATGCGTTTCTATGGCGATTACGATCTCCCGGATATCGCTTCCAAGGCTTCGCTTCCCCTGAAGATACGGCAGGGGTATCAGCCGGTCAATTCAACATTGTGGGGCTGCACCTGCTTTTCCACGAAGACCAGGCAGGGAAGCCGGCTTCTCGGCAGAAACTTCGACTGGGAGGACCATCCTGCCCTTCTTTTATTTACGGACCCTCCCAGCAGGTACGCATCCGTGTCCATGGTGGATATCTCGTATTTGGGCTATTCGAAGATTGACTCTCCGGAAAAGAATCCTGGGGGACTGCTGCAGTCGCCCCTGCTCCCCTTCGACGGGATGAACGAACGGGGATTGGCCGTCGGTATGATGGCCCTGCCTGCCGCACATCCGGCAGACGATCCAGAAAAACAAACCGTGGGCAGCCTTATGGTGATCCGGCTGGTGCTGGATCATGCAAAAGATGTAGATGAGGCCATTGCCCTTTTCGGGGCCGTCAACATCGATTTTCGGGGGGGGCCTCCCCTCCACTATTTCATCGTGGATAGATCGGGGAGATCGGTCGTGGTTGAATTTGTGAACCGGAAACTGTCTGTGCTCCCCAATACCCTATCCTGGCAGGTGGCTACCAACTTTACTCTGACAGGTCTATCCCCGGAGAACGCACGGGCATCCTGCTGGAGATACAAGACGGTCTGGGATGCGATCGCAGATCAGGGGGCTGTCCCCTCTCCTGCCGCGGCACTCTCGCTCCTGGAAAGCATCTCCCAGCGAAACACCATCTGGTCGGTTGTATACGACACGTCCTCTTTGAACTTCCAGGTGGTCATGGGGAAAAACTACGGCCGGGTGCACGAATTCAACCTGAAAACGGGCCCTGACCAGGAATAGAGCTTCCGGCTCTAATGGAGCCTGCTTCTTTTTCCGAGCTGTCGACTGAAAGAAAAATCCTCTGTAAAATATCCGGCCAATGTCATATCCTATATTCTCGAGAAAAGCCATATTTATAACCCTAAGAGGATTTATCAGGAGGCAGCCCACATGAAAACAAAATATCCGAGCAAGATATCGTGTTGTGCGGCTTTATCCCTATTGATGTTCGTAGCAGCTTTGTTTACAGGCTGTGAACGCGGTTCTCTCTCCTCCGATCTTCCTGAGAAGATCACGGTCATGCAGTCCTCCGTATCACTCGGAGATCCTCATATCTGCAGCGACTCGGGAAACCGGCTGAGTCTCATATTCACCGTATATGAAGCCCTCGTCAGACTGGACAACGAAGGAAACTACCGAGCCTCCCTGGCGAAAAGCTGGGATGTTGCGGAAGACAGGCGCACCTGGACATTCAGCCTCCGCAGCGGAGTGAAATTCCACAACGGCGATGTTTTGGATGCTGAAGACGTGGTGGCCACTCTGGGGCGGGTATTGGACCCGGCGATCGGTGGGGCCTTTGGTACCCAAGGCGTCTACCTAAGCTATCTCGAAACCGCCGAGATCTCTGCACCCGATAACATGAGCGTGCTGATAAAGACCGAAGAGCCCATGGCCGATCTCCTGGATCTCCTGGTCGCCATGCCCATCAGCCCCGAGAGCGAGCTGGACAAGCTGCCCCATGAGTATGTGGGGAGTGGGCCCTATCAGATCGCGGAACAGAACGAAAAGGAGACGATCCTCAAGGCACATGATGAATATTGGGGAAAGCCGCCAGCCTATAGAGAGATACGCTGGATAGCGGAGAGCACCGCAGAGAAACGTGTGCAAAGTTTGCTGAACGGACAGGCGGACATCATCTCAGGGATCAGCGTTAAGGATGCTGAAAAGATAAAGCAACGTGAGGGGGCTGCGGTCCATGATCTTGAGAGCGGCTTGTGCATCATCTTCATGTGCAACTCCCAGAAGGGGCCTTTAATGGACCGGCGTGTCCGGCAGGCATTGAACTATGCTCTGGACATAGACAAGATCATCAAGGAAATCAAGCAGGGAGCCGCAACACCCCTGAACGGGTACCTTACAGCCCATCACTTTGGTTACAATCCGGAGACACAGCCCTATCCTTATGACCCGGAGAAGGCCCGCAGCCTCCTTTCCGAGGCTGGATACAGCGAAGGATTGGAGCTCGTCTTCGATATCCCAGCGGCCATGCCCGACGAAGCGCCGCAGCTGGCACAAAAAATGAGGGAACAATTCAGCCAGGTGGGGATCACCCTGGACATCGTCGAGCATCAGGACAGGGCTGCTTACTCGGAGATGGTCAGAGAGAAGAACATCAACGACGCATGCTGTTTTGACTCGAGTCCACGAAGTACCTATCGAGTGCTGCGCGAGAAACTCCAGTCGACCCTGGAGGGCCCCTGGTGGCAGGGATACGAAAACGCAGAGGTGAATGCCCTGATCAAACAGGCCGAGGCGACTTTCGATAACACGGAGAGACAGAAGATCTATCGGCAGATCTACACGATCGTCCGGGACGATGCGCCTTGGATATTTCTTTACCGGCCAACACGCTACTACGGTGTCAATTCGACCATGAAGGATTGGGCACTCAGAACGGACGGCCTGCTTATTTTTGACTAGCGATTATTTGTCCCTAGAAATATCAATCGAGGGAAGGAAATTCCCCATGGCCCAAACCTCGTGCCGATACTCAAAACAATCGAAGGCGATGCGTTTTCCGTCGGGGTGGACATCCAGGGAGCTCCACAGCACGCCATACATCATCGGCTGGGGGCGACACAGCTCGCTCGCCTCCCCTCCTCCTGCAGGAATACGCCACACAGCACTTGGGCGTCCTTGTATATGAGAGTTGCTAAAGAGCAAGAACTGTCCATCCGGAGTCCAATCGATCAGGGGATACTGTTTAAGATCTTCGTTCCTGAGCAGTTCCTTGAGCTCCCCCCCCTGTACTGGCATGGTCAAGATATGGTGGACCATACGCATCGGGGAGTCCCACCGCTCAAAAGTGGCCAGGGCCAGCTGTTGCCCATCTGGCGAAAGGGCAAAGTTCAGGCCTTGGGCGCCCATGGCATTTTCCATGCTGAACAAGTTCTTTTCCTGATTAGTTTCCATATTCCTGGCCAATAGGCTAGCCTTCCGTGTGCCAGGTTGGAACGCAACATATAACAAAGTTCCGCCATCCTGAGACAGCTGCGCAGCACCCAACATAGTAGAATCACTCTGCACAAGGGCCACGCACGCACCTGAATCCACATCCAGGCTGAAAACGGCCTGGGATTTCCTGGCTTGTAGAGTCGAAATGAGAATAGATTTCCCATCGGATGACCACCGCAGCGAGAAAAAATATGGCAGTTCGGGATCGATTTCGCGCTCCTGGCCCGTTTCCGTGTCTCGGATATGGATTGTCTGAGAATCATCAGGCCTCTGAATGCCATACGCCAGGTATCGGCCATCAGGCGACCAGGCAGGAGTTACATCCGTTCCTGTTTGGCCAATGATCTGAGGTTTCGACAACAGCTCGCCTGCCTTCATGTCCACTTCGGCCACAACGGTCTCTATGGTGCTGAATTCAACCGCATAGTAAAAAGTGCCGTCCCGTGTGATTCCTTTCGGCCGGATCTTGGCGGGGATGTCGCGTTTGATGAGTTCCGGTGCCCCCGACCGCTTACCGTCGGCCACGGGCAGAAGGTAGGCATCAGAAGTATCCGAAGTGGAGAACGCTCCTGAATAACCCCGTTTGCGGTCACTGGAAAAAAGGAGGTATTTGTTGTCTGGCGTCCAGCCAAACAATCTGTCATTAGCGCCATGCCGAACCACATGTTCCGTCTTTTGATTATTTAGATCGAGAATATAAATGTCTCTGTTTTCAGGTTTTCCCTCCTGATGCAGGTCATATGCGAAGTAGCGTCCATCCGGTGATATCGCCCTCCCCCTTGACCTGCCATTCCAGATAAAATCGAAAACATGGATCACCTGCATGGAGCCGTCTTCGATAGAGAAGGAAACCAGCTGATCTTGTTCGCCATCCCAAAACCCGCACAGGATCTGTTTCCCATCCGATATCCATGCATGTATCTTGACCTGTTCACCTTGTTCAAAGCGATGAAGAGTCCGGTGTCCCGTTCCATCCAGGTTGATCAATTGGAGCTCTGTCTCTGGGGAAGGATAGAACTGGTTCATGTAGGCGACAAGCTGGCTGTCGGGAGATATAACAAGGCCCCACATGCCGGCCCTGGAAACTTTGGTCAGCGGTCGGAACTCACCTGTCTCCAGGTCACAAACGACCATCTCCGCGATGGTTAATTCGGGCGTCGGCCGGATGTCGCACATGTAGCGCCCGTCCAGAGAAGGCGGCCCCGAGAAGTCGGACATGGGGCCTGTTTTCGCCCTTCTCAACGAGATGCTGGGTTCAGACTCTGGCAAATAAGAGCTTTGCCTCCCTTCCCCGATGGCAAAAGAAAAAGACACGAAACTCACGGCCAGAATCAGGAAAACGGCCAGAGGTGACCACTGATAAGAGCTCGTTTTAAATTGGGAGATCATGGTGATCCTCCTTTTTAGCTGTGATTTATTCTCCAATATTCCCGCCATGGCCGGCAACGGTCGCGACTGGGAGAAGCGGCGCAAGAGCCCGACTATGACTTGTCCATACTCCTGTGATTTTTCTTTTCCCGTCCGTGAAAGGACCAAAGCATCACAGGAAAGCTCCCGGTCGGCCCGCATTCGGTAGAATGCAAACCAGACCAGGGGGTTGAACCAGTGTAGAATTTGCAGCAGGCTGATCATCCATCCCACGTAAATGTCATGGCGTTTGAGGTGGGCCAGCTCATGGAGAAAGACATACTGCAACTCTTCTTGGCTGGCGACCTCGAGCATATCCATCGGCAGGAGAAGCCGGGGACGGATGAAGCCAAACAGAGCCGGGCTCTTGATCTGGGTGCTGGGTACAAGGCCAACGATCGTCTTGACTCCCATCCGCTCCTTGCACTCCTCAAAAAGCTCCAGGGTCTTCTGGGTGAGTAACAGGCGCTCGCGCCTTACGATCCGCCAGAGGAAGAAGTTACTCAGGAGTATATACACACCGATCGCCAAGGCTCCGGCCAACCAAACAAAAGGCAGTATGCGGCGGAGAGAAGACACCCATGGTTTGGATTTGTTACCAACCTTGGAAAGAATCCCTGGTTTCGAAACTGATTGCTCCTGCGGTCCGGCAGTCTGCTCCGATCTTGGAAGGCGTTTAGATTCTGCCCTATCGGTTACCTGAGAAGCGAGGAGGGCTTCCTGCCCGTCAGCACCAACAGAAGCTTGCTGCTCCTGGAACGGCCGATCCAATGAGGGGACAAGGCTGAGAAGATTTACCTGGTTCGGAAAAACGCCGGGCATGACCAATCGCAGAACTAGCACAAGCCACAGGGCATGACACCAGCGGGGGCCCAGCTTGCTGCCCAGAATTTTCTGTGCCACAAGAATTAGGCATATGACCAAGCTTGCGCTCAGGGTCGCCTGCAGGAGCCAGCCAAAAAATGGCTGAAAAGACGTGATTGAAGCTTCCATATTTATTCCCCCTTTTTCTTATCCAGGATCTCCTGCAGATCTTCTATTTCCTGGGCTGAGAGGTCCGCGTCCTCGAGGAAGGCAGCGAGGGCAGGCGTCTTCGCTCCCTGGTAAACTCGGCGAACAAAAGATTTTGTCTCGGACTGTATACATTCAGACTCATTGACCGCCGCAGAATAGCGATACCTGTAGCCCTCCTCCGTGATTTGGACGGCGCCTTTTTTCACGAGTCTGCTGATCAGAGTCTTGATCGTTCTGGGATTCCACTCCACCTCGTCAGAAAGAGCCTCAACAACATCATTTGCTAGCTGAGGGCCGTGTTCCCAAAGCACCTGCATCACCCTCCACTCTGAATCGCTTATCTTTGGAAGCTTCTTTTTCATGCTCTCTCCCTCTTGATTACATTTGTAGTCGCGTTAACAAAATATTACGCTTGTAGTCGTTTGTCAAGGAAAATTCTGAAATTATTTTAAATAAGTGTGAAACATTCATCCCAAATGATTGATTTTGATGGCTTTATGCCATAGACCCATGCGATCTATGGGGGCTTTGGGCATGGGATATCCCCGGCTGAGCTTCAAAAAATGGCCCGAGCGGAATCCGGCCAAAGTGACCTGGATCTGAGCCGACAGGTTCAATACAGGATGTTCTTGAAGTCGAAGGGTGTAGTTCTGTACGTATCCCAGATCTTCCGGGCTTCTTCGTCCGCCCATTTTTCAAACCCCAGCTTCTTCATCATGCAGAGCTGATACATCTTGGTGTTGTGCGGATAATGGGCTTTATCTGCGTAGGGCTGGAACCGCTCGCAGGGGAATTCGTCACATTCATGGCAGAATTCCACGTTTTTCCCGGCCGCGCAAGTGAAGATCCTGCATTGCACATCCGGATTCAACACTTTGATCCTGCCCTCCTGGGCTCTGCATCCTTCACAGGCCGCCTTATCCTCAGGGACATTGAGAGCTTCGGACACCCGTTTCCTGATCTCCGGGTTCGACGATGCCATGTATGCCGGACAGTGAAAACAGGGCAGCCCGCAGGGCGAGGTTAATTGTTTTGCGGTGTTTGTATCCATCTTTGCTCCGATCGTGAATCAAAGGGTAGAGTCATAGTAGCATATGCAGCACCAGAGTCAATTCAGGTTTCTGGACCTTATAGCGTTCTCACCAATCGGAATCCTTTATCGATATAGCCGTCGATGCCGTGACCACGTGCTGCCGAGCGGACCCATTTCGCGCCGGCACTCGTCCAGCCGCCGCTTTTTAGGGTACGGTCATCTATCCTGAGCGAAGAGACTTCGGGTCCCTCGTAATCCGTCACCGTTCCTTTAGGATAGTCGTCATACCGATCCCAGACCCACTCCCACACGTTCCCGTGCACGTCATAGAGTTTCCAGGGATTGGGCTTCAGGCTGCGCACAGGCCAAGATCGTCCCTTTTCCATGGGGTTAAACACGGCCACCCTGGCGAGCTTGGGAAGGTCCGAGGCATCGCCTTCGTAGTGGGTTTTCTCTTTGTAGTTTGGCTCACGTATTGAGAAGGGCCCCGTGGTCCCGGCCCGGGCAAAGTGCTCCCATTCTCCCTCTGTCGGGAGGCGGTAACCATCGGCCGAAAAATCGCAGAAAACAGGACCGGCTTCGGTAGAGGTTATCGGTGAAGAGAAGGATTCATCCACGTAGTAGCAGCGAGTCAGCCCGTTCTGCAGGGATAAAATGTTAGCAAACAGGATCGCGTCGTACCAGCCCACATTCTGGGCCGGATGATCCATTCCTCCGCCGCGCTGGGTGTCCGAGGGATCCGAAGGCAGGCCCGGCTGTTGAGCCTTCAGATCCGCCCACATCTGCCTGGTTAACTCCGTCTCCATGACTGCGAGCGTTCTTGTCAGGATATGAGTGAATGGCACCTCCCTCCAGCTGCCGGGCTCCGTCTCCGGCGATCCCTGGACAAATCCTTCCGGACCGGTCGCCGGCACGAAGCGCATGTTCCCGACGATCCCGTCTTCGCTGTAGAGCGCCCCAGGCTTGGGAGATTTCGCTGTGACAGCCCCATGAGGGATCGGTTTCTCCACTGCAAATACGTTGGGCATCACAACCAAAGCTGAGGCAATGAGTACCAAGCCTAGAGATTTCGCTGTGACCATCCGACCTCCTCTATTGACGACATCTGTCGTATATGATACGACAGATGAGGTCAAAAGTCAAGCCCGGGCGCGAGTAAAGGAGGTGATGATGGCTATCTTTTCTTTGTAATATAGACCTCACCCAGTCCTACATATTCATCTCCATTATCCATCGAAACGACAACTTTGACATCATTGGCGGCATTTGGTTTTAACCAGTTCTCCAAAACCATCAGCTCCTCTAAACTGAATTTTAAGATCAAATTCCCCAGGCTATCTCTTGTCGCACGGATATTCTCTACTGAATCACTTCCGTTAAAATAGATGAATATGCTGTGGCCATTCGCAGCGTAGGAGGAATATCTCACATCCGTGAGAATCCGTATATCACCCCAGCGTTCGCTCTCGATATTGATGATGTTCGGGGAAACATCGATGCCAATGTTGAATTGGGCATCCGTTACTTCGGCACCAACGCTCGTCATGGGGAGAAAGAGAACAAATGCGGACATTCCAATTAGATATACAGACAGCACCAAGAATTTTTTGAGTCCAACATGATTCATTTACCGACCTCCGTTAAATTGATTTTTCAATCGGCTAAATGCATCTTATGTGCCATATTGTATCTAATTGATTGTAATTAAGATAAGATATTTCCAGGCCGTTTTCAGCCATCATAATTGTCTGGAAAACCACAAAAATGTAAGGCGGGAGATGGATTTTTCAGTTCCAGGCAGTGCCGGACAGGAGATGCCACACATAATATCCTGTCTGCAGGATAAATGTGACAATGCCGGCAGCACCCGGTCTTTTCAGCAAGAACAGCATCCGGGGTGCGGCGAAAAAAAGCATGAAAAAGATGTAGGTCAGCGCAAAGATCAGGATCTTCCCGCCCATGGCCAATCCGACATAAGGCTCTGTGTCGGAAAAATAGGCGCTCCAGAATCCGACTGTCGTCAGGATCATGGTATTGACCCCCAGCAGGGCAAAAAGTTCGATCATCCAGGTTGAAAACGTCCTTTTATTCCGGCTTGGTTTGATCTTTATGATGAGGATGATCAGATATAGAAATGCCAGGATCAACCACAGGATCATTCCTCCCAGCACGGCAGCGGAGGTTTTGCCTTCTATCGTACCTGACATTCGGCCCAGCAGCTCAAAGAATCCGGCCGCGTCTGCCATCATGTATGTTACGAATATCCCAAAGAATACGCCGAAAAAGCCCATCCAGCCTTTGCTGTAGCCTGATTTCTGTTCGGCCGGGTCTGGCAGTTTGCGAATGATCACGACCGAAACACAAAAGATCAGATAGATCACCCCAACCAGGATCCCGCTGAGCATTGATTTATGAGTGAAGAACTCAGTGAGGCGGGGGAGAAATAGGAGATACAGGATGACGGTCACGACATCCGCTATAGCCGGTGCCCCTTTTTCGAGCACAAAACTTTTTATCACTACAGCACAAACATACTTCATCCGATTTGAGCGGTCAAATCGGTTCCTCAGCACAACAATCCTCTTCGTCTCCATTCCCCCAAAAGTTGGCGAAGCTTGACGGGATCAGGTCAGAATCATATAGTTGCAGCAAAAAATGGGAGGAGGGGAAATGAAAAATCTCTGGACATCAATAATTATGACAGCGCTTGTATTCTTTGTGTTTTCTGCAGCCCTCACATTAGCATTCGACCAGGAACCTGCTCAGTGTGCCATAGCCGGGGGCAAGGTTGTGGTGAAAAGCCTTCCCGATAATTGGGAGTTCAACAAGTATGCCGGAGAGAATTCCTGCGCTGTGGAGAAGACAGATTCTCCTGAAAATGTCTGCTATCTGAGCGCACAGATGGAGGTTGTGGTTCACCCTCGTCAAAACATCGGGAAAACCGTCAGAGAATGGGCCAATGACGGTGCGATGTACACGATCGATGCTAAAAATCCTGAAGTGACGGATGCTGAACTGAGCGGAAAATCAGGGAACAAGCTGACCTACATGATAACCAGTTTCAACTTTGACAAGACAAAATCCATCGAGGTCATCAATGAGGAGTATTTTTTTCTTACACCGGATTACGCCTTGAAAATCAATATTCGATACCACGAAGACGAAGCATCCATCGCAGGAAAAGAAGTGGAAGCGATCCTTTCACAGATCGAAATAAAATAGTATAAGGGAATCTGCAGCATCGATTTTTCCTGACAGAAGAGAGAGAGAGAATGCCGAAATTGAGATTATTCACAATTGTCTGTCTAGGTTTTTTATTGGTATTTGCCTACGGCTGCAACAAGGCCTCAGAGGAAACTGAAGCGGTAGGAATGAGTGCACACGAGCCAGAACAGGCTGAACAAGCGAAAGAGGGGGAAGAAGCCGGTACGCAGGAAGGCGAACGGGGCGAACACGAAGGAGAGGGCCGAGGCGAGCATGCTGGCGAAGGTGAACACGGAGAAGAGGGCGAAGAAACCGGCCCGCGGCTGGCCAAGGGCGGGACCCACGATGAAGTGCGCAAGGGAGTCCGGCTGATCCTGGCCTATGACAGCGAATCTTCCTCTTTCGTCGGGACCGTAGAGAACGTCTCTGAAAAGACGGTCTCCAAAGTGCGCATAGAGGTCCACCTCTCCAACGGCACAGAACTGGGTCCTACGAATCCGATCGACCTTGCTCCCGGGAAAAAAATCAGCGTAGGACTATCCGCAGAGGGACAGTCGTTTGAATGGTGGAAGGCTCACGCAGAAGCGGGTGACTCCGAACATTGATTCAGAGGCTCAACGGCAAGACTCGAAAAACATATTAACGAATCCCATCTTCCCGGCAAGCGAGACAAAATACGCTATGGTGTTCTTGTCCAAATTGTAATATACATTCTAGCATAGAGGGAAGAAGCCGCTCCAAATGCGGCGCTGCCACCCAAAATATGATTTTGAGGAGGCTCTGTATGCAAAAATCGCCAAGGATATTCGTCTATTCATTCTTGATTTTTATGCTGTTGGCACCCATCTTCGTAAGCTGCACAGCCCCGGTGACCAAAATCCCAGTCCGCGCCTACAACGGGTCCTACCCGGATGCCTTCAATGCCAGAGTGGCGTGGCCCATAGGCGGCATCGGCGCCGGCATGATCTGTCTCGAAGGTCGGGGGGCTATCTCCCATGTGTCTGTCCGAAACAAAATGGAGTTGTTCAACGAGCCCTGCTCCTTTGCCGCGGTCTGCATTTTAGGTGAGGACGGCAATACCGCCCGTGTACTGGAGGGCCAGGTCCCCGATTGGAAGATCTTTGGCGGCCCAAGAACAGGAAACGGTGCAGCCGGCACAAGCTACGGGCTGCCGCGGTTCCAGGAATCTAAGTTCCTGGCCCGCTTCCCCTTCGGCACTGTCGCACTCCATGATCCCGATGTCCCACTGAAAGCCACGATCACGGGATGGAGCCCCTTCATTCCCGGAGACGCGGACAACGCCAGCCTCCCGGTGGGTACGCTGGAATACACCTTCGAGAATCCGACCGGCCGGGCCATGGATGTGGTTTTCTCCTACAACTCTAAAAATTTCATGGCGGTCGGCCGCGAAGGCAACACCGTGAAGCCCATCAGGAACGGATTCGTCCTCTGGCAGGATGGCACGGAGAACAATCCGGAGCACCAGGGGGGGTACGCTGTCTTTGTCGAAGACGACAACGCCGTTGTCGACCACTGCTGGTTCAAGGGGGGATGGTGGGATGCGCTGACACTCACATGGGAAAACATCGAATCCGGTGTGCCAATGGACAATCCGCCTGTGGAGGGAGCATGCCCAGGGGCGTCACTTTTTGTCCCCTTCACATTAGAGGCCGGCGAAGAAAAAACCGTAAAGCTCATGATCGCCTGGTATGTTCCGGAAACAAATCTGAGGCTCGGAACCGACCTTGACCCTTCACTCCTGACCGTGGACCCGACCTGCTGTGAATCCGGCAACTTCGTCCCCTGGTATGCGGGCCGGTTCTCAGACATCTGCGATGTCGCGGAATACTGGCGTTTCCGCTGCGACGACCTGCGCCAGAAAACCAAGCTGTTCACGGACACCTTCTACGATACCGACCTCCCGGCGGAGGTCATCGAGGCCGCGGCAGCCAACCTGACCATCCTGAAGACCCCCACGGTGCTCAGGCAGAAAGACGGGAGATACTGGTGTTTCGAGGGATGTTCCGACGACAGGGGCTGCTGCCATGGATCCTGTACCCATGTGTGGAACTACGCCCAGGCGGTCGCCCATCTCTTCCCCAGCCTGGAGAGGAGCCTGCGGGAAACGGAGTTTCTAAACAGCCAGGACGAGCGGGGCCACCAGACCTTCCGCACTCCCCTCCCCATCCGCCCCCCGGCCCATGATTTCCACGCGGCCTCCGACGGGCAGCTGGGCGGCATCATGAAGGTCTACCGGGAGTGGCGCATCTCAGGGGACACGGAATGGCTGCAGTCCCTCTGGCCAAAAGTCCGGCAGAGCCTAGACTACTGCATCCGAACCTGGGATCCCAAGGGAAAAGGAGTGCTGGAGGAACCCCACCACAACACCTATGACATCGAATACTGGGGCCCTGATGGGCACTGTTCAAGTTTCTATCTGGGCGCCCTGGAAGCGGCGGTCAGGATGGGAGAGGTACTGGAGGACGACGTTCAAAGCTATGCGAAGCTCCTGGAAAAAGGGAAGGCATTCTATGAGGCAGAACTCTACAACGGCGAATACTTCATCCAGAAGATCCAGACCGATGGCCTGGTGGCCACGTATCCGGGGATCGATTATTCAGGGAACGGCGGCGGCTACCAGAAGATCATCGACAAGCTCAACCAGGACGGCCCCAAGTACCAGTATGGCACAGGCTGCCTCTCGGATGGGGTCCTCGGCTTCTGGATCGGCCTGGCGTGCGGGCTGGATGAGATCGTCGATGCGGACAAGGTCACGAGCCACCTCCTCGCCGTGCACAAATACAACCTGAAGCGGGACCTCAGGGACTTCGCGAATCCCCAGCGCCCGTCATTTGCCATGGGAAACGAGGGCGGACTGCTGCTGTGCACATGGCCGCGGGGCGGTGAGCTTTCCATCCCCTTTGTCTACAGCAACGAGGTCTGGACGGGGATCGAGTATCAGGTCGCCTCCCACCTGATGTTCGAAGGCAGAGTCGAAGAGGGGCTGGACATCGTGCGCGAATGCAGGGACCGCTACGACGGCCGGATCCGGAATCCCTTCAACGAGTACGAATGCGGCCACTGGTACGGCCGGGCTCTCTCCAGCTACGGGCTGATCCAGGGTTTGACCGGGGTCCGCTACGACGCCGTTGAAAAGACCCTCTACATCGACTCTCGTTTAGGAGATTCCTTCCGGAGTTTCCTGTCCACGGACGGAGGCTTCGGCACGGCCGGATTGAAGGCAGGCCGGCCCTTCCTGGACGTCAAAATGGGTACGATAGAGATCGAACGTATCGTAGTCTCGGGTGAGGAACATAATTGAACTATAATGCCATTGTCATCGGATCGGGTCTGGGCGGCCTCGCGCCGTGCTCGGCAGCGGCTATATGGTCGCCAGAGAGATACTTAAGAAGGACGATTAATCAACAGCCGGCTTGAGGTTGGACAGTTCGATGTCCATGTTCAGGCGGGGGCCGCCCTCAAACTGGACGATCACCCGTTCCTTCTCCTGCTCGGTAAACAATTTTTCCACACGGCCCGGGCCGAGCGTCGGATGATCGACGCGTTTTCCTTTGCCGAAAGGATGGCTGGACTCCTTTTGTTTTTCTGTGGGACGTGGCTGGAAAACAGTGCGAACGGATTCAGATGGAGGGGGAGGAGGAGTTGGAGTGGCAGGCCTCTTGCCAGAGGGATAACGCCCTGAGGCTTTCATCCCTCTTTTTGGTCTCCAGAAAGCGGGATCGGGACGAACGACCTCCAGCCCCTCCAGGTCGGCCAGGAAAATAGACCGCCTGTGCTCCCTGGCTAAGCCGTTCACAGTCCGGCTTCTGGAAAGGCTCAGGGACAGGAATTTTTCCGCCCGTGTGATGCCCACAAAAAGCAGCCGCCGCTCCTCTTCCATGCCCGCATCCGATGCCCGGCTCCGCTCATGGGGAATGATACCATCTTCCACTCCGATGATCCGAACTGCAGGAAATTCCAACCCCTTGGCGGCATGGAGGGTCATCAGGGATACGGCGCCTGCCTCCCTGTCAAAACAGTCCGGGTCACTGAGCAGAGACAGCTGCCTCAGGTACTCCTCGGGCCCGGAAGATTCCTCTTCATCGAACCGTGCCGCTGAACCCAAAAGCTCACCGACATTATCGAGGGCATCCTCGTTCTTTTCCTTCTCAAGCACTTCCTTCAAGCCGGACTTAGTGAAAATCGCGGTCACAATGTCGGCAACGGGCCGGCTTTTCAGGACTCGCAGTTCCTCGATCAGCTCGACAAAAGCCTTGATCTTCTTTAGGGACGCTGTCCCGACACCCGGGATCTGTTCGTCACACGCCAACACGGTCCACATATCCACTCCGGCGGATTCCGCTTGCTGGGCGACGGCCTGAACGGTGGCCGCACCAATGCCTCTTGCCGGGCGGTTAATGATTCGGAGCAGGGCGACACGATCCAGCGGATTGACCAGGAGGCGCAGGTAAGCCAGGACATCCTTGATCTCCTTGCGCCTGTAGAATTCCACACCCCGGACGATCTGGTAGGGGATATCGGTGGCATACAGGCCCTCTTCGAGAGAGCGGCTCATCGCGTTGGTGCGGTAAAAAAGGGCGATGTCCCGGTAGTCCAATCCACTTTTTGCTCTCAGATCCAGGATCCAGTCGGCCGCTCCCCTCGCTTCGTCGGTCTCATCCGGATACTCATACAGCCTGGGGTTCTCCCCCCCCTCGTTTTGGGCGATCAGACGTTTGGCCTTGCGCTGAGTGTTGCCCTTGATCAAGCTGTCGGCCAGATCGAGCACCTGAGGTGTAGACCGGAAATTGTACTCCAGGCGGACCACCTTCGCCTGCGGCCAATCCTTTTCAAAAGCAAGGATATTGGAGATGTCGGCCCCTCTCCAACCATAGATGGACTGGTCGGGATCTCCCGTAACAAAAAAATTCCCGTGTTTTTCCGCCAACTTCCGGGAGATTCGGTACTGGCTGGCATTGGTGTCCTGATACTCATCCACAAGAATATAGAGATAGCGGCGGCTCAATTTGGCGGCAAGATCGGGATCTTGCTCCAGGACCAGCGCCACACGCATGAGCAGATCATCGAAATCCAGGGCTGCGCTGCGATCCAGCTGTTTCTGATAGGCCTGGTAATAGTCTTTGATCACTTTCGACAGCAGATCAAAACCCGGGTCAGAGATGTTGTCGGGTGTCAGAAGCTGGTTCTTGAAGCGGCTGATCCGCCGCAGCACTCTGGCAGGAGGGAAAAGCTGGAAATCCAGGCCGGACTCCCGGCAGGCTTCCCTGAGGGCGGCCTTGCGATCCGCTTCGTCATAGATGGTGAAGGAGGCCTGCAAGCCCGCCTGGCCGGCAAATTCCCTGAGGAGGCGGGCGCAGAGGCTGTGAAAAGTGGACAGGGTGGCGCCAGCTGCAACGCCCATTTCATTCAGCCGGGTGCGCATCTCCTCTGCGGCTTTGTTGGTGAAGGTCAATCCCAGAATGGATCTGGGGGGAACGCCCCGGCTGACCAGCCAGGCCACCCTGCGTGTGATCACTCGTGTTTTTCCGGATCCCGGGCCGGCCACTACCAGCATGGGGCCATCCAGATGGGTGACAGCCTCCTTCTGGGCATCGGTCAGGTCCGCTAGTATTTCTTCAGCTCTCAATATTTCCTCTTTTCCTTTCTGTGCCGGACAGGAGATGCCAGACATGTAATTCCATTCGCAGGATTAAAACAACTATGGCTGGTGCACAAACATACTCCATCCAATCTTGGTGGTCAAATCAGCTTTGCATGTTTCCACATAAAGAGTTGTCATGGAACAGGGAAGGCAGTAATATGCACATCAGCAGCAAGGAGTAAACCATGACCTACAATCATCCTATTCGTGTTTGCATCTGCATCTTAGTCCTTGGCCTCTTCACTGGTATGAATCTAGCCGGCACCATGCGAGATCCTGGGACAAAAGAGTTTGATCTCGGCCCAGCCGTACAAACCTCGGGCGGGCTGCAGGTAAAACTCGAGGATTTCCCCGCGGAGGGACATATTCTGGATATCGGTGGTGGAGGGGAAGGGATCATCGGACAGCTGAAAGGAAGCCAGGTCATCGCCATCGACATCAGCAAGCGTGAGCTTGAAGATGCCCCGCCAGGCCCACTCAAGATCGAGATGGACGCGAGGGACCTCAAGTTTCTCGATGGGGCTTTCAAGACTGTGACTGTCTTTTTCACTTTCATGTACATCGACGACAGCGACCACGGGAAGGTCTTCCAGGAGATCCATCGCGTGCTAGAGACCGGGGGCCGGCTCCTGATCTGGGACGTCACCCTGGCCGAACGCCCCGATCCCCAGAGGAAAATGGCGCTTTTTATGCTCACCATCACGCTCCCTCAAATAGAGGTAAAAACCGGATACGGAGTGCGCTGGCCCGAGGGGGGAAGGCCCCTGTCCCACTACCTGAACCTGGCAGAGGATGTCGGATTCGAGGTGAGCGTAAAAAACGTCGACGGCAAATTGTTTTTCATGGAGATGATCAAGAAATAGCATGTCCCGCATCGGTCGGGTTCGGTCCCAGTGATTTTTTTTACCCGCAATTCACGTATACTTGTCTCACAAGGAATTCAAAATATCCCATGAAGGAGGGATCGAGGATGGATGACATTAAGGACAAGCTCCCGGAGCAGGACCGGGATAAGATGATGGATACACAAATGAAGATGATGGCGGTCAACAAAAACCATGCATTCCTCAAGAACCTGGTCGGAGAATGGGACGTAAAGACCAAGGCCTGGATGGAGCCAGGCGGAGAGCCCACTGAGTCCCACAGTTTTTCTTCAGCAGAGATGATCATGGGAGGCCGCTTCCTCAGGGCAAATTTCAAGGGAATGATGTTCGGACAGCCCTTTGAAGGCCTGCAGATCGTTGGATTCGACAATCACAAGGAAAAGATCATTTCCCTCTGGATCGACAGCTCCAGCACGACATTTTTCCTGACCGAGGGTACCCTCGACCTGGATAATAGCACTATCACTGAGGAAGGGACTTGGCCCGATCCCATGACCGGTGGGGTCATTGAGGTCAAGGCGATCACGACACTGATCGGACAGGATGAATACACATATCAGATGTATATGACCGGACCGGATGGAAACGAATTCAAATCCATGGAAAATCAATACCTCAGAAAGGAATAAAGGAGAGAAGGATGGAAGAGATAAAAAAACACGAACCGCGCACCTTCAGCTGGATCGACCTGGCTACGACCGACCTGGAAGCCGCCAAGACATTCTATACGAAGCTGTTCGCGCTGACGGCCGTGGACACTCCTGCAGGGCCCGGCACGGCCTATACCATGCTCAACCTCAACGACAAGCCCGTGGCTGCCATTTTCGCGATCACGAAGGAGCAGCTGGAAGATGACATGCGGCCTCACTGGGACTCCTATGTGACCGTGGACGACGTGGAAGAGACCGTGAACAAAGTAAAATTCCTGGGAGGATCGGCCCCGCAGCTGCCCTTCGAAGTCTCTGATGCGGGACGGTTGGGCATCGTCCGAGATCCAACAGGCGCGATCCTGGCGCTGTGGCAGCCCAACCAGGAGATCGGGGCTCGTTTCAAAAACATCCCCGGCTCCCTGTGCTGGAACGAGCTGGTCACCACCGACGCTGAGCGATCGAAATATTTCTTTACGCACCTTCTGGGCTGGAAGTCCCACACCACAGAGATGCCCAACATCACCTACACAACCTTTCTGGTGGATGAGAAGCCCGTGGCGGGCATGTACCAGATGCCGGATACTATTGAGGATGTCCCTTCCCACTGGCTGCCGTACTTTGCGGTCGAAGACTGCGACCAGAGCTGCGCCAAGGCCCAGGAACTCGGTGCTGTGGTTCTAAAGGCCCCCACCGACATCCCCGAAACCGGCAGGTACGCGGTCCTGCAGGATCCCCAGGGAGCGGCCTTCGCCATCCTCAAGATGGAGCCCATGGAGGAACAGCCGAAATAGTTTCGAAGGGCCTCTCATCGCCCGGGGTGAGATGTGACACACTATATTCACCCCTGATACCCCCACTTTAGACGATTGTCCTTCTTCAGGCCCTCTGAGACAATAGGCTCTATTTACAAGGGACAGATGGGATCCCATGCGAAAAATAGAGCTAAAGAACAAGATCGACCGCGGCAGCCAGAGCGGCCTCACTTTGATTGAGCTGCTGATCATTGTCGCGATCATCGGCACACTGATGATGATCGCCATCCCCACCTCTATAAACATGCTCGAAAAAGCGTATATCAAGCGTGCGTGTGCCGACATTTTGCATCTGAGCCAAAAGCTCACGAACCACCTATACGACCATGGGTCGCTTCCCGAGCAGCTGGACAGTATTCCCGCTGTCGACCTGATAGATCCCTGGGGGAATCCCTATCAGTATCTGATCATCCTCGGCAAAAAAAAGAACGAGATCAAAGGCAAGTGGAGGAAAGACCGCTTCCTGGTGCCCATCAACGCAGATTTCGATCTGTACAGCATGGGAAAGGATGGAAAAACCACTGCTCCCCTGACCGCCAAGGCCAGCCATGATGACATCATACGAGCCAATAACGGGCGCTACGTGGGCCTGGCCTCGAAATACTGACCGGAAAAGTTAAATGAAATTTGAGAGGGCAATATTCCGCAGCCTGGTAGCTCGGAGGATCACTCTGTTGTTTGGCCTCTGTGCGATAGTTCCCATCTTAGTACTGGGCCTTTTCTCCTACCTGCATGTGAACACCCAACTTCTTGATCAATCCCGGCAACGTCTCCTGCATAGCACCAAGTCCTTGGGCATGAGCGTTTACGAGAGGCTGATATCGCTGCAGGCCGAGATGAACATGGTCGTCTCAGTATGGAGGACCGACGGCAGCGCTGCGACTTTAGGTGATATTTCTGAAGAGTATCGCTCCCAGCTCGACCAGCACTATTTGGGAATCCAGGTTCTCTATCAAGATGGGGAAACGGCAGGCGTTTTCGGGCAGAATTTTCGACTACCCGAACTGAGTCTCGCAGAAGAACAGCATGGCTTCGCAGGCGAGGACCTGGTGCTGACGCGGAGCTCAAGCTCAACGCTTTCCAGGATTTTCCTGGCCCTGCCCTTTTCTGCCGAAAACGGGAGAAAAGCTCTGCTCATATCCGAGATCCAAGGCCTGTATCTCTGGTATGCCGGCACTGAAAGCACCCTACCAGGTCAGACAGAGCTGCATGTCCTGGACCATGAAAAGAACCTCATCTTCACTTCGGCTATGGGAGCCTATCGTTTCCCGGATGATACATTCAAACAAATTCAGCCCAAAAATTCAGGCTGGTTTTCCTGGAACATGGGCGATAATGAGTATTTTGCATGCTACCGGGATCTTTTCATGGAAAGCCGGTTCTTCTCTCCCACCTGGACCATGGTGGTCAGCGAGCTAAAATCCTATATGAATGCCCCGGCTGTCTACTTCAAACAAATTTATCCGCCGGTACTGATTTTTTCTTTGCTGGCCGTCATCCTTCTAAGTATCACTCAGATCCGGAAAAACCTCGTGCCCCTGGAAAAACTCAAGGCGGGGGCAGATGAGATGGCAACGAAGAACTTTGAGACACGCGTCGAGGTATCCTCCAATGATGAGTTTGGGCAGGTGGCACGGTCATTTAACGATATGGCCGTAGAACTGGGACGTCAGTTCAAATCATTGAGCATCCGTGCCGAGATCGACCGGGCTATCCTGGCGACCATGGAACCATCGGAGATCGCCAGGACCCTGGTACAAGATGTGAGAAACATCCATCCCTGTAAGGGCATCTGCGTAACAATCGTGGAGGATGACGACTCAGAGTCTGTAGAAAGCTATTTTTCTCTGGATACCGCCCATCAGGGGATGGAGCAAGAGTCCTCCATCCTGAGCCAGATAGAAGTAGAGCGCATGCGTGCGACTCCGAATGCCCCCGAGTTGGCATCGTCCTGGGACGCACCCCGCTTCCTCAAGCCGTTGGTGCGGCAGGGGATGACCGCTTTCCACCTATTCCCCATATTTCTCAGCAAGAAATTGGCTGGCATAATCAGCCTCGGCTATGAAGGAAGATCATCCGCCCTCGAAGAAATCGAGCTCCTGCAGGTCAGGCAGCTGGTCGACCAGGTAGGAGTGGCCCTCTCGAATGCCCGCCTCATCAAAGAACTCCGAGTTTTTCATTGGGGGACTCTCACCGCGCTGGCCAGGGCGATCGATGCCAAGTCCCACTGGACCGCAGGACATTCTGAGAAAGTGACCAGGCTGGCAGTAAAGATCGGAAAAGCCATGAGACTGAAACCAGAGGAACTCGACATCTTGAGACGGGGTGGGCTCCTGCATGACATCGGCAAATTGGGTATCCCCAACAGCATCCTCGACAAAAAAGGCTCTCTTACACCAGAAGAAAGAGAGGTCATCCAAACACATCCGTTCCTGGGAGCACAGATATTGGAGCCGATCTCCTCTTTTGCAGACGTTGTGGACATCGTGTTCCAGCACCATGAAAACTATGACGGGTCCGGCTATCCCAACCAAATCTCTCGCGAAGACATTAGCCTGTACGGAAGGATCGTAGCCGTCGCAGACAGGTTCGATGCGATGACCGCAGAACGGCCCTATAGAGAGGCCATGAAACAAGAAACGGCCGTCAACAAGATCATCCAACAGTCCGGGCACTGGTTCGATCCCAAGATCGTCAGGGCGTTCTTAGAGGTTATCGATCAGGAAGAGAACATAAACGACACAAGAAGAATAGAGTCGGGTTTTTTCATCGACAGAGGTTCACAAAAAAACGGACTCCGTAGGATGTGAGCTGCCATGAAAAACAGAACTTTAACCATAGGGATATTTGGAGTGCTATCTGTTGTCTGGCTGTGTTTTTGTACGGGGCGAGAAGTAGAACCCCTGTTGTATGGGAAATGGCGATGCCCCCATGATGATTACAAAAACACATATTTTGAGATACGCCCGGAAACGATCATATTCGGAAATAACCAGGACGAAACGGAAATTGGGACCATCAGGAACATCAAGTATCAGAGGCTGCCCGACAAAAAATGGGTCCAGTGCACCGTGAAATATCACAATATGGAGTCGCTGGAATACGAGTTTCAGTTTTTATTCGATTCAGAAGCGGCCGACACCATTGTCTTTAAAAACCAAGAGGACCTTATCTGGACAAAGGAAAATACAGAGAAGGGAACGATCTCCCAATCCGATCCTGTTGAGCCTGCCTCTGTACCAGGCATCAGACCCAAAAAATTCCGGGACGGGGCAGGCTCTTAATAACGGAAGTAAACAGGTCCTATTCTCTCTCGAACACGATCCGGCCGTCGACGATCGTCATCTGGACCTGCATGTTTCGCACATCCGCGGGATCGTTTTCCACGATATTGCGGTCGATGACGACGATGTCGGCCAGTTTGCCGGCCTTCAGTGATCCCCGCACCGCATCCTCACGCATGCAGGCGTAGGCCCCGTTCACGGTGAAGCACCGGATGGCCTCTTCCATGCGGATCCTGTGCTGGGGCAGCCAGCCGCCCTCGGGCTTCCCCTCTGTGTTGGTCCGGTTGACAGCCGCGTTCAGCACATATCGGGGATCGTTGAAAAATATCGCACCCGCATTCCCCGGAATGTCGGAGCCGAAATTCATGACGATGCCCCTGTCCAGGAAGGTACGGAAGGGGAAGGCCAGCTTTTCCCTCTCAGGCCCCAGCCTGTCGATGAGCCAGCGCATGTCGTCGGGGAGTTGGCTCGGATTGGTCTCCACGATGAGATTCAGGGCCCTGAGCCGCTCGAACTCGCGCGGCTGGATGATCTCCGCGTGGATGATGCGGAACATGCTCATGTCGGCACTCAAATCCTTCTGGATCCGCTCCAGGACATCGATGACCTCCGAGACTCCCCTGTCCCCGATGGCGTGAGAGTCCACGCAATAGCCGTGCTCCACGGCATCCCGGCAGTGTTCATAGAAGACCTCCGGATTTCCCTCCAGGCTGCCGAACGTATCCGAGTCGCTGTTGTATTCCTGGTAGTGCCCCTTGTAGGAGGGCCGGTCGGTATAGGGCTCGAAGAGCATGGCGCCGCGGTCTCCCAGGAAGCCATCATTGGCGCTCTTGAATCCCCCGAAGCGCAGAAAATAGTCCCGTTCCCGGGTCGCGGGGTGCATCCCCATGGTGAAGTCCTGGGAAAACATCTCCTCCTTGAGGTCCAGCCAGGGCCTGAGCCAGACACGGCAGCTCAACTCTCCCTCCTCCTGGAGCTTGAGATAGCGCTCCACCTCTTTGAAGGAGCGAAACATGTCGTGAAACTCTACGAAACCCATCTCGGCCATCAGCCTCAGACCGGTGCGGTATTCATTCAGGATCCGTTCCTCTGATTTTGGCTTCACATGTTTGCGTATCTCAGCGATGGCCGGCGATCCCTGAAAGAGCAGCCCGGTTGGCTGGCCGTTCTCATCGAGCTGCATCCCCTCCAGGCGGGCGTCTTCGAGTCCGGCCGCGCGCAGCGCTGCGGTATTGGCCAGGTACAGGTCTCTTTCATAGCTGTTCAGCAGGCAGGGATTATCCTTTGTGTGGGGATCGATCGTCTTCCTGTGCGGTTCCCAACGCTTCTCGGACCCGGGCCCATCCAGCTCGCCCCTCCCCTGCATCCACTGGATCGCCCCGCTCCAATCCCCTCCGGTTATCCACTCGTTCGGGCCGACATTCTCCACGACACGCCGGATCTCCTGCACGAGGCCATCATCATTGGCCACATGCATGAGCTGGATGTCGTGCTGTTGGGCGGAATATCCCGCAAAATGCACGTGCGCATCGATGAAGCCCGGCATGACGAATTGACCTCCCAGGTCGATGACCCGGGTTGAAGGGCCGATGTATCTCTCGCTCTCCATGTCATCTTCCAGGACCGCTACAATCTCATTTCCCCTGATGACCACGGCCGAGGCCCAGGGCTGACTATCCTCCACGGTATAGACCTGCGCATTCCTGAGTATCAGATCGGCGGGGGGCGGACTCGAGCAGGCGCTCGCAAGTGCGGCCAAGACCATCAGAGCAATGAGTCCATTTTTCATGTCCGTCTCCTCCTGACAGCCAAAGCCTATCACTCCGAAAACTTGGCCGTCAACCACAAAGGATTTGACAAGAGATTTAGCACTACATATTCTAGGGTGCGGTGTCCCAAGAACCAATGCAGTACGGGCAATTCAAGCAGGGCACATGAAAGAAATCTAGGAGGATGGAATGAAAAAGATTGTGGCAACGGTTGTTATCTTCGCTTTGGTCATGCTGTCGAGTTTCT
This sequence comes from uncultured bacterium, assembly GCA_965533275.1. GTDB lineage: Bacteria > Acidobacteriota > Aminicenantia > Aminicenantales > Aminicenantaceae > JAUXEH01. The sequence goes on from CBESWG010000006.1 coordinate 37,866, forward strand.
CCAACGCAGCACTTACAGTCCAGTCAGAAGGCCAGAAGGCTCTGCTGGGGACCTGGGATGTCGAGCTGATTTCCCAAGGAATGCAGATGGAGTTTATCTTCAAGATGGAGGAGGATCAGCTCAAGGGAGAGATGGTTTTCGATATGGGCGCCGCCGAGATGGAGGACATTGCTTTAGAGGAAGGAACACTGACTTTTTCGGCTGCAATTGACGCCGGAGGGCAGACCATCAGCATCGATGCGGAAGCTGTGATCGAGGGGGAGTCCCTGACCGGCACTATGTTTACCGACATGGGCGATGCCGAATTTTCCGGAACCAAGAGAACAGATCAATAAGTAATCAAGATCGACATGGGCAGAAACACGGGATTCGACAACGAGAAATACCTGGCCGAGCAGTCTGCCTCCATCCTAGAGAGGCTCGACAAGGCTGACAACCGGCTGTATCTCGAGTTCGGGGGAAAGCTCCTCTTCGACTACCACGCGGCCCGTGTGCTGCCGGGATACGACCCTAATGTCAAGATGCGGCTCCTGCAGAAGCTCAAAGACAAGGCAGATATCATACTCTGCATCTATGCCGGGGCGATCGAGAAGAAGAAACTGCGGGCTGATTTCGGGATCACCTATGATGTGGACGCCCTCAAACTCCTTGATGAGCTCAGGCAGTGGGGCCTCGACATCCTGGGCGTGGTCATCACGCGTTTCGACAACCAGGCTTCTGCGGTCGTTTTCAAGAACAAACTGGAGCGCAGGGGCATCAAGGTCATCACGCACCGCTACACACCCGGATACCCCACGGATGTCGACCTCATCGTCAGCAAGGACGGATACGGGGCCAACGACTACCTCAAGTCCGAAAAACCCCTGATCGTGGTCACAGGGCCCGGCCCGGGGAGCGGCAAGCTCTCCACCTGCCTATCCCAGATGTACCACGACCACCTGCAGGGGATAAGCCCGGGATACTCCAAGTTCGAGACCTTCCCCATCTGGAATCTGCCCCTCAAGCATCCTGTCAACGTGGCCTATGAGGCGGCCACGGCAGACATCGCGGACTTCAACCTCATCGACCCCTTCCATCTGGAGAAGTATGGGAAGGCGTCCGTCAATTACAACCGCGATGTCGAGATCTTTCCCATCCTCAAGCGCATCCTGGAGAGGATCACCGGGGCCGAATCAATCTACCAATCCCCTACGGACATGGGAGTAAACTGCGCGAGTGCCGGCATCCTGAGTGATGAGGCCGTGCAGGAAGCGGCCAGGCAGGAAGTGATCCGGCGTTTCTTCCGGTACAGCTGTGAATACGTGATGGGATATGCCGACAAGGATACTGTACAGCGCGTTGAACTCATCATGGAAGACATGGGCATACGTCCGGAAAACAGACGGGTCGTCCGTTCTGCTAAAGAAGCCGCCAAGGACGCCGAGCTCAAGGAAAAGGGCAACAAGGGCATCTTCTGCGGTGCGGCCATCGAACTGGAAGACGGCACCATCCTCACGGGCAGCAACTCTCCTCTCATGCATGCCGCCTCCAGCGTCGTGATGAAGTCCATGAAACACCTGGCCGGGATCCCGGAGGAGATCCATCTGCTGTCTCCGATCATCATCGATTCGATCGGCGCCCTGAAGAGGGACATCCTGCAGTCCAAGACTGTCAGCCTGGATCTCGAAGAGACCATGATCGCCCTCGCCATCGCGGCGGCCACCAATCCTTCGGTGCAACAGGCCATCTCCAAACTCAAGGAACTGGAGGGATGCGAGGTCCACCTCAGCCATATTCCGACACCCGGAGATGAGGCCGGCCTGAAGAGGTTGGGCGTCAACCTGACGAGCGAGCCGAACTTCTCGACCAAGGACCTGTTCACGGCCTGAGCACAGCATTAGGTCGGCAAGGAGCCTTCTCATGCGGCGCTATACGACCATCCTGTGGATCGCGGTCCTAGCGATCCACTGCGCTCCCGGCGATCCTCCCCTCCCCTTCGGCGCCGTGCCGAGCGAACGCCAGCTGCTCTGGCACGGAATGAAGTACCACGCCTTCATCCATTTCGGCCCCAACACCTTCACCGACATCGAGTGGGGACACGGAGACGAAAATCCAGATATCTTCAATCCCACCGAACTGGACTGCCGCCAGTGGGCCCGGGTCATAAAAGAGGCAGGCATGGAGGGGGCCGTCATCACCGCCAAACATCACGACGGATTCTGCCTGTGGCCGTCGGAACAGTCCACACACACGGTGCGGGAAAGCCGATGGAAGGACGGGAAAGGCGATGTGCTCAGAGAGCTCTCCGACGCCTGCCGGGAGCTCGGCATCAAGTTCGGAATCTATGTTTCTCCCTGGGACCGAAATCATCCCACCTACTTCACCGATGAGTACAATACCGTGTTCATGAAGATGCTGGAAGAGGTCCTGACCGAGTACGGTGACGTGTACTACGTGTTCTTCGACGGAGCCTTCAGCGTGGGCCCGGACGGGAAGAGGCAGGAATACGATTGGGAGGGCTTCACGGACGTGGTGCGGCGGTGCCAGCCCCAGGCAGTGATCTTCAGCGACGCCGGCCCGGACGTCCGCTGGATCGGGAACGAGAGGGGTTATGCAGCCGAGACCAACTGGTGCACGATCGATGCGGGCGCATTCTACCCCGGCATAGGGGGAGTGAACGACCAGCTGCAGACCGGCCATGAGGATGGCGAGCTGTGGATCCCCGCCGAGGTCAACACCTCGATCCGGCCGGGCTGGTTCTACCACAAGGAAGAGGACGACAAGGTCAAGCCGCTGAGCCGGCTCATCGACAACTGGTACCACTCCGTGGGGATGAACGGCTGTTTCCTCCTGAACCTGCCGCCCGACACACGGGGCCTGATCCATAACAACGACATCCAGAGGCTGACCGAGTTGAAGCTCTATCTGGACGAGGCCTTCTCCGTCAACCTCGCCGCGGCAGCACACGCGAGCACCACAAGTTCTCGGGGAGGGGCCTTTCGAGCAGCGAATAGTATCGATGAGGATCCCGAGACCTACTGGGCCGCGGAAGATGAGGACCCGGAGGCCGCTCTCGAGCTGGACTTTGGGGAGCCGGTCGAGCTGAACACGGTGCTCCTCCAGGAGCATATCCCGCTTGGCCAGCGTGTGAAGGCATTCTCCATCGATGCATTTCAGGATGGTGAATTTGTCGAAATCGCCGGCGGTACCACGATCGGGAACCGCAGGATCGTCCGGTTCGAGCCTATCACGACAACGAGGATCAGGATCAACCTGAAGGCCAAGGCCTGCCCGCTCATCTCCAACCTCAAGGTCTTTCGTGTGCCGGATTAATCCCTGAGGTGTCTCCCGAAAAAATCGACCATCTTCCTGAATGCGAAGAGTGTCTGGTGTGTGGGGCCCAAGTCCCAGGCGTGCGCGGCATCCGGGAGGACCACGAACTCGAAGTCTTTGCCCTCCTCGATCATCTTGCTGGCCAGGCTCACCGAGTCCATGAAGAGCACGGTCGTGTCCCGAACCCCGTGGATGATCATGGCCGGATCTTCCAGGCCCTGCGACCAGAAATATGCTGAGGATCCCTCATAGGCCTCACTATCCTCGGCAGACTTCATGACCTCCATCTGGCCGGGGAAGGCGTGATAGACATTGGTGGCCGGGGCCCCGGCTATCCCGCAGGCAAAGAGGCCCGGATTCTTGAACAGAGACATCAGGGTCAGGAGGCCGCCGTAGCTCGATCCCCAGATCCCGATCCTATCTCCCCTGATGTACGGCAGCGACTGGAGATAGCGGGCCGCCGCCGCGATGTCCTGAATGTCGACAACACCGTAGCCCCGGAGCATGTCTGCCCGGAACTTGCGCCCATACCCGAGGCTGCCCCTGAGGTCCAGGTTCAGCAGGACATACTTCTCCACCTGGACCAGATACTGATCCAGCCCCCAGGTGGGATGGGCATCGCGCCCTCCCCACTGGTTCAAGACAGCATTGGAGTAGACAGAGCCGATGATGGCCGGATATTTCTTCCCGGGATCGAAATCTGGGGGAAGCATCATCCGGATCCGGATCTCGACGCTGCTTCCTCCTCCCGGGATCGTCAGGTACTGTGGTTTCGCCCACTGGAATTCCTCGAAACCAGGCAGCAGAGACTCCGTCACCCTCTCCAGCTTGCCCTGCCGGATGAAATAGAGGTCAAAGGGAGTCATGTCATCGGAAAAAAGGACACACACATTCTTTCCAGATGCGGAGATTGAGGGACGGTACACCCCATCCCTGTCGGAGGCCCTCTGGATATCCCCACTGCCAAGATCCACACTGTACAGTTCACGATTTTCGGGCCGGGATCGATTGGCGATAAAATAGAGTGATCCTCCCCTGACCGGAAAGGTCTCCAGCACCTCCCATTCCCCGGAAGTGAGCTGTCGGGTCTGCGAGGTTTCCAGATCCAGGGCATAGAGATGGCAGAATCCGGACCCATCCGATGTCAGGGCGATGCGGTCGTCATCGATCCACTGCGAGCTCCAGATCCAGGAGAATGTGAAGGAGGGGCTTTCTTCCCTGTAGGCAGTGTGCAGCTTCAGGTCGTCCGCCTCGCACACATAGATGGACCGCTTGCTGGCATATTCCGCTGATTCCTCCATGAGTAGTCTTCCCCCTGAAGGAGACCACGAAAAGGAGTGCAACGTGGCGAACTCCCTGTCCACCCAGCTGATCTCCCCCTGCGGGAGGTCCAATATCCCAATCTTCCTCACACTGTCCGGATCCCCGGGAAAGGCGCGCGGCACCTTCCTCAGCCTGACCGCCTCCCGGCCAAAAAGCGGGACATCCACCTGACGGGTACCGTCTGAATCCTGGAAAAGAAATGCGATCCGCTGCGAATCCGGGGACCAGGCATACCGAACGATGCCTCCACCCCTGGCCTCGAATCCGGTAACCTGGGAACAGCTCTTGGCCTCGAGGTCATACACACAGAGATTCCCTCCTTTGAGAAAGCAGAGTGATGACCGATCTGGAGACAGGGTCAGCGACCGCATCCGCAGCTTGCTCCTGTAGACCTCGGTTGTGGATAGGCTTGGGAGATCCAATCTGAAGAGCGCTGTTCCCAGAAGAAAGAATAGTTCGTTTTCGCTGCGTCCCCAACAGAAGCCCGCAATCCTCTGATCTTCGAATGATGTCAGCCGCAGCGGCACGGCCCCGGGATCCGGAGCGAAGAGGTAGAGATTCTGGATCCTGCCCGAGTCCTCATTCCAGAGGAAGGCACACCGGCTCTCATCAGGCGACCATGTAACCGCGCGTGGAGGAATGCCGATCAGGGGTGTATCGGTGTAGAGCTTTTCCAGGGTGAGCTCCTCCCCCATCAGGGAGCCTAGAACCAGAAACAGCAGGAGCAGCGAGGGGAAGAGTTTTTTCATCACTGAATCCGACATGTTTCCTCCTGCAGGGCCGGCAACACGGACTTGATCACCAGATCATGCAGCCGGGACTATCGGTATCTTATATAGAATCCTACGGCCTGACAAGCTCACAGGGGATAGGTGACCCCTGTGAGCTTCTCTGAGACTTCCCAGAGTTTCTTCGCTTTTTCCGTGTCTTTTGCCAGGTCATTGATTTCGACCTTTTTCGGGTACCCCCGCATCTCTCGCCAACCCCGGGGCCGTAGTAATCGCAGGCCTGAACATCCTCGGCGACCGCGGCATACAGGGTCGGCAGGGCGCCCATGGTGATGTCCTGGGCCACGAATCGGTTCAGGAATTTGAACACACCGGCATGCCTCTGCAGCTCGGTTGCGGTCCAACCGGGATGCGCGGCAGTGACCAGCGTGTTCACGCCCGCCTCGTCCAGGCGCCGCTGCAGCTCGTTGGCGAAGTAGATGTTGGCGATCTTGGAATCGGAGTATGCCTTCATCTTCTTGTAGGGGCGCTTCTCCCAGTTCAGGTCCTCGAAATCCAGGTTCCCATAGTGGTGTGCCCCGCTCGACACGTTGACGATCCGGGAATCGGGTGTGTTCTTGATCAGGTCGATGAGCAGCCCTGTGAGGGCAAAATGTCCCAGGTGGTTCGTGCCGAACTGGAGCTCGAAGCCGTCTTTGGTCTTGGAGAGGGGCGGCATCATGACGCCGGCGTTGTTGATGAGCAGATCCAGCCGCGAGTAACTGTCCTTGAACTTCTCGGCAAAGTCGCGCACGGAATCCAAGTTGGCCAGGTCGAGTTCCATGACGGTCAGATCCGCATTCGGGTGGCCCGATCTGATCTTCTCCGCCGCGACATTTCCTTTATCGAGGTTGCGCGGGGCGATGATCACCGTGGCGTTCTTCTCAGCCAGGACACGTGCTGTCTCAAAACCGATCCCGCTGCTGGCCCCGGTCACGATGGCCACCCTTCCTTTCTGGTCGGGGATATCGCTGCTGTCCCATTTCTTTTTCGGCATCTATCACTCCTTTTAGTAATGGATGTCTAATGTTTCAATCTGTGTAGAGTCCGTTTTCCAGCAGATCCATGGCCGCTTCGAAGCGCTGCTGGACGAGCTCCTCGAAGCTATAATCGGGGTTGAGCGTCATCCCAGGCCGCATAAGGTGCAGGAGCAGGATCAGGGAATCCAGCAGCACCATCAGTTCGAGGATGTTCCGGCAGCGGAACTTCCCCTCCTCCATAAACTGGTTCAGACGGTCGAAAAGCTCGGAGGGCATGAGATAGCGTTGAAACGTCTTCCCAAGGACCTCTGATTCGTCCAGTGAACACTGCATATAGAGCTTGATGACCTTCGGATTCATCAAGAGCCATCGATCCAGGTGTCCCATGGATTTCCGGATCAACTCCTTGGGATCCTCTATCTCCTGCACAGCCAACGATATGGCGGAGACCATCGGTTCCGTCTTCTCCTTGTAAAGCTCCTCGAGCAGTGTCTCCTTGTCCACAAACAAAGCCCGCACAACTCCAGGCGCTAAACCGGCCCTGGACGCGATCGAATCCAGAGTTGTATCCGGGATGCCGCATTCTGCAAATTCATCAAGGGCGGCTTCGATGATCTTTCTTTGTTCTTCGCTCATTTCTGGTTCCTTGTTTCGATCAGGTTCTATTCGATAGGTAGAAGCTGGTACGTGTAGCTGCCTTCGATCCGGTCAGGTGAATTCTTATAGTGCATGATGTGTTGGCCGCAGTTGCTCCCGATCCTGTTTTCCTCGAGTTCGCCCAAGCTGTAAAGCACATCATACCCTGTTTCCCTCAGGTCGGACGCGATCGGCGGCTCCATCTCAACACCTGTCCGATCACTGCTCAGCCTGTTCCGCACCGCCTGCCCCGTCGGGTTAACGGGAGTCAGTTTGATGAAGAATTTCTCGGCCGGGAAATGCCTCAGCAGGGCGGCCGGATCCAGGATCAGATCATCCGAGATGGCAAAATTCAGTGTGATCTTCCGGTCTCCCGGCTCAAAAAACTCTTTCCCCAGCGCCGCGATCCTGTCCAACTGCATCTTGCGGGCGGGGATCAGCCAGTCCCTCCGGGCCTCGTCCGTGGAGTGGACGGAGAACTGGAGCTGGAAGCGGCCAGGGTAGAGGTCGTCCTTGATCTCCTTGAGCCTGCGAAAGAATCCGTCGCTGCCGAGAGGGGCCATGGTCGAGACGGTGGGCAGCAGGCCAGGCGCCTGATAGCGGCCGGAAAGGGCAGCTAGCACATCGAGCACTGCGGGATTCAGCGCCGGTTCGCCCATCCGGGCGAACTGGATCTTGAATTTTGATACGGGTACAACCCGGTCCGGATACCGCAGTTCCACCATGTAGTCGATCTGCCGCATGATATCTTCGGCGGAGAGTATTCCCTGATAGAACTGCCCTGCATCGCAGAACCGGCATCCGATGGGGCAGCCGTACAGGGACGACACGATGAGCACCCACTTCTCCTGCCTGGAAAGTGGCGGCTGGGATGACTCTACAAACTCGATGTATCTGTTCGGGCTGGTCTCCGCAATAAACACGGTCGCGATATCCGAATGGGCGGTCCGGGCTACGACGTTCATGGCCTTGCCTGCCTCAGCATCTCACATATCTGCATTGCGGCCCTGATCCCGTCTCCAACACAGATCCCGGCCTGGCGGTAGAGGTGGTTCTCGACGTCTCCAATCAGAAACAGGCGGCCATCCCGGCGCACCTCGTCTCTGGCCTTCTCAAGACCGGGCCCCAGGAAACCCAGCGCTGGCTCCCGGCCCACAGCCGCCAAGAGATAGTCTGCCTCCAGCATCCTCCCCTGCGGTTCTTCCTCTCCCGCTAGGTTGAGGAGAAGGCCTTCCCCGGCCGCGTCCACGGCCAGGAGCTGCGTGCCCTTCAACACGTCCAGGCCGTCGACCGCCTCTGCTCTCTCCGCGAGGAGTGGAAGGCAGCAGGGACCGGAATCTCTGCAGATGATCGTCACCCTGTTGTGCTCCGCGAGCTGCAGGCCGTAGTCGAAGGCCGCATCCCCGGCGCCTACGATCCCCAGGTGCCGGCCGCGGATATCGCGGAGGGGGAATACCTCATAGAAGATCCGGTCTTCCGCGCCTTCCCGGATGATGGCAGCCGGAAGCCTGAGGGCGACCGTACCTGATGCGATCATGAGGAACCGGCATGTGATCTCTCCACTGCCTGCAGCGAGACGGAAGGCCTCATCCTTGTACTCCACCAACCTCACGCAGTCACGAACGACCGGGATCTCCCAGCGTTCGAGCTGCTGCCTGAATCTCTGGACCAGGTCCGTGCCAGAGATACCCTTCGGAAATCCCGGATAGTTTTCCACGAGGTGAGCGTTGAGCAGGAGCCCCCCGATTTCCGCTTGCTCGAAGAGGGCAAATTCTACACCGGATCTTCTCAACTGGATAGCCGCAGCGATCCCCGAAGGGCCGGCGCCGACAATGGCGGCATCCAAACGATCATCCATCCGCAGACTCCACGATCTTCCGGATGTCGCCCACCAGTACCGGCACCGCGAAACCATGGCAGAGATTCAGGAGCGTAGCCCTGTGAAAGTCCTCCTGATAGGTGGCCGTCCCGTCCACGGCAAAAAAGACCTTAAAACCCCGCACAAAGGCCGAGCGGGCCGTGGTCTCGCAGCAGAGGTGGGTCAGGACACCCCCGATCACGACCTGAGTGACACCCAGGTCCTTCAGGAGTTCATCCAGGCCGGTCTGATGGAAGGCGTCGTACTGGGATTTTTCGATCCAGATGGCCTGGGGGTCATCCAGCTCCGGGACGACCTCACTGGCGGGATCGTCCTCCCGGATCAGATCCGCCCACCACTCGGCCATAGCGCCGGCGTTTTCCTGCGTGTTGAGGTGCCTGGTCAGGACCACGGGCCGGTTCGCATCGTGGAACGCATCGACAAGCCCCCGGATCCCCGGGAGGATCGCGGCGGCGCTGGGCACAAAGGCATGCGAGCTCGGATCCAGGAAATATTTCTGCATATCCAAGACGATCAGGGCCGCCCGGTCCGGCTCGAATCCGGAGCGCTCCAGGCTGCGCTTAACCGGAAGGATCTCGATCAGCTCCCTGGATTTCGCGGAGAGCGATGCCGGAAGGAAATAGGAGGCTTTCATAGGGCATAAAGATAAATCTCCTGCCCTATATAATCAAGTGATATTTTATTCGTGGCGTAGGCTCTCGACAGGATTAACACGGGCGGCTCTGGCGATCTTGAAACACACGGTCAGCAGGGCGAGAAATGCCACCGCAATGCCCGAGACGGCGAACACCCACAGAGCGATACCGGTCCGGTAGGCATAGTTGCCGAGCGTGCGCTCCATCAGGTAATACGCAACAGGCCAGGCGATGAGGTTGGACACGGCCAGTAGGAGCAGGAAGTCCTTGGAGATCAGGACCATGACATTGGCGATGGAGGCCCCCAGGACCTTGCGGATGCCGATCTCCTTGGTGCGCTGTTCTGCAGTGAACGAGGCCATGCCGAAGAGCCCGAGGCAGGAGATGAAGATGGCCAGGAACGTGAAGGAGGAATAGATCGAGCCGCGCCTCTGGTCGCTGCGGTACTGGCCGTCGAATACATCATCCAGGAACTGGTACTCGAAGACGCTGTTAGGAACGAATTCGCCCGCCTTCTCCTCCAGGAATTCGAGGGTCCCGGAGATGCTGTCCGACCGGATCTTGACGAACACGTATTGGTGAGATCCGTGCCGCTGGGACAAGGTGAAGACGACCGGGCCGATCTCGGAATGGAGCGACTGCGAATGGAAATCCCGCACGATGCCGATGATCTGCCCTTCATCCTCCCACACCGAGAACTGCTTCCCAACCGGAGATTCCAACTCTGTGATCCTGGCTGCGGTCTCGTTCAGGACGTAGTTCTGCTGATCGGTGGCATACTCTTCCGAGAAACTCCGGCCCCGGACGATCTCCATGCCGAGTGTCTCGAAATAGTCGAAGTCCACGGAAGCATCCGTCATCGTGATGTACTGATCCGGGCCCCGGCCTTCCCAGTACACCGGATTCATGTGGGAGATATTGGTCGGAAACCTCCGCGCCGCCGTAGCATTGATAACGCCCGGATGTTGCTTGATCGCCTCCTTGAAAGACCTATAGTTCTGCCTCAGTTCGCTGCCCAGCGTAACGGCCACCACATGCTCCCTGTCCAGCCCGAGGTCTCTGTTCCGTATGTATTCGAGCTGCCGGTAGATCAGGATCGTCCCGATGATCAGGACGATGGTGGCGGTGAACTGGCTGACGACCAGGATCTTCCTCAGGACATAACCCCTTGAGCTCGATCGGTACTCCCCTTTCAGCGTCCGGATCGGCCGGAATGTAGAGAGCAGGAAGGCCGGATAGCTGCCGGACACCAGGCCAGTGAACAGGATGATCCCCGCCAGCACAAGGAGGAGGGTCAGATTGCCGGTGACATCCAATGTCAGCTGCTTATCGGCAAGACGATTGAAAGCCGGGAGGAGCAGCCGGATCAGACCCAACGCGAGCACCAGTGCTACTGCCGCAAACAGCAGCGACTCCCCGAGAAACTGCCGCACAATGTGGCTCTTTTCCGCCCCCACCACCTTGCGCAGCCCGATCTCCTTAGCCCGCGTATTGGAGCGGGCCGTGGAGAGGTTGATGAAATTGATGCAGGCGATTATCAATATGGCCAGCGCGATGATCAGGAAGATGTAGATGTATACGATCGGGTCCGTGCCCCTCAGGGCATACAGGTGGATCCGGGACAGTGGCCTCATGTGCAGCAGGACCTCCTGATCCGTCCTTTTGTCGTGTTCATTGACAAACCCGAAGATCCTACCGGCGAAATCCTGCCAGTCCGCGTTTTCCTGCAGGAGCAGATAGGTCCTGGCCTCCCAGGACCAGCTCGTGAACTCTCTATCCCCCATGAGCTTGATGGGAGACAGGAAATCGAACTGCAGGTGGGAGTTGGCGGGAACATCCTCGAGGATGCCGGTGACGACCAGCTCGGTCCGGCCGTTGATCAACATCGATTTGCCCATGGGATCTTCGCTGCCGAAAAACTTCGCGGCCATGCGCTCCGAGATCACGATGGATTCGCGGGCGGCAAAAACCGTGTTCGGGCTGCCCTCGAGGAGCGGGAATGTGAACATCTTCAGGAAATCCTCGTCCACCAGCCCCCCGCTCTCGTTGAAGAGCCTGTCTCCGTATTTAGCCAGCCAGGTCCTATCCGTGAAGCGTGCGATGCTGACGATCTCGGGATAATTCTCTCTCAGGGTGGGGGCCAATGCCAGCGGGTTGGAGTTATATCTGGTTCCTTCCAGCTCGGGGTTGGTGGTGTAGAGATTGTCGAAATTCTCATGGAACCGATCGTAGCTGAGTTCGTCCTGTACCCAGAGCAGGATGAGGATGCAGCACGCCATCCCCACCGCCAGCCCCATGATGTTGATGAACGAATAGAGCTTGTGGTTCCGGATGTTCCTCCAGGTGATCTTGAGGTAATTCTTAAGCATGGCAGCTCCTATTAAGAACGAAAGCTTTGTGTAGGCCCCGAGCGCATGCAGGACCTGTGACCAGTACCACAGCAGCGCCCGGAGGCGTCCACCGGCCCGCACGCGTTCCACAAACTCCTCGCCGCAGTCGCCGGAAGCGGCGTGCTCCTCCTCGTAGCTCGTCAGGAAGAGAAGGAGCCTCCTGCCTATGCGGGGTGCACGCCCTACGGTCCGGGTCATGGGCCTCAGTCGCTCAAGAATTCGGGGATGCTTTCCCAGATCGAATTCTGCAGGCTGTGGGAAGCCCGCAGGGCCTCCTCCCCATCAGCGGTCAGGGTGTAGTAGATGCGCGGCCGCCCTCCTCTGGCGGATGATGTATTCCCCTTGGTCTGGGTCACGCAGCCCTTGCGCAGCAGCTGGTCGAGGGCGTTGTAGAGTGTCCCATACATCAACCGCCTGCCGGTCATGGCTTCCGCCCTCTTGCGGATGGTCACGCCGAAGGCGTCGTCCTTGAGGGCTACGATCGCGGCCAGGATGATCTGCTCCAATACGGTCAAGCCTTTCATTTCACGCGGTCCTTTAAGGGGTTTTTCGTAACATACACATAGAGTAATACGCAAAGCACGTAAAAAAGGTTGCTGATTACCTAGTGATCAATGCTACGGTTGAAAATCGACCGAAACAGCGACCAGAAAAGGTTCACCCTGACAGCCCAATTCTCCAAACTTCGTGTATAATATCAAGTCAGCCATCACCGCGGCTGCGGATGAAGCCCATGAGAGAAGGAAAGACATTGCAGAGGATCCTCGCAGCATTCACGCTCCTGGTCTGGCTGACGATCCCATTTTTGCTGGCACAGGAGAGCGAAGAACCCTACCGTCTGCGGATCGGGGCGGTGGATCTGGTCCCCCAGGACGGATTGGGCGCTCCACTGGCGCAGAGCAACAAAGTTCGAGTCATCCAGTTCTACCAGATCCCCGACTCTGCGCAGCGGCAGGCGTACAATACGCAGGGACTGGAACTGCTGCGCTACCTCGGCGGTAGCGCGTATCTGGCCAGGCTCGACAGCTCGAATCCCGGTCTCGGAAAGGCCCGGGGGATCCGTGCGGCCCTGGATTATGGGCCCGATATGAAGCGGTCGCGCCTCTTCGATGAGGTCGAATTTTACAGGGAGGCGCTGCAGTCCGGAAGACGAGTCGACGTCCAGGTTCGGTTTCATGGGGATGTGGCCCACGAGCGAGCCGCAGCCGCGCTGCACAGTGCTTGGGCCGGGTTCGAACCTGGCATTCCATTCGATCCCGCTTCGGCCCCAGCGACTGTAGACTGGCGCTCTCTCCGCTTGCTGCTCGAATCCGACGATGTCGACTGGGTGGATGTCGGGCTGCCCTCTCGTTCACTTGATAACCAGGACAGCGCCGCCCTCACCCATGCTGATGTGGTCCGGCAAAACCCAGTGTTCAAAAACATTTCCGGCAGGGGAGTCCGAGTCGGCATCTGGGACGGGGGACCGGTCGGGAGCCATGTGGACCTCGAAGGCAGGATCACGATCGTCGAGAGCGGAGACGTCTCCGATCACGCCACCCATGTCAGCGGCACCATCGGCGGGAAGGGGCTGCTCGATCCCCGCGGAGCGGGCATGGCGCCCCAGAGCCTGATCTTCAGCTATGACCTGTGGGGCAACATCCCCTCCGAGATGCGCAGGGCGTACTCCAACAACGGGGTACGCATCACCAACCATTCCTGGGGCTACAGCACGGGCTGGGACGGCCCTGAAGGTACGGGCTGGCACTGGTATGGAGGGGTTCCCTTCGGATACTACCACGCCGAGACGGCGGCCCTGGATGACTTCATCCGGGGATTCGACCTTCCGGCGGTCAAGAGCGCGGGGAACAACCGTGACGGGAGTTTCCTGGGGCCCCACAGGCACGAGGGGGACACTACCGATTTCGAACACGACCTGCACCCGCCAAATCCCGATTTCGGCTGCCTCTCCATCCTTTCGGTGGCAAAGAACGCACTCGTAGTAGGGGCGGTGATGAAGGACAAGGTGATCACCGCGTTTTCCAGCACCGGCCCTACCGGCGACGGACGTGTGAAACCGGATGTCGTGGCTCCCGGTTTCAAGATCCGCTCCACACTGCCCGGCGACAAGTACCGGGGATGGAGCGGCACCTCCATGTCTGCGCCGGCCGTCACAGGGATCTCAGCGCTGCTGATCGACTATTACGAACGCCTGACCAAGCAGGTCATGGGGGCCGCCCTGCTCAAGGCGCTGTTGATCCACTCCGCCGAGGACCTGGGGAATCCCGGCCCGGATTATGTTTACGGCCACGGCCTGGCAGACGCGGAGCTGGCTTCCCGGGTGCTGCGGGCCGCATCCGGCAGCCAGGCCAAATATGCGGACGACCTGGAGGCCGCAATTCGGGAAGACTCTGTGGACCACAAGGAAAAGCTGACCTATAGATTCACCGCCCCTGCCGGAGCTACGGAGCTGCGGGTGACGCTGGTGTGGAATGATCCGGGTGGAAACAAACTCGTCAACAACCTGGATCTGTGGATCCGGTCAAGCGGAGGGAAGAAGTTCAAGCCCTATACCCTCAAACCCCAGGATCCCAGCGCCCCGGCGGTCCGGAAGAGGAACAGGCGCGACAACGTGGAGCACATCCGGGTGGAATCCCCCTCTGCCGGCACATGGACGGTCCGCGTAAGCGGTGCGAAGGTCCCCCAGGGGCCGCAGGGATTCGTTCTGATCATGACCGCCGGCAGCGGCAACCGGCCGTTCAAGGCCATGTCCGAGGGCGCTGTGAAGCTCTCATCGATCCACACGTATACTACGGATTCTGTCGGCAAGAAGAAAAAGACAGGGAGCTTCAGCAAAGGCGATGCGCTGCTGTTCAATTACTCGGGGCGGGTCCTCGACAATGCCCAGTACCAGGGATTTTTCGGGACCGTGTCCATCGATATCTATGTCTATGACGCCGCCGGGAAGCTGGTCCTGAAATTCAAGTCCGCCAGGCAGGACTTCCGCCCGGGTAATTTTTCCCTGTGGTCAGAGGAATACAAGATCCCTGACGGCATGCCCTCGGGAACCTACAGAGTGGAGACGGCCATCACCATGCACAATGGGGCTGCCGACGGGGCCGTCTCCTTCTTCACCGTGCAGTAGCGCACCGGGCCCTATTCATACCGTATGGAATCCACCGGGTCGGAAACCGCCGCACGTATCGCCTGGAAGCTCACGGTCAGCAGGGCGATCAACAGAGCCGAGAGGGCCGCTCCCAAAAATACCAGCGGATTGAGCGGCGGGTGGTATGCATAGTCCTGCAGCCAGCGGCTCATGAAATACCAGGCAGAGGGCCAGGCAACCAGGTTCGCTACGGTGACCAGGATCACGAACTCCCGGGAAAGGAGAAGTACGATGCTGGAGGCCGTGGCGCCGAGAACCTTGCGGATGCCGATCTCTCGTGTGCGCCTTTCGGTCATGAACGAAGCCAACCCCAGGAGTCCCAGGCAGGCGATGACGATCGCCAGGGCGGTGAAAGCACCAAAGAGCGTCCCCATCCTTTGCTCGGCGCGGTAGAGCCGGTCGAATTCCTCGTCCAGGAAGGCCATATCCATAGGGAACTGGGGGGAAACCCTTTCCCAGGCCTGCCCCAAGCGCTGCAGCGCTTCCGTCCCCCCTCCGTCACTCAAGCGGATCAGGAGATAGGAATAGGGCTCAACGGGGCGCAGCCGGATGAACAGGGGTTCGATACGCGTGTTGATGGACTTGAAGTGAAAGTCCTTGACCATTCCGATCACGGTCCCTGCCTCGTCCCAGATGTTCAGGTTCTTCCCCACGGGGGATCCCTCCCCCAGGATCCGGGCCGCCGCCTCATTGAGGATGTAGGCCTGTTTCTCGTCCGTGGGAAACTCCCGTGAAAAGGCCCGCCCGTCTTTGATCTCCATATTCATGGTGGCAAAATAATCGTGTGTGACCGTGGTGTTATGGAACAGGACCTCGTCATTGGGATCCTTGCCCGGCCAGGAGACATCGGAAGTGGAATTCAGGATATAGGTGGGCAGCTGGCCGGCTGAGGTCACTCCCAGGACGGAAGGATCGGTCAGGGCCTCCAGCTTGAATGCCTCATAGAATCCCGCGGTCTGGACTCCGAACTGCATGTACACCACATGCTCCCGGTCGAAGCCGAGCTCCTTGTCGCGGATGAAATCCAGCTGGCCTTTCACGACGACGCTGGCGATAATGAGGCCGATGGAGAGGGCGAACTGGATGACCACCAGCACACGGCGGAAGGTGCGCCCCCTGGGCCCGGAAGTGGTCGAGGACCGGAGCACACGGACTGGATCGAATCCGGAAAGAAAGAGCGCCGGGTAGATGCCGGCACCCAAGCCGGTCAGTACCGCCATGCCGATCAATCCCAGGAAGAAGGCCCAGCTGCCGCTGACCGACACCTCCATGGACTTGGCCGACAGGTTGTTGAACGCAGGGAGCAGCAGGGCCACCAGCCCCAAAGCCAGGACAAAGGAGATCAGGGCATAAAACACCGACTCACCCAGGAACTGCCAGAGAATATCTGCGCGGCGGGCTCCCGTGACCTTGCGCATCCCCACCTCGCGGGCACGGTTGCCCGACCGGGCCGTGGCCAGGTTCACGAAGTTGATGCATGCGATGATCAGGACAAAGAACGCCACCAGGGAGAAGATGAAGACATAGCGAATGTCCCCGTGGCCGGGCACATCGGCTACAAAGTCGGAGTGGAGATGGATGCGCCGCAGGGGCTGCAGGTGGAGGGTGGTGGTGGATTCCTCGTGGTGTTTGATGATGAAATCCCGGATCTTCTGGTCGGCCGCAACGGGGTCCGCCGCCTCGCTCAGCTCGACGTACGTGTAGTAGGAGTTGTTGCCCCATTGATCCAGCCGCTGGCCCCCGAACTCGAGGAGCTTGAAGGGCATCACAAAGTCGAACTGCAGGTGAGTATTTTTGGGGTTGTCCTCCATGATCCCGGCCACCACCAGGTCGAACATATTCTCCAGGCGGATGACCTTCCCCATCGGGTCTTCTTCGCCGAAATACTTCTCGGCGGTTGACTCCGAGATCACGAGCGCGTTGAGCTGTTTGAACACCGTTTCCGGATCCCCCACGACCAGCCGGTAGCTGAACATGGTGAAGAACGAGGGATCGGCCATGCCCAGCCCGCTCTCATAGAACCTTTTTTCCCTATAGCGGACCAGGAAGCGCGGGGCATTCGTGAAGCGGCAGGTGTCGGCGATCTCGGGGATCTCGTCCTTGAGGGCCGGCCCCAGGGGTGCCGGCGTCACCGCCACCGGGAACAGCTCCCCTCCCCGGTAGGTCTGCTCCTCCACTGCCCGGAATAGTCGGTCTGCCTTGACATGGAAGTCGTCATAACTCATCTCGTCCCGGACCCACATCAGGATCAGGATGCAGCAGGCGATCCCGACCGCTAGGCCGGTGATGTTGATGAAGGAATAGCCCCGGTACTTTCTGAGGTTGCGGAACGCGGTCTTGATGTAGCTGAAGAACATTTTTCCCTCTCCCGATTCGAGAACTCAGGTGATAGGGTACCTCATCCTTCACGGATTATCAAAACATCCCACAGAGGGGATATTCCTTCCTCTGGACAGACAGGGGGGGGGCCATCGGCAACTGCTCGGTTCGAAATCGAGCTCTCGGGTGCTATAATAGAGGCATGAGATCGCTGCCCGCAAGGCTGTTGTTCGTGATATTTCTCTCGGCGCTGGGATGCAGGCAGCAATCCCTCGATGTTTCCGAACTCCCCCCCCGTGCCGTGGATGGCGTCCTGCACCTGCGCATGAATCACATCGCCCACGACGACCTTCTCACGGGCGAATGGTCGGCACCCCGCCTGGGCGGGGACAGGCAGTTTTTCCGATCCCCCACGACTCCGATGTCAGGGATCACATTTCAGGCCTTGAAGCGGGAGGTCTACATCGTCGAGGTGGACCTCGCCGCGGAGGTCCCGTCCCTGAGGATCGAGATCAATGCCAAGGCCTACCCCGTTGCGGGGAGCCGCTTTCGGCAGGCGATCTCCGCGGATGACATCAGGCTGGGCGACAATCCAGTCAGGTTCCTATTCCTGGATTCGGAAAAGATCGAGGTCAAACAGGTCAGGATACATCCCCGAAGATTCAGGAAGCTCGCCGACAGGTATACACCCGGCAGTGACTTCCTGACTCCCGTCCAGTTTCACTACTACTGCAATCCTCTGCAGGGATCGAACCTTGACCTCTCCTATATATTCCAGGGACCGCCCATAGAGGGGCACATCACCCTCCGATCCGAGAAAAATACCAAGGAATACACACAGGCTATCCAGAGCCGCAGATCCTTCCGTGTTCCCATGCTGGATGACAGCCTCCATCACATCCGCATCACAATTCCGGAAATCGACTCACCCTACATCCGCCTTGTCAAGAGCCGGCTGGCGGCCCCGTTTGAACGGATCCCGCCTTCCCCGAGCTTCGAGAGTCCGGCCGCCGACACGAATATCCTCATCGTGCTGCTCGATGCGGCCAGAGCGGACCATATGAGCTGTTACGGCTATCACCGTCGGACGACCCCCCATATCGATCGGCTGGCCGCCGGCGGCATCCGATTCGACGATGTGCTCGTCGAGGCGGCCTACACACTGGCTTCCACGGGGACGCTGCTGACCGGACTGCCTCCGGATGTTCACGGCGTAGTCTCTTCCTTCTACAGCAGCCTGAGCTCAGACATCACGACACTGCCGGAGCTCCTGCAGGAGAGAGGATACGCGACCGCAGCCCTGACCGCCAATCCGTTCTTCGGCCGCGCCTACAACTATCACAGAGGATTCGACCACTTTGTCGAGCTGTTCGAGGACAAACAGGTCGTCACCGGAGACGACTTCGTGGCCCCGTTCGAAGAGCTGGTGGAAGGTGCGGGGGGCAAGCCATTTTTCATGTACCTCCACCTGAGAGAGCCACACACACCCTATTCCATGCCTGAACCCTACTTCGGGATGTTCCAGGATGTCTATGGCAGCCCCTCGGAATCCTTTCACAAAGAAATCAACCGGCTGCTCGACGCCGAACACAGGAATCCGTCAGAGCTCCGATTCATGACCGATGTCTATGACGAAAACCTCGCCTATGCCGATCACATCGTCGGGAAGCTCATGGAGGTGTTGCAGCACCACCAGGAGTTCGACAACACGCTGACGGTCATCATCTCGGATCATGGGGAGGGATTGGGGGAGCACGGGCTCCTGGGACACAACGTGGTCCTGAACAGGGAGGGCATCCAGGTCCCCCTGATCCTCCATCTCCCGGGGATGGTCCCCGAACCGACGGTGATCGCAAACCCCGCCATCACCTCCGATCTGGTGGTGACCCTGTGTGAGCTGCTGAAGATCGATTATCCCTATCCGAAACTGAGCCGGGGCCGGCATCTTTTTTCTCTGCCCTCTAAACGAATCCGCTTCTGCCGCTCCACGGTCCTGTCTTCCCGGTATTCAGGCTATGCCGTCGACTCATTCCCCTACCAGGGCATATTTTTCCCCGAGATGGGTCGATGGGACACGCGGGTCTTCGATATCCGGCAGGATCCCGAAGCCCGGAATCCTCTGCCCGCTGGCGGGATCCAAGAGGAGGCCCTCAGTTCGTTCCTCTTTCGTTTCATCGAGAGCAGCGCCACTGGTTTCCGACCAGGTGACCAGCCCAAGTTGGGAGAGAAAGAGAGGGACCGATTGAGGGCTCTGGGCTACATCAAGTAGGCCCTCGATCCCGGAAGGATCCCCAAAAAATCCCTTTGACAGCCATCCCCGGCCTGAATAAGATAGCACTATCTCAATCTCAGGGAGGAGACATGAGGACAAAAAACCTGTATAAGATCTTGATCATTTCATTCCTGCTGGTTTTTCTTTTCAACGTGAGCCTGCCGGCTCAGAATCGAGCCGCTCCAACTGATGAGGACAAGTTCCTGCTCGCTTTCCATGGGATCGAAAGCCGGACGCTGTTCGGGTATGTGGAGGAACTGTGTACCGAAAAATACGGCGGACGGCTGTGCGGCACCGAGGAATACAAGCTGGCGGCCGAATGGGTGATCTCCGTACTGAAAGAATTCGGTGTAGGCCCCGGAGGCGACAACGGAACCTATTATCAGGAATTCCCCAATCCCTATACCACGGTGTTACCGGGATGTGAGGTCAGCCTCAACATGCCGGTCAAGGACGGGATCGTCAGGAAATTCTACAAATTCGAAGACGAATTCATCCCCGGAGCCACCTCCGGTTCGGGCGAGGTGACGGCCGAGGTGATCTATGTCGGCTACGGCATCAGCGCTCCCGAGCTCGGGTATGATGAATACGCCGGACTTGATGTAAGCGGCAAGATCGTCATGATGGAGCGGGAATCTCCCGTGGGGCCCAACAAGCCCGATGAGTTCAAGAAGTGGAGGCCCTATTCCTTCCACCAGTATAAACTGAAGAATGCGCACGCCCACGGCGCCAGGGGGATGCTCTACAACTACGGCCCCATCGCCAATCCCAACAACGCCTACAAGGAAGATTTTATCTACTCGCACGTTGGTGCCGTAATGGTCGCAGATGTTTTCGCGGGAACCGGACGGAAACATGCCGATGTGGTCAAGGCGCTCCGTGCAGAGCTCAAGCCGCAGTCCTTCGTGACCGGGAAGGTCGCGACCATCAAGAACATCACCAAGCACTATCCTGACGGTGTCGGATTCAACGTCATCGGGACCATCCCCGGCGGCGATCCCGTGCTCAAGGATGAGGTGATCACTGTCGGCGGCCACCTCGACTTCATGGGCAAGTGCCCCGAGTTCATGGCAGGCGCCAACGACAACGCCGGGGCGTGTGCGGTCATGCTGGGTGTGGCCGAAGCCATGATGACCTCACCCTATAAGCCCAAGCGGTCGGTGCAGTTCATCTTTTTTGGGGCGGAGGAGCAGGGAGTGGCGGGATCGGACTTCTATGTCGAACACCCCCTCTTCCCTCTCGATAAAACCATGGCCATGCTCAACATGGACGGCGTGGGAACCGGAAACATGCTGCGTGCCGGCTCGGGTGAGAACTATCCCAAGCTGTATGGGTTCATCGAGCGCGCCAATCAGAAGTACGTCCACAGGAACGTTCGGCCTTCCTTCAACTCGAACCTGGCCCGGCCGCGGCAGGATGCCGCCCATTTCCTGTGGAAGGGTGTGCCCACGCTCTCCTTCGGCGCCGGTGGGATCCGTATCCCCTATCCCACCTATCACAACACGCGTGATGTCCCGGCCCTGATCACGCCAGAGATCATGGAAGATCTCGCTCAGATCCTGTTTGTGGCGATCACGGACATGGCGGACGAGGAGACCCTGGACCTCAGATAAAGCCGGAATCATACTTTGGGCGTGAAGTAGGTCTTGAACAGGCCCTCACCTTCTTCTTTGGCCCAGGCCAGGAGGCCTATGGCCGCGGCCTTCTCGATCAGAGGAGCCGGGAGGAACGGTGTGATCAGCTCGTAGATGTCGCCGGGCTTGAGGTCGCGGCAATCAGCGAGCACGCGCTGTACGGGGTGCTCCCCTGCCTCGAGCATGCTGCGCGCATCCAGCGTCTTGACGATCCGGTCTTCGAAGAACCAGGCCGGCGTTTCGGCCGCGACGGCATCGGCGGCCATATCGGACGCAAATTCCTCCTGGATGCCGGCCTCTGTCCTCAAATGATTGATCAGCTCGGTCAAGGAGACCTTGCCGATGGCGGCAACCTGAGATAGGGAAGCCACCTTGGCGATGGTCTTACGGAGTATGGGGCTGCGGAGCTGTTTGAACTGGGGCGCCATCTCCATCAGGACCGTTTCGAGCTGCGGGAAGCGGTCCAGCAGCGCCCCTATCTTGGTCTCGGGCGAAATATCGAAGCTATTGCTTGTGTTATCCATTTCAGCTGTCCTTCCCGCCGTATTGGAGCAGCCGCCGCTCGCCCTCGAGTTTCCGCTTCTCGGTCAGGTCTTGGCTGACCTCCAGCGTTCCCAGATACTCACCGGCCTCGCCGTGGAGGGCGAAATACTCGATGTGGATGAATCTGTCATTCATCTGGATCCAGAACGCGGCATGGTCTTCCCTGCCGGATTTGAAATCGTCGAGGATCTTCTCGACCACATGTGCGCTCGAGGGGGGATGACACTGCTGCACCTTGCGGCCCAGGATGGCCCGGCTGCGGGCGAAGATCCGTTCCTTGCCCTGTGTGAAATACCGCACCCTGTCATCCTTGTCCACAAAGGTCATGTCAAAGGGGATGGAGTTCAGCACAGCCATGAGCTCGGGGACCTGGAAGCTCCCGCTGGGGAGCTGGATCCTGCCGGACTCAGATGTGGCGGCCTCTTCAATCTCGACACCTTCGGGCTTCCAGGAAACCTTGGGATCGTAAAGGCAGAAGCCGTATTCAATGCTCTGCATTTCGATTTGATACCACTCCCTGTCCTCCAGAGAGTCCAGGCACATGGGGAGGAGGATCTCTTCCTCCTTGTCGATCATGTCACCCACGGCCTTGGAGGCCGGATTGAGGACGAGATCGATGACCGTCGTGGCCTCTTCGGCTGAGATCCCCTCAACGGCATTGAGGGCCTCCAGGGCGCCTTTCAAGAACTCGCGGGTCTCGTCGTGTTTCCCCCACATCACTGTGGGCGGGCCTGTGATGCCGTGTTTTTCCAGGAAGGGGAACAGGAGGTTCTCCTTACGCAGGTAGTGTTTCTCGACATCCATCAGGGCGTTGAAGTGCCGATGGATATCCTGGAAATTGGCCTTCAATCCGTCATCGCTCTCGGCCTTTTTCACTTCCGAATACAACAGCTCAAGGTCTTGGATCTCCTTTCTCAGAGCCCGGTTCTCCTCCTTGAACGTGTGGACCGGATGCCCGGGAGGAGCTGTCTTAGCCTCGCTGTGGTCCAGGATTCCATCCAAGGCTTGCGTGTGGATATCGCAGAGCCGCAAGACCTCTTCCTGAGGCAGGCCCTCGGAGATCAGTTCCTGCTCGACCGCCACCACATCGTTGTACGGCACCTTGCCCATTAGGCTCACCAGCTGCTTCTTGACGGCCTCGGGGGCGGTGCCTTCATGCAGCTGCAGGATCATGTGTTTCAGAAGCTCCCTGCGCTTCTGGGCGTTGTCTATCAGTTCACTCATTGTTTTCTCCTTTTCGAAGTCTATGTTGTCATTGTACTGTCCATCTGACCCGGATACATTGACTTAGGTCAAAACCAGGGCAGAAAGGGCCAGAGGCAGTCCTTACCTAACCCGCGGCAGTGTGATAATATGTTCGGGACCGAAGGAGACTGCCATGAAATTCCAGGACAACGTCGTGATGATCACAGGGGCGGCTTCGGGTATGGGTGCCGCCACTGCCCGGGAGTTCACCGCTGCCGGAGCGACGGTCGCTATTGTGGACCGCAACCGGGAGCTGGCGGAGGAAGTGGCCGCCGGGATCGGTTCACCCGCACCGATCATCGGGGATGTCGGTGACTCGTCTTTCTGCGACCGGGCCGTGAAACGTGTCGTCGAAGTCTACGGCCGACTGGATGTCCTGGTCAACTGCGCAGGGATCATCGTGCGGGCCGATGCGATGGGCACCTCGGATGAGGATTGGCGCCGCATCATGGGAGCCAACGTGGACGGGGTGTTCTTCATGAGCCGCGCCGCGGTCCCGCACATGCGGAGGCAGGGCAAGGGCGCCATCGTCAACTTCGGCTCCATCTGGGGCAGCGTCGGTGCGGCTGGGGTCACGGCCTACTGCGCCACCAAGGGGGCCGTGCATCAGATAACGAAGGCCATGGCACTGGACCACGTTCAGGACGGAATCCGCATCAACGCAGTCTGCCCCGGCGAGGTCAACACGCCGATGCTGGCCTCGGAACGGACCGAACCACCTACTCCGGAAGACCTGCAGAAGCTGGCCGAGGAGACCATCCCGATGGCCCGCCTTGCAGAACCTGAGGAGGTCGCGCGCGTTGTGGTCTTCCTGGCTTCGGATGCGGCCTCCTACATGACCGGATCCCTGGTCACCGTGGACGCCGGATACACAGCGCGCTAAGGAGATTTTCGCATGGAACACCGGTTTCTGGGAAACTCGGGAGTCAAGGTTTCACCCCTCTGTCTGGGTGCGGATAATTTTGCCAATCCAACACCGGAGGAAGAATCGGTCCGCATGATCGACCGGGCAATGGATGCGGGCATCAACCTCATCGACACCAGCAATTCCTATATGAAGGGGGAGAGCGAGCGCATCATCGGGCGCGCGCTGGCGCAGAGTGGGCGCAGGGATGAGATGATCATTGCCACCAAGGTCCACTATCCGGTGGGCCCCGGACCCAATGACCGCGGCAACACGCGCCTGCACATCCTCAAGGCCTGCGAGGATTCCCTCAGGAGGCTGCAGACCGATCACATCGACCTCTACCAGACCCACCGTCCCGACTTCGATGTGCCGCTCGAGGAGACTCTGGGGGCCATGACCACCCTGGTGCGCCAGGGCAAGATCCGGTACATCGGGAGTTCCACGGCGCCCGCCTGGAAGGTGATGGAGGGGCTCCTGGTCAGCGAGCTCAGGGGCTTCAGCCGCTATGTCTCGGAACAGCCTCCCTACAACCTCCTGGACCGCCGCATTGAAAACGAGCTCGTTCCCCTCTGCCAAAGCCATGGCCTGGGCATTATCCCCTGGTCCCCCCTGGCAATGGGCATGCTGGCCGGCCGCTACCTGGACGGAGAGGGCTTCCCGGACGAGTCCCGGGCAACGCTGAGAGGCGGCATCTATGCGGACCGCGTGACACCCAAGGCCGTAGCCGCTGGTAGCCGGTTCGTGACGCTGGCCAAGGAGATCGGCCTCCCGCCCGCCCAGCTGGCGATCCTATGGAACAAGGATCAGCCGGGCATCACCGCCCCCATCATCGGCCCCCGCTCAATAGACCAGCTGGAACACCTGCTGCCCGTATTGGAGATGACACTGGAAGACCCGGTCCGCAAGGCCTGCGACGAATTCGTTCCGCCTGGCAGCGCCGTGGCGGATTTCCACAATTCGGCTCCCTGGATGAAGATGAAGCTCTGAGGTGCCCTGCTCTTTGTATGACCTTTGGATTTTTCTTAAAAGTGTATTATATTAGGCTGTTATTTTTTAGGTGAACATAATATGGAGGAAAACGGATGAGCGATATAGCATGGGATGATAGCCTCTCTGTGGGTGTGGATTTGATCGACGAACAGCACAAGATGTTGATCGACAAACTCAAAGACCTCTCCGATGATTTCAAGCAGGGGCACGAGCAGAACAAGATCCTGAAGACGCTCGGCTTCATGATCGATTACACGGACTTCCACTTCACCGCAGAAGAAAAGGTGATGGCCGAAAACGACTACCCCGAGCTGGAAGATCAGCAGCAGCAGCACGCCGAGTTCAAGACGACGCTGGACAACATCCTTTTAGATCTCAAAGAGGATGGCCCCACGGACGAGCTGGCCAAGTCCATCAACGTCTTCCTGCTCAACTGGCTCGTCGGCCACATACAGGGCTCCGACCAGAAGCTCGGGGCCTATTTGAATGAGAAGGGGCAAGCGAAATAGGGATACCGCCCTCATCCTGGAAGTCGATGATCCTATATGTCCCGACTCTCAACACATATTCCCTCCCCCAGCTTGTTTTTTTGCCTCTTTGAACTTTGCCGAACTTGGACTATGATAAGTATGAGGGAGGTCCAAGATTCCCACTGCCTCTGACAAGGATCTGATCCAAGGGATCGCGCAAAAGGATCCTGCGGCATTCAAAGAGTTTGTGGAACGCCATCAGGGGCTCGTGTATTCGGCCTGTTTCAACCTCCTGCACGACCATTCGCAGGCCCAGGATGTTTCCCAGGAAGTGTTCCTGCAGGTTTTTAGATCGGCCGCAAAGTTCCGGTTCGAGAGCAGGGCCTCGACCTGGCTTTATCGGATAGCTGTCAACCGGTCGCTGAACCTCATCCGGCGCAACCGAAGATCCCGCTGGATTCAGAGCCTGAGCTCATTTACAGCCGATGAGACACCGGCTGACAGTCTAGCTCCGGCTCCCCAGGTCGTGCCTCCGGATCAGGCCTATGAGGACAAAGAGCGCGACGAGATGGTGCGCAGAGCCGTCGCGGCACTCCCGGACAAACAGAGGGTACCACTCGTCCTCCATAAATATGACGGATTCACGGCGAGCGAGATCGCGGAGATCCTGAGTATCCCCCTCACAGCCGTTGAGGCGCGCCTCCGTAGGGCCAAGTCCGTGCTCAAGCGGAAGCTCCTCGCGCACCTCAAGAGCGGGCTTGGATAATTCTACCCTGTATACTTCAATTCCGATGATGTTCAGGTTCTCTCCCTCTGCAGGAATAATCTCGGGACGAGGGGTATGTTTCCTGGGCCGATGTGTGTCATACCACATGGAGAGTGTCGAGAATGAAATATCCGAGCTGCAGCAAGCTGGAGGATCACCTGGTGGAACTGGCGGAAGGATCACTGCCTCCGGAACTGGGGAGGGAGATGCAGGAACATCTGGCTGGCTGCCCCCATTGCGAGAGGCTTCTCCATGACTTCACCGAGCTGTGGGGAGGGCTGAATCCGGCGGCTAGAAGGGAGCCCCCTGTATCCCTCTGGCCAGCTCTGGAAAAGGCTCTCGAAACCCGAGAGCGACATCCCTTCCGGACCAGCGCACCGTTGATGAGATTCCTCGGCCTCCTGCGCCCTGCGGCCGTTGGACTCGCCGTGCTGGTCACAGCGCTGGCCGGATTCCATCTGGGGAATCCCCAGGGGGAATACGGAGCACTCCCCCAGCTCTCCGAGCTCTCGCCCGAACTGAGGGAGGAGGCCTATACCGCCCATCTACTCGAGCCTTTCAGGGATATTCCCGAAGGCTCACTGGCCGAATTCTACCTTGGGATCGAGTCGCCAGACGAGGAAAAAAAGCCATGAAACGAAGAATCCTGCCCATCATCCTGGCGTTCCTGTTCATCATCAACCTGTCCGCCCTGGCGGCCCTGGCCTACAACCGGTGGTTCAAATCCGCGGAAATCCATCCTGGAGAACCGCTCGCGAGCCTAGAGGCGCTGCAGCAGCCCATAGGGCTCGATCAGGGGCAGCTGCAGCAGATGAGGGGCCTGAGGGGAGCCCTGGAGGATGAGGTCTTCTCTATCCAGGAACAGATCCAGCAGAGACGGCAGGCGCTCATCCTGGAGATGCGGAACGCAGAACCCGACCTCTCTCAGGTGGACGACATGATCGATGAGATCGCCCGGTTCCAATCCCAGATCCAGAAAAAGACAGTCCGCAGCCTCATGCGAGACAAGGAACTCATGACCCCTTCCCAACAGACCCGATATCTCTCCCTGTTCGAAGAGCACGTCCAGGGTATGGGACGGGGACGGGGAAGGCGTGTCCGGGGGAGACAGGGACGGGGTATGAAACGCTAATAATTACGGAGGTTCTTATGATAAATAACAAATTCTTTTTCGTCTTCTTAACCTTTTTTACTTTCGCGCTGGCAGTGCCGGCAGCGGCACAGGTCCAGCCCTGGCCGGACGAGGCCTACAACGTCCTCGACCTGTCAGAGGAACAGCTGGCCATCATCCAGGAGCATCGGCTGGCCTTCCAGAAGGAGATCCTGTCCCTTCGTACCACGCTGATGACCGAGTACATGGAGCTGGACAACCTGTACCTGCAGAACGAGGAGCAGTCGAATATCGAGACCAAGATCGCCGAGCTGGAGCAAATGGAGCTGGAGCTGGACGATCGGTTCGATGCCCATCAGCAGCAGATCCGCGGACTGTTGACAGACGAACAGAAGGTGCTTTTCGACCGCTTCGGGGGACTGGGCATGGGCCCGGAATACGGCATGGGATACGGTATGGGCTACGGTGCCGGCCCCGGCAGAGGTTACAGTGTGGGCTACGGCCGTGGATACGGTGCGGGCTACGGCCGCGGAGCCTGGGGACGCGGCGCGGCGCGGAATCCAGACATGAGATATCGCGACGGATATGCCCTCAGGGGCTACGGCAGAGCACCGGCCCGCGGCTACAGCCGGGACACGGGCTACACTCGTGCGCCTGCCAGAGGGCTGAGTAGGGGAACGGCTCGCGCTGGAACAGCATACCGCGTCCGGACTCCCAGGGACACCAGGGATGTGGGGCGCTATGTCAGAGGCTGGTTCCCCCGGTGCCGGAGATGGCGCTGAGCCGTCATTCGCAGCGGAGGGAGTCCACGGGATCGGCGCCGGCGGCCCTGAGGGCCTGCAGGCTGACCACGGAAAGGGCGATGAGCAGGGCCAGCCCACCGGACAGGACGAAGAGGTGCAGCCCGATCCCGGTGCGGTAGGCGAAGTTTTCCAGCCACTTCCTTAAAACATAATAGGCAGCCGGCCAGGCGATCACATTCGCCAGCAGGACCAGGATCACAGACTCCTTGACCAGGAGCCTCAGGATGCTCGGCACGGATGCGCCCATCACCTTCCGGATCCCCACCTCCTTGGTCCGCTGTTGAGATACGAAGGAGATGAGCCCCAGCAGGCCGATGCAGGAAATGAAAACGGCAAGGAAGGCGAAATACTTGAGGAGCGTTCCCGTAGCTTGCTCGGCCCTGTACCTGAGATCCAGGTTTTCATCCATGAACCAGTATTCGAAGCTGAAGCCGGAATTGAGCTCCTTCCATTTGGCCTCCAGGAATCCCAGGGTACCTGGGATATCCTCCGGCCCTATCCGGATGCTGACGACATCGAACATTCGCGAATTGTAGGCCAGAATGACCGGCTGGATCCGGGAGTGGAGGGACTGTGTGTGGAAGTCCCTGATCACGCCGATGATGGTCCCGCGGTAACTGCCCCAGAATGAAAGGCTCTTTCCTATCGAAGATGCGTCTCCGAACTCCATCGCCCTGACGGCCGCCTCGTTGAGTACGAAGCTCTCGCCCTGATCGCTCTGTATCTCGTCGGAAAAGAAACGGCCCTGCACGAGCTCCATCCTGTGGGTTTCCAAGAAATCGGGATCACAGAAAATGACCTCGAAGGTCAGTTTAGGATCACCGCTCTTGCCCTCCCAGAGCACATCCTCCCGGGCGCCGCTCTCCCAATCCCCCATCCTCTGGCTCGAGAAGGTCATGCTCTGGATGTTGGGGTGCTGGAGCAGCTCGCTCTTGAGGACCTGATACCCCGGTTCTCCCCAGCGGGAATCCGAACTGATGACCAGGTTCTTGTCGAATCCCAGGTCCTTGTTCCTGACATAATCGAGCTGTCGATAGGTGACGAATGTCCCGATCATGAGGAAGATGGCGATGGCGTACTGAAAGACGACCAGGATCCTCCTCAGGAAGGGAGAGCGCCCGTTTCCTGGGAAGTCGTTCGAAACGCGCAGCACCTTGACGGGCTGAAAGGAGGAGAGCAGCAGCGCGGGGTAGCCGCCGGACAGGAGGCCTGTCACGACTATGATCCCCAGCAGGCCGAGGAGCAGGTCCCGATTGCCGAACAGGTCGCGGCCCAGGGCAAACTCCTTATCTGAGAGATGGTTGAAGACCGGGAGAAAGAGGCCCACCAGGATAACGGCGGCCAGGACCGCAACCAGGGTAAACAGGAGGGTCTCCCCGAAAAACTGCCGGATGAGGTTTGCCCGGCGGGCTCCCACCACCTTTCTCAAGCCGATCTCCCTGGCTCTGAGGGTGGACCTGGCCGTGGTCAGATTGATGAAATTGATGCAGGCGATCAGGAGGACAAAGATCGCCATGGCGGAGAAGATGTAGACATACAGGATCGGCCCGCCCCGTCCCTGGGGATTGAGGTGGATCCTGGTGAGGGGCAGGAACTGCAGCCGCGCCTTGTTCTGCGGATCCCGGTCGCTCACCAGGCCGGCAATCCTGCTCTCCACATCCTGGCCTGAGGCACCATCGCGGAGCTGTACATAGGTCCAGGTCGAATTGCTGGTCCAGTTGTTGTCGGTCTGGCCCTCTGAGAGCAGTGTATAGGGAAGGACACAGCTGAATTGGAGGCTGGAATTGCGTGGGATGTCTTCGAGGACGCCGGACACCTCAAGAGAAGAGCCGCTGTTCACGACCAGGCTCTTGCCGATGGGATCCTCCTGGCCGAACAGCTTGAGTGCCAACTCCTTTGTGAGAACGATGGAGCGGGGATTTTCCAGGGCGGTCAGGGCATCTCCCTGGAGAAAGGGAAAGGAGAATACTTCGAAGTAGGAAGGATCCGCCACGAGCGGCCCCTCTGCGAAGCTGCTATCACCGTACTGCAGCTGGATCTTGTTGACAAACCTGTAGCGGGTGGCGTTCTCAACCTCGGGATACTCGGCCCTTAGATGTGGGGCCAGGGCATCGGGGGTTACCGGTGTCAGGTGGCCGTCACGCTGCTGCTGCACGACCAGGAAGACAGCGTCGGAATGCTCGTGAAACCGGTCCCAGCTGAGCTCATCCTGGATCCACATCAGGATCAGGATGCAGCAGCCGATACCCAGCGCCAGCCCCGAGATGTTGATCAGGGAAAACGCCTTGTTCTTCCTGACATATCGGAGCGCGGTCTTGATGCTGTTGGCGAACATGACGGCTCCCCAATAGAGGGAGAACAGGACCGCCTGCAGGGCCTGCTTCCAATACCAGGCGGTGGCGCGCAGGCTCCCCTCCCGCTCTACCAGGAGAAAGAACATCTCCTCATGGTCGCCCAGCACTGTTTCCCCCAGGTGCGGAGGGGAAAATCTCCTCAGGATCGCTCCGGCCAGAGCCGGCGGTTTTCGTGTGGCCTTTGTCATCTCGAGTCACTCCAGTGAGGCTTTGCCCACGGCGGCCCACATGGCCGACTGGATCTCCCTGTGTTCTTTCAGGACATCCTTGCCCTTCCGTGTGATCCGGTAGTAGCGCTTTCGCTTCCCTCCCCTCTCCCGAGTGGGGCTGCCCAGGTCGGATTCAAGGTAGCCCTTCTCCTCCAGCCGATAGAGGGGGATGTAGATCCCGCCCAGGGTCCACTTCTTCTGCGTAGCATGTTCGATGTGCTCCAGGATGGGGAGGCTGTAGGCCGCCTCTCCCAGCTTCAACACGGCCAACAGCACGTATTCTTCAGCCCGGGTCAGCAGCCTCATGTCGTCCTCCTCTTATAATACTTTAAAGTTAAGGATTATTGACCCGGCTGTCAAGCATTTTATATTAATTTAAAGGATTATGCCCGGACATGCGCCGACGCGGATCAGGGAGGCCCTGGGAAAGCTGGGGACGGCCTAGGCCGATTCGAGTTCGGCGAGGAGCCCCGCGATGAGCTCTTTCACGGTGACGATCTTGTCGATCCGGTAGGCATTCTGCCCGCAGAAGATGAGCCCGTGGTCCGTGTCCCCGATGTAAGAATTCACGAGGGCCAAGGCGATACAGTACCGGGCCGATTCCACCTTGCAGGCTGTCAGGCACCGGTAGGGACACTTGATCTTCAATCTCCCCTTTATCTCCAGGTCATCCAGGAACTTGTTCTTCAACGCCCGTCCCGGCATGCCCACGGGGCTCTTGATGATGACGATATCCTCTTTTTTGGCATCCAGGTAGTGCTGCTTGAATTCCGGGGAGACGCCGCACTCTTCCGTGCAGACGAAACGGGTGGCCATCTGGACGCCCGAGGCCCCCAGGCGCAGCAGGCGGGCGATGTCCCCCCCGGTGAAGATCCCTCCCGCCGCGATCACGGGGATCTTTTTCCCGTAGCGATCCTCGTAGGGTTTGATGGTCTCCAGTATCTCTGGCAGCAGTATGTCCAGGGAATATTTTTCGGGCTGTTGGAGCTGTTCTTCAGAAAAGCCGAGATGCCCCCCTGCCAGCGGCCCCTCCAGGATCAAGGCATCGGGGATCATAGTATAGCGCTTGTCCCAGGCACGGAGGATGAATTCCGCAACTCGGGAGGAACTGACGATGGGGATCAGGTTTACGGAAGAGTCGTCCACCAGGGCGGGAAGCTTGGCCGGAAGTCCGGCGCCGTATATGATCAGCTTGATCCCCTCCCTAACGGAGGCCTTGATCAGGTCATCCACGTTGCTGAGGACACCCATGAAGTTGATCGCGAGGTGGCCCTTTGTCAAACTCCGGGCTTTCCGTATTTCCTTTACCAGGGCCTCGCGCGATGCAGTTTCATAGTCCGCCAGGGAGTCCTCTGTATCGCCCAGGCCGATGCTCGAGATGGTGCCGATGCCGCCTTCCTCAGCCACGGCAGAGGCCAGAGAAGAAAGCGAGACCTTCACGCCCATTCCGCCCTGAATAATCGGAATGTCCGCGGTCACAGTGCCTATGTTCAGTTTTGGGATCTTCATTTAATCCTCATATCGTTTCACAACCAGGCTAACATTTCCACCCCCGAACCCGAAAGAATTGCTCAAAGCCACTCCCGGGTTAACCTCCTCGGCTCCATGGGTCACATAGTCCAGGGGGCAGTCCGGGTCGGATTCCTCATAGTTGATGGTCGGAGGCAGGATGCCTGTATGGATGCTCATGGCTGAGGAGATCATCTCCACTGCCCCGGCTGCGGCCAGGAGGTGGCCGATCATCGACTTGATGGAGCTGACCTTGAGGTCCCGGCTGTGTTCCCCGAAGACCTCCATGATGGCGGCGCTCTCGATCTTGTCGTTCAACTGCGTCGAGGTGCCGTGGGCATTGACATAGCCCACTTCCCGGGGTTCGATGCCGGCGTCGTTGAGGGCCGCACGCATAACCCGGATCATCCCGTCGCCCTCCGGATCGGGGGCGGTGAAATGATAGGCATCGGCCGTAGATCCAAAGCCCACGAGTTCCGCATATACCCTTGCGCCGCGACGGCGAGCGTGCTCGAGTCTTTCCAGCACGACGACCCCGGATCCTTCCCCCATCACGAAACCGTCCCGATCCTTGTCAAAGGGTCGGCTCGCCCTTTCCACATCATCGTTCCTGGTCGACATGGAACGGGTCGCGCAAAAGCCCCCATACGGCAGAGGATTGACGCTGGCTTCGGAACCCCCCGCCAGCATGATGTCGGCATCTCCCCGCTGGATTATCCGGAAGGCATCTCCAATGGCATTCGAGGAGGTAGAGCAGGCCACACAGGGAGCCGACAAAGGGCCCTTCAGGCCGTACTTGATGGACACCTGGCAGGCCGCCATGTTGATGAGGATCTTGGTCACGGTGAAGGGGCTGAGGGACTTCGGCCCGATCTTCTCCAGGCTCGCATACGCTTCCTGGATGCTCACGGACCCCCCGATACCTGAGCCGATGGTAACACCGGCCCGGTTCGCGTCGTAGGGATACTCAGCCAGCCCGGAATCCTGCATGGCCATGGCTGCAGCGGCCAGGGCGAAATGGATGAACCTGTCCATCCTTCCCACGGATTTTTTCTCGATCCAATCCTCGGGATGGAAGTTTTTCACTTCCGCGGCCATCTGAGACCGGTAATCCGAGGGATCGAAATGCGTCACCCGGCCAATGCCGTTGCGCCCTTCCTTCAGCCCTTCCCAGAATTCTTCCAGGCCGAGCCCTATCGGAGAGACTACGCCAAGTCCAGTCAGAACGACACGATGTTCTGTCCGCACACGGGAGTCACCTGTCATAATCAGCTAGCCTTTTCGATATTCCTGGATCAAGAAACCTTATTTTAGCAAACGGCCGCGGGATATTTCAATATATAATCTATTTGTTCATCATTTTCTGATAGAAGGATCAAAACTCTTCGATGCAGTAGAGATTCCCGAAGCCGCGCAAGAACATCTGATCGCCCACGATGGCTGGAGAGGCATGGAAGCTGTCATCGAGCTGGTTCTTAGCCAGGAGCTTGAATTCTTCTCCATGCTCCACCACGAACATGGCCCCCTTCTGGCTCAGGATGTAGACGCGGTTTTTGGCCCCCACCGGGGAGGTGTACAGGTTGCCGAAGCCCTCCATCCTCTGGCCGGTGTAATAGGGCTCCCCGGTCTTGATGTTGAAACAGGACAATATCCCGTTGTTGGACCGCAGGAAGTAGAGTTTGTCGCCGTAGAGAAGGCCGGAAGGTGTATAGGGGGTTTCCTTGCCGTCATAGCTCCAGACGATGGCGTCCGTGCCGGTGATGTCTCCCTTGGCCCCGGCCAGCCGGATGGCCATCATGGCATTCCCGCGAAATCCGCTCATGACATACAGGATGCCGTCAGCGACCATGGGAGTGGGTATGACGTTCATGGTCAATCCACCGCACTGCCAGATCAGCTCGCCCGAATCGAAGTCATAGCTGCGGATGAACTTTGTGGCGCAGGCTATGACCTGAGGTTTGCCGTCCACTTCGATCACAATGGGAGTGGACCAGGAGGTCTCTTCATCCCGCTCCTTCACCCAGGCGTCTCTCCCCGTCTTCTTGTCCAGGGCGTAGAGGAAGGAATCCTCAGCGTGGTCCCAGAGGATCATGATCTTGTCTCCATACAGGGCCGGAGAGCTGCCCTCGCCGAACTGCATGTGTTTCTTCAGCTGGCCGAAATCCCGCTCCCACTTGAGACTGCCGTCAGCCGCGTCCAGGCAGAACAGGCCGCGGGACCCAAAGTAGGCGTACACAAACTCGCCGTCCGTCACGGGGGAGTGCGAGGCCCAGCTGCCCAGGTCATGGGTGGCTTCTTCCGGGACCTCTTCCTTCACCGTTTTCTGCCAGAGGACATGGCCGTCGCCCCGGTCGAGACACAGGACATCGAACTTGTGCTTGATGTCTGTATTTCGGCTGGGCATTCCCCGCCGCCTGCCCTGCTCCCCTTCCTTGGCTTCTGGCTTGGGTGCCGGCTCCTTCTCGAGGGGCACCGCCGTGAGGAGAAAAACCTTGTTTTCCCATACGATGGGGGTGGAGTGCCCCCGGCCGGGGACCGCGACCTTCCACCTTACGTTCTGGGTCTCGCTCCACTCCAGGGGAGGATTCCCGTTCGCCGAGACCCCGTTCATCTGGGGGCCCCGCCACTGGTGCCAGTACTTGTCGAATCCGGCTGGATCCTGGGCCGCGGCCATCACGAAGAGCAGGGCCAGCAGCGCCCCGAGCACGATGCTTGTCTTTTTCATTTCGGTTTATCCTTTCTCATTGAAGTCCATACATAGTTCTATCTGTTTAGATGTGTCACACCGGCCTAATCTTCCACATAATTCATGTGAGACATGAGCTATTCACAAATCAATTTCCTATACAATAGAGGTGGGTCTCCGTCCGGATGAAGATCTGCTTGCCGGAAACGGCCGGCGAGGCGAGGGTGTAGGACCCGTCGAGCTCGCTCGTGGCCAGGATCTTGAACTCCGGCCCGGTCGCGACCACCGTGGTGATCCCCGACTCGTTGAGGATGTACATCCGGCCCTCGGATATGATCGGGGAGGCGCTCACAATGCCCTCCCGTGTCGTCTCGGGGCCGTAGACCACGGAACCGGTCTTGGGCTCAAGGCAGGTCACCATGCCTCGGTCATCCACCAGGTAGAGGTAGGTGCCGTCGCAGATGGGAGACGGGACATCGGGGGCCCCCGATCCCTCATACTTCCAGACCAGGTGGCTCTCCGAGATGTCGCCCGTGCCCCCAACCCTCAGGGCCAGCAGGGGTTTTTGCCGCGTAGGAGCATAGATGAGATCACCGTTGATGATGGGGGTCCCGACAATGCGGTAGTTGGGCCGGTTCAGGGGATTCAGCCCCGCGGCACGCCAGATCTCCTTGCCGGTCTCAGGATCATGGCCCGTCACATAGTCGCCGCCCGAGATGATGATCTCTGTCTTCTCGCCGTGCTTTAGAAGGACCGGAGTGGTGTACGCATCGGGCGACTCTCTCTGGGCATCCGTGGGCCGCTCCTGATGCCAGTTCACCTTTCCAGTCAGGGCGTCCAGGGAGACGATGTAGGAGGGATCGTCGGTCTTCATACCATGCAGGACCTCGATGATCAGGCTGCCATCGTAGAGCAGAGGGGACGAGGCATAGCCCCAATTCTGCCCGAAGGCTCCATAGTCTGCCTGCAGGTCTTTCTTCCAGATCTCTTTGCCATCCATGTCGAAGGCCGTGACGACCCCGGTCCCGGTGACGATCCAGACGTGCTTACCATCGGTCACCGGCGAAGGCGTGGCATCGTTCTGCTTGCGGTGGATCTGGTTCTTGTTGTCCAGCTCCCGCTTCCAGAGGACCTTGCCGTCCTGCTTGGAGATGCAGAACAGAAAGAGCTCAGGACCCCCCGCGCTCCGGCTGGCCCGCCGCCTGCGCCCCTGCTGGGGGGCAGGGGCCTGTTCGGCCTGGGCCGGTTTGGGCTCAGCTTGGGAGGGCGAGGTCACAAACACGCGGTCTCCCCATATTATGGGGGTGGCCGCGCTCCAGGACGGCAGGGCCGTCTTCCATTTTATGTTCTCTGTCAGGCTCCACTGGAGCGGCAGGCCCGTACCGTCGACGATCCCGTTTTGATGCGGCCCTCTCCACTGCGGCCAGTTGTCCCCGGCGTCAAAAGCGACGGCCGGCGCCATCAGGAACGTGGCAAGCATTACTCCCAGGATTGTCTTCTTCCCTATCATAGTCTTCCTCCCTATCCTCTATAAGCTATCATCCTCTAATTACCCTGAATATCCCCCTATTCCCTCCGCAGGGCCGGGAGCAGGTCCAGCCTGGTCCCTCGGCGAACCGCAGTATATGTCCAGATCCCGCCGTTGACCAGGACGATCACCAGCAGGATCGATAGCGTCACAAATGGGATCTCGGACCCCGGGGCCAGCAGCGAAGGCAGCGTGGCCAGCAGAGCGGCCAAGAGGCCGAACAGGATCCCGGCCAGGAGGAGCGCCAGATGTTCAAACAGGACCAGGGACTCGAGAGAGCGCCGGCTGAATCCGACGGCCCGGAGGAGCGCCAGCTCACCCAGACGCTCCCGTACATTGCGCGATACGACAATTCCAATCCCGACGCTCCCCAGCAGCAGGCCGAAGCTCCCCAGGATCAGGAAGATCGCGAGATACGTGTTTTCCACCTGGTTGAACTCCGCCAGGCGGTCCGAGGTCAGGACCAGGTCCATCCCCTGGTCCAGCATGGCCCGGGAAATATCTCCGGCGGTCTGGGAGAGCCCCTCCGAAGGGGCATCGATCAGGAAGAGCCGGTGCCCGCTGAGTGAGGGATACTTCTCGAGGAAACGCCTCTCCGAGACGATGAGGCTGCCCTGGAACACGGAGTTGTCCAGGCCGCCGACCAACCGGACCGTGAAGGCCTCTCCCTTCTCATCCCGATAGGTCAGGGTGTCTCCCACGGACAGGCCCAGGCCCCAGACAATGACGGTGTTGTCGGCCACGGCAGGTATGGCCCCATCGGGCAGCGAGGCGTCGAGGGCCGACCAGGGATCCCGGGGATCTACCTCACCTGTGGTCTTGATGAAGGTGAATGCGCTCCGCGCGGAAAGCTCCTGCGGATCCACTCCCAGGATCCTGGGGCTGGATACGCGGTTGAGATTCAGGCAGCTGGCATCGTCTCCGGGCTTGACCCGAAACGGGACAACTGCCAGTTCCCGATTAGCCAGGTCCTCCAGCCCATAGAAGCGGGCGCCTTCGGGGCTGTTGAGGTCATAGAACAGGGGGATCGCACTCTCTCCGAACAGGGCGAACCCTCCGGTCCCGGAACGGCGTTCTTCTGCGCCCTGCACGGCATTCCGCCGGTTGGCTCCCACTGTAAAGACGATGAAGAGCCCGCAGGCCAGCAGCCCGATCAGGGTCAGGCTCCGGATGCGACGGCGCGCCGTGCCTCGGACGGCGATCCGGAAGAGGCTCAGCCGGCCATTTCCCGATCCCCGTCCCAACATGAAAAGGAGGAGGCTGGTCAGGGCCAGTCCGCCCAGGAGCAGCAGCGTCCCGGCCGCAAAGAACACGCCAAAGGCCGCCCGCCCCCTTTCCAGGTCGGCTGTGATCAGGATGAGGGCGCTGGCCGCCAGGGACAGAACGCCCACCCAGAGTCCGATACGAGGGCTCCGGGCACGCAGCGGATCGAGCCGTGTCAGCCCCTTCTGCAAGCCGGACACGGGCTGTTTGACCTGCCTCTCGGCCACGATCCAGATGGTGAGGAAGGCCGTCAACATACCCAGAGAAGTTCCCAGGCCCAGGGCTGTGGGAGAGAAAAACATCTCAAGCGCGGATGTGCCGATGGCGCCCTTCCATACGGTCTTCAGGGCCTCCAGTACTACCAGGTTATATGCCACTCCCACAGCGCAGCCCAGGAGTCCGCCCAAAACGACCAGCACGGCTCCCTCAGCCAGGAGCAGGCGCAGGACCCTGCGCCGTGAAAAACCCAGGGCCAGGAGCAGCCCCGCCTCTTCCGAACGCTTTTCCACATTGAAGAAGAACAGCAGTCCCGTGAGCAGCAGCGCGGCCACGATGATGAAGAAGCTCAGCCCGAGGAACAGCTGGCCGAAATCCACTCCCTGGGTTCCGGCCCGGAGGCCCTCCGCCCGGACCTCCCGGAAGATGAATCCGAGCTGGGCCGGAGAGAGCGCATCCTTCAATGCGCGTTCCAATAACGCCTTGTCTCCGGAGGGGAAACGAACCGCCGTGACCTCGCCGAATCGGTTGGCCCACATCCGCCGCGCGGCCGCGGCTGTGACGAAGGCCTTGGGTGTGCCGCGAAAGTCTTCCCAATACTCTTCGTCCCTCTGCCGTATGCGGTCCAGATCTATGGGAATGCCGGGCCTCCAGTCACGCGTGCTCTCGATCCGGGCCAGTCCGGGAAAATCGGGCAGGAGGTCCGGGTCCGCATAGATCCCCTCCAGCGGGGCCACCTTGCGAACTAAAAACGAAGACTTTTCTTCTTCCAGATTGCGGTTCGGGCCCAGCACATAATAGGAAAGCTCCACCCGATCCCCTGCGCCCACATTCAGGTCATTGGCCAGCCAAGAATTGACCAGGATCTCGTCGTCTGCCATGGCCGGGGGCACGATGGGAGAGCCCGGAGCGGAGACAAAGGAGTATGGAGTCGTGGTCTCTTTGCCGCGGATCTCGTTCACGAAATATGTGAGGACGCTGCCGGCCTCAGGATCCAATCCTTCCGCGGCGTGGGCCACGGCCGGATCCAGGAAGATGCGGGATGACCTCAGCTCAAGAATGCCCCTATCCCCCAGTGTTTTGAGATAGAGTCCCGCGTCATCCAGGGTCCAGGCCTGAGCGAAGCTTGCCTCGATCTCCTCGAGAGCGAGGGGATCTCCGGCCCTCTCCGCGACCAACAGCGTATTGGCCCGGCCCTCGAGCCCCAGCTCTCGCGACAGGAAGCTCAAGGAAACAAAGGCCGTGAGGGGGGCCACCTGGTCGGCCCGGAGGTTGAACCGGCCGAACTCAGAGTCTGTGACCACGGCCCTGATCCGGAGCCGCCGGGCCACGCTGGTATCGCTGTCAAGAGCGAGCGGGGCGTCCCGGGGCATGGACTCGAGGTTTTCGATCCTGAGCACCATCTCGTCACCCGCCTCCACATCCAACCTGGAGGCCAGATGGCTGTTCAGCAGGATCTCGTCGGGAGGGAGTTGCGCATAGCGCCCCGCGGCCCCGGCCAGGACACCGAAACGTCCGTCCACGCCCGCGACCTGGACCGTGTTGACCCTCTGCCGGCCTCCCTGGGCGCTGGCCATCCCCCGGGCCAGGAGCACCGGGGCGACCTCCGTTCCCAGCTTGGAGGCCAATTCATCCGCAACCTCGGCCCGAAAGAAGCGGTCCCCCGAAACCA
Organism: uncultured bacterium; assembly: GCA_965533275.1. Lineage (GTDB taxonomy): Bacteria > Acidobacteriota > Aminicenantia > Aminicenantales > Aminicenantaceae > JAUXEH01. The sequence continues at coordinate 77,430 of CBESWG010000006.1, forward strand.
TCGCCACCTCGATGCGGCCAAGCCGGTGGAACACGAGCTGGCGGAGGCTGTGGCGCACGGAATCCCCCACGACCAGTGCACCGACCAGGATGGCCGTGCTCACGGCACATCCCAGCACCACCCAGAGATGTCCCCTACGGTTGAAAGCGAGGCTGCGGCGCACCAGAGTCCAGGTATTCATGTCCGGCCAGTCTTCTCCAGTTTGCCATTCGCAAGCATATACACTGGATCCATGAGTCCCGCCAGCTCTTCGGAATGGGTGACCACGACCAGGGTTGTGCCTTCCTCCCGGTTCAGCTGCACCAGGATCTCCCCCAGGTTTTGCGAGGACTTCGAGTCGAGGGAGCCCGTCGGTTCGTCGGCCAGCAGGAGCCTGGGACGGTTGATCAGGGCCCTCACGACTGCCACGCGCTGGAGCTCACCGCCCGACAGCTGAGCCGGGAAATGATCCTGATGCTCTCCCAGCCCGATCCGCTCCAAGAGCTCAACGGCACGACCACGCACCTCCGCTCGGTTCGCCTCCGGCCCCAGCGGCAGGGAGGGCACCTGGACGTTTTCCAGGACCGTGAGATGAGGGAGCAGGTAGTGGAGCTGGAACACAAAACCGATCTCCCGGTTCCGGATGCGGGAGAGTTCCCGATCCCCCATCTGGGACAGGTCTTCCCCTTGCAGCCTGACCGTGCCGCTCGTGGGCCGGTCAAGGGCGCCCATGATGTTCAGTAGGGTGCTCTTCCCCGAACCCGAGGGGCCGACCACGGCGATGGCATCTCCGGCCGCGATCTCCAGCGAAAGACCATCGAGGACCGAGACTTCCTCCTCGCGGGAGGGATGCCTGAATCGTTTGGTGATGTCGTGCAGTTCCAGCAGCATTTCCATTGTCCCGTTTACTCCCCCTTGTTTAGGATCTTTTCATAGAGGCCCAGGATGTTCTTGGCCATGTCTTCCATGGAATAGTCGGCCATCACGGCATTGCGGCCCTTCTCCCCCATCTGCCTCACGCGTTCCGGGTCCTGGAGCAGGGAGGCGGCCGCCTCCGCCAAGGCTTCCCCTGTATTCGGCCTGAAGATCATGCCCCCCTGAGTGGCAGCAACAAATTCCGGATAACACCCCACATCTGGCTGGACAACCGGCACCCCGGCCGCCAGGGCCTCCACTTGGTAAGCGCCGAAGGCCTCTCCGCTGGGGACGGGCACGGAGAGCAGCGTCAGGGACTTCAGGAAGGGGATCCGGTTTTTTTTGTCGAACTCACGGAAGATTTTCATGTCGTCCTTCCAGCCCTGCTCCGTTATCCTGGCGACCTGCCGATCGACAAAAGGCTTGTCCAGCCCCGTATATCCACCGGCCAGATGCAGCCTCAGATCCTTAAAACGGGAATCCTGTTTCAGTTCCAGGAAGGCGTCAACCACGATCCCCAGTCCAAAATATTCTGACATCCGGCAGAGATACCCTAGCACCGGGGGATCGAAGGGCAGTTCTGAGCGCTCATAGCCCTGGAGGTTGATCCCGCCGTTGATGACGGCGATCCGCTCCTCGGGGATCTCAAGCTCCCCCTGGGATTTCTCGGAATAGTAGCGGCTGGTGGCGACGAAGAGGTCCACATCCTTGGCCTTCTCGCCCATCAGGCTCCAAACGACAGTCTGCTGGCTCCCATCCATCTCATCGACCCACTCATTCTCATCCTGCAGGGAACACACCACCCGGGCACCGACGTCGTGCTTGATCCTTCGGGCCAGTCCCAGGAGCAGCGCATTGGACAGGTGGACCACATCCGGCTTGATCTCGTCATGCAGGTACTGGATCAGGTTATCGAGCTCTGCCGCCTGCCGCCCCTCTTCTCCGTGGAGCATGGATATGGTCATGCCCTCGAGTCCCGAGGCGCTGGTCGAACCGGATTTCTTGGCCGCATACCGGAGCATGGATTGCGAATCAAACGCCCGCTCCAACCAGGAGGGCGCGTGCCGGTAGAGGGGCATCTTCTCACGCAGATAGAGGTTAATGGCCCCGTAGAATACCGGTGTGCCCGGCACGCCGATATGGTCGTATCCCGAGGGAAGATACATCGGGATCTTGCGGACGTCCTGACCGAGGACCAGCATCGCGGTGAGCAGTTCTTCGTCCCGGAAGCAGTTCTGGCAGTAGAAGTTGTCACCCGAACCGGGTGTGATGTATGCGATCTTCATTATTTTGTTTCTCCAAAAATATACAGTCGGCCGTCCTCGGCCGCGATGGCCACGAATCCGCCGGCCACGGCAGGGCTGCTGAGGATGGCGGCGCCGATCTCATAGGACCAGAGTTCCCGGCCGTCCTTCAGGTCGACAACATAGAGCCAGCCGTCGATGGATCCAAACACGACCTTGCCGCCGGAAATGACCGGCGACCCGTCGATCTCGTGGCGCGTTCGGAATGTCCAGATCGGGGCCCCGGTCTCCCGGTCCATGCAGTGCAGGAACTCGTCACGCGACCCGATGACCACGCGGTCCCGGCCCACGGCGGGGGACGCGAAGAAGGCGCCGCCGTGCTGCTTGTCCTCGTATTCCCAGACGATGCTCTGGCTTGCGATATCGATGCAGGCCAGCTTGTTGTCGTAGTGACCCAGATAGGCCCGCCCATCGATCAGGGCGGCGGAGCCGGGGATGTAGGATCCGGCCCAGACCTCGCCGAGCTTGGTCCCGTCCGCGGTCGAGATCACATGCAGGATCTCGTCACACCCGCCGAAGATCACGTGCCGGCCGTCTGTGGCGGGAGCCCCGTTGATGTAGTTGTCGGTCTCGTAGCTCCAGTTGAGTTCCCCTGTGGCGGCGTCCAGGCTGTACACCCGGTTGTCATAGCTGCCGACATAGATATCGTCGCCCGAACCATCAGGGGCCGGAGACCAGTTGGCGGACCCATAGATGGAATTCTGAGCCTTGAACCTCCACTGCTCTTCTCCTGTTTCGGCATCAAGCGAGAAGAGCTCCCCGCTGAGGTTCCCGATGAAGATGGAATCCCCCAGGAGGAGCGGCGAGGCCTCGATGTCGTCATTGGACAAAAATTCCCACACCTTGCGGCCGTCCCCCAAACTCAGCGCAAAGACTCTCCCGTTGGTGGATCCGATGTAGATCTTCCCCAGGCCGATCACGGGTGAGGAGACGATCACGGCGCCGGTATCGAAGGACCACAGCAGGTCCAGCGAGTCCGGGATCGGGTCCCGTGCGAGGCCGGACATGGCGGCGTCGCCGCGGAAGATCGGCCAACTGGCACCTTCGATATCTCCCATGGCCTTCCCGGTTTTCTCCTGAGGTGTGGAACAGGCGAACTGCAGGGCCAAGACACATACAGCCAGGAGCAGGACTCTCGTTTTAGACATGATCCGACCTCTCTCGATCCTTCCAGGCCAGGGCGGCCGTAGGGCAAGCAGCCACGCACTCGGATGCCGCTTTGGCCAGCCCGCGCTGCAGGGGCTCGTGGAACGGCGTCTCGACCCGGACTTCAAACCCGCGCCCCACGAAGGTCAGGCCAAGCTCCTCTCCATGTTTTTTAGTGAGCCTGACACAGCGGCCGCAGCGGATGCACTTCCCAGGCTCGTAGATGACGAGGTCGTGCTGCACGATCCTCTCGAATCCCATCCGCTCCTCAGCGGGAAACGGGAGCGGAGAGGCCCGGTAGACATCAGCGTACTCTCTCAGCATGCAGGTATCGGGTTTGCGGCAGTCACAGCCCAGGCAGCGGCCGGCCTCCTCCCTGGCCTCCTGTTCCAGGAAGCCGCTGCTGGGCCCACTACCGGGGATCAGGCGGCCGCCAGGCTCCGCTTCCTTGAAGAACTCCTCCATCTCCCCCGCCCGGGGTTTCCCCATCACGGAATTGAACCGCCTGGGGGGCCCGGTCAACGGCTTGGAATCCAAGTACAAAAGCGCGGATGATGCCATGGCCTTTCCCTGGGCCTCAGCCCGGATGGCCATCCGGGAGGGAGTGACGACGCTCCCTCCGGCGAACACGCCGGGCTGAGAGGTTTCGAAGGTCGCCTTGTCGGCTTTCAATCCTCGCGAGGTACGCTCGAGCCGCAACGTGGGGGGCAGGGCATCTGAGTCCAGAGCCCCCAGCGCCAGGAGCACGGCGCCATGGGAATCCCGGAGTTCCTTAAGGTCGAGTGTTTCTCCGAGGACCTGACCCTGGCGGAATTCCACACCCAGCGCGGCGATCCGTGCGATCTCTGCGTCCAGTACGGATCTGGGGAGTTCGTCTTCGGGAACGCCGTACCGCAGCATCCCCCCGGGCTCGGGATTTCGGTCATAGACGATGCAGGCCTGCCCGGCCCGGGCCAGGTGGAAGGCGGCCGCCAACCCGGCCGGCCCCGCCCCTACGATGGCCACAGAGCCGGGGGCGCGCTGCAGCGGTTCGGGGCGAAAGGGAAAATCCCGCGCCAGATCCACATCGGCGGCGTATCTCTTGAGCAGGCAGATCGAGACCGGATCGTCATGGAACCGGCGCTTGCAGGCCTTCTCACAGGGCGCGGGGCAGATGCGCCCCAGGACCGCAGGCAATGCGATGTCGTCCATGACCGTTTGCAGGGCTTCCTCGGTCCGGCCATCCCTGATCAGTCGGATCATGCGGGGGATATCCATGTGTGCGGGGCAGGCCCTCTGGCAGGGGGCCTGGCAGTCCCCCACATGCTCGCTCAGGAGGAACGCCAGGGCATGCCGGCGCGCATCCTGCACGGCCTCACCCCCGGTCTCGATCCGCATCCCATCCTGGGCGGGGGCGGAACAGGCCGGGAGGAGCCTGCCCGTTTCGGTCTCATGCACGACACAGATCATGCAGGACGTGAACTTTTCGGCTCCGTCCAAATGACAGAGAGTGGGGATCGTTATCCCCAACTCCCCGGCGGCTTCGAGGATGGTCTTCCCCAGGGGCACCCGGACCTCCCGGCCGTCGAGGGTCAGGGTGACGGCGCTCATGAGACCTCCACCGCCTCGGTGGGACACACCTGGCGGCAGGTGCCGCACTTGATGCAGCTGTCCTGGAAGATCTCGTGCTGCTGGTATGGAATGAGGGGGATGGCATTGGCCGGACACTTCTGCGCACAGATGGTGCAGCCGATGCAGCGGTCGGTGATGGTGTAGGTGATCAGGTCCTTGCAGCGCTTCGCAGGACAGGTCCCCTGCAGGTGCGCCTCATACTCCTCCCGGAAGTACTTGAGTGTGGTCAGCACGGGATTGGGGGCCGTCCTGCCCAGCCCACAGAGGCTTCCCTGCCGGGTCTGGGACGCGATCAGCTCCAGCCTCTCGAGGTCCTCCGGCTTCCCCTCCCCCGCGCAGATCTTCTCCAGGATGTAGAGCATGTGCCGGGTGCCGATGCGGCAGAACGTGCACTTCCCGCAGGATTGGCTGCAGGTGAAGGTCAAGAAATAACGGGCGATATCCACCATGCAGTCGGTCTCGTCCATGACCAGCAGGCCGCCCGATCCCATCATGGCCCCGACCTTGGTCAAATCCTGGAAATCGATCCGGGTGTCCGAGAGCGCTGCCGGGATACAACCCCCGGACGGGCCGCCGATCTGTACGGCCTTGAACTCCCGCTCGTTTTCGATCCCGCCGCCGATCTCCTCCACGACTTCGCGGATGGAGATGCCCATGGGGACCTCGATCAGCCCTCCCCGGGCGACCTTGCCCGCCAGGGAAAAGACCTTGGTGCCCCTGCTCTGCTCCGTTCCCAGGCGGGTATAGCTCTCGATCCCGTTGCGCAGGATCCAGGGGACCGTGGCCAACGTCTCGCAGTTGTTGACCAGGGTGGGTAGCCCCCACAGGCCCGCCTGGGCGGGATAGGGAGGCCGGAAGCTGGGATTGCCGCGCCTCCCCTCAAGCGAGGCGATGAGCGCGGTTTCCTCCCCACACACGAAGGCTCCCGCTCCCTCCATGATGTCCAGCTGCAGCGAGAATCCGCTCCCCAGGATGTCCTCACCCAGAAGCCCGCTCTCCCGGCACATGGTGAGCGCCGCGCGGACCCGCTGCACGGCCAGGGGATATTCGGCCCGGATGTAGAAATATCCTTCATGGGCCCCCACGGCCCGGGCGGCGATCGTCATGCCCTCGATGACCCGGAAGGGATAAGACTCGAGGATCATGCGATCCATGAAGGCGCCGGGGTCTCCCTCGTCGCCGTTGCAGATGACATACTTCAAGTCGCCGTCGGCCCTGCGCACGATCTCCCACTTGTCGCCGGTTGGGAATCCGGCGCCACCCCTGCCCCGCAGCCCGCTCTCCCGGATCATTTCCACGATGTCCGGGGAGGGCGATCCGGTCAGGCAGGTCTCAAGCGCCTGGAATCCCCCCCGCTTCCGATACTCGTCCAGGTCCAGGGGATCGATCTGGCCAGAATGCTCGGTGGCGATGTGCCGCTGCCTCCCCAGGAAGGCTTCGATGTTGGGATCGCGCGGGTGGAGGGGATGGCGCGAGAATCCGTTTTCTGGCGGATCGACGAACAGGTCCTCAATGAGGCCGTAGGCCGCGTTCCGGATCCGGTGACGCAGCCCCCTGGGTTTGTAGTGCCTGAGGACGATCTTTTTCACGTCCTCGGGCCGGACCTTGTCATACAGGACCGGCTCCTGGTCCGGGAGGCAGACCTCCAGGAGGGGCGTACGGTGACACATGCCCACGCATCCCACACGCTTGATCCGTGGCTGGATCCCGGTCTCCACAAAACTCCTCTCCAGTGCCTGCTGGACCCGCTCGCTCCCGCTGGCCACGCAGCATGACCCCAAGCCGACCCGGATCTCCCCGGCCGCGAGCGGGATCTCCTTTCTGCCGTTTCCCGAGTCCCGGCCCTTGCCCTGCTGCTGGAGGAAGTCCTCCAGGATGTGGGACACGGCATCGGACTGGACATGCCCGTAGGTCACGCTGTCGATCTGGACGACCGGAGCGATCGTGCAGCAGCCCAGGCAGGCCACACGCTGGAGGGTGAACAATCCCTGCGGATCCGTGTCCCCGGCGCCCTCGAGCTTCAACTCGCGTCCGAAGGCGTCGTAGACCAGCTCCGCGCCCTTCATGTGGCAGGCGGTCCCGGTGCAGACCTGGATGATGTGCTTCCCTGCGGGAGAGTGCCGGAACTGGGAGTAAAAGGTGGAGATCCCGACGATGTCGGAGGGGGTGATCTCCGTGAGCTCACATACCCTGCGGAGTGCGGGCTCGGGGAGATAGTTGAAAACGTCCTGGACGGCATGCAGGATGGGGATGACCTTCCCGGCCTCGGTCCCGATCTCCGAGACGATCCGGTCGACCTGCTTCAGGTCGATCGAGGCATCCTGTGTTTTGCTCTGTGTATCCGTATCCATTGTTCTCGTCCTGGGCTGTTAAAGGGGCGGGCTCATTCCCCGATGCAAAACAGGTGTTCCTCCCCTCGGATATAGATGCGGCCGTGCATGAAGGCCGGGATGGTCATGGCCCTCTCCCCCAGCTCACAGCGGCCGATCGACTGGAATTCCTCGGCGGCCAGGAAGATGTGAGTCACTCCTGCCATGTCCATGAGGTACACTTTGTCTCCCACCAGGATCGGAGAGGAATAGAATCCCTCATCATATTCCTCGATCCAGTAACTCTCACCGGTCACGGCATCCAGACACGTGACCGTGCCGTAGCTTGCCGGCATGATCAACAGCCCGTTGGCTGCGAGCGGGCTGGAGACCTCCGAGAGGTCGTCGATGTGCTCCCAGGCGATCTCAGGCTCCGGCCCGAGCCGGACAGCGGCCAGGCGGGCGTATTCGTTGACCACGAAGACCATGCCCTCACTGTAGGCCGGCGAGGGGGCGATCTCCCCCTGCATACAGCGAACACGCCACAGCTCCTGTCCGGTACGGGGATCGTGTCCCATCACAAAGGGATTCGAGTTGAGGATGACCTCTGTACGGCTCCCGGTGTCGACAACGATCGGCGAGGCCCACGAGATCTCCACGTCCCGCGGAGCATCATAGACCAGGTTCCCGGTGGCGGACTGCAGCCCCAGGAGCCGGCCCCCGATGTTCTGGTCGAACTGGACAAGGAGCAGGTCCTGATAGGTGATCAGGGAGGAGGAATGCCCGTAGTGGTTCTCGGGTACGCCGAGGTTCCGGCCCCAGATCCGTTTTCCCTCGAAATCCAGGCATACGGCGTCGCCTGTGGCAAACAGCGCGAACACGCGCTGCCCGTCGGTCGTCATGGTGGGCGCGGCAAATCCAGTGTCCTCGGTGGGGCGCGGCCGCTGCTCGGGAGATCCCGGGATGTCGTTCGCCGCAGCCTCCCACAGGATCTTACCCGAGTCGGCGTCGAGGCAGTAGACCACCTGGTTCTCACGGTCCCCCCCGGAGAGGAATACCTTCTTGCCCCAGATTATGGGGGAATTGTAGCCGGGAAGGGGGATGGGGGTCTTCCAGACGATGTTCCGGCCCTCTGCCCCGTCCCAGTCCGTGGGCACGTCCGTGTGATAGGCGATCCCGATACCCTCGGGGCCGCGGAAGCCCGGCCAGTTCTTGCGCATCTCTTTGAGGCTGGCATAGTCACCGGATCCCGCTCCTCCCCTGGCCCCCGGCACTCCGATGCGTTTCAGGTCGCTCTGGGAGAGGAGCCCCAGCACAAAGGCCAGGAGGAACAGCCCCAGCCCGCCCACCATAATTGTTCGGCGGGAGAGCAGCTTGTTTTCCCAGGTGTCGTCCGGCGGGGGGCCCTCCTTCAGGTCCGGCAGGGAGGTCCGGAACGAGCTCATGTACTTGAAGGCGATCAGAAAGACCAATACGAAGGCAAACAACAGATATCCGCCGGTCCGGAGCTGCCACTGATGCGTGAAATAGGCCCGCCTGGCCAGCAGGTCGAGCGCGCGGATCTGCTCCTTCAGGGCCTGGTTCCGGGGATCGTCCTGAAGCTGCTGCATGAGCTGTGCGATAGCCTCTGAGTTCAGGGGATCGACCGACTTGGTCTGTATGAAGTTGGCGATCAGCAGGAGGCTGAGGATGGCGGCGCAGAACACGGCCACCACCGCCACCCTGCGGGCGATGAAATACATCCATGGGAACGGGACATTCGGTTTGGGTATACGCGTATCCATGATCCTCTTCTATTTGACGTCCACGGGGGGCTCGCCTTTCGTTTTTTCTCCGGCCCGGGCCTTGATCTCCTCCAGCTCTTCCGGTCCGATCAGGCCGCGCCGTTCCTGTTCATAAGGACAGTAGAGGAAACAGCGGGCGCAGCTGAGGCAGTTCCCCGTGTCCACGTCATACTCGAGCTGCCGGCGGCGTGTTGACAGGCTGATCATCTTTAATCCCAGGAACAGCCCGATGAAACCGCCGAAGAACCAGCCGCCCGTCCGGAACCGCCTCTGGATGATCCCCGCCTCGGCATAAAGCTCAGAGATGGGCTTGCCCGATGCGCGGAAGGCCGTGATCGGGTCGGTCAGGTCCGAGGGGTGCCCAGGCTCGCCGGCCATGATGTCTTCAGCCAGGGACACGGTCACATGCGCCCTGGACAGGGGCACATGCAGCCGCGAGCCGATCCAGCCGCCGCCCGCTGTCAGGACCGGAAGCAGGAGAATCAGGACGGCCAGCCGCTTGACCTGGTTATTCCGGCTTTCCTGTGGGGGCGCTTCGTTGGCCCTTTTGATGGCCCCGAAGGGACAGGACTCCTCACACAGCCGGCAGTTGATGCACTCAGAGGGTGTGATCTTTACATGCCTGCGGGAGATGCGGGACATCCATCCGAGCAGCACTCCGTAGGGGCACAGAAAGCGGCAGTAGGGGCGCGCCACGACAGTGCCCAGCAGCAGGATGCTTGCGCCCAGCAGGATCATGTCGAAACTCGCACCAAACCGGAAGAAACCGATAAAGGGATCGTACCGGCAGATGATGAATCCCGTGCCCGTGGCGGCGAACAGAACGGCCAACCCCAGATAGAGGTAGGGCAGGACACCCAGGACCTCGGCCAGCCAGGCCGGGACCCGGGTCGGCTTGAGTACCATCACGTCCTGGACCGCCCCCAGGGGGCACACGGCCGCGCAGAAGGTGCGTCCGAAAAACAGGGCGAATCCCAGCGGCAGCAGGAAGAACAGGATGACAGACAGGGGGACGGCGTAGGCCGAATCAAAGAGGGCCAGGCCGATGTTCTGGACGGCACCGACGGAACAGACGCAGCCCTTCCGGAAGAAGCCGAAATACGCAAGGCAGAAGACCATAAGGACAAAAAGCAGGCGGCGCGAGCGGAGTTTGTGCGCAAAATAGGTGGCAAGGACCAGGGCGGCAAGCAGTACGATCAGGTCCAGGTATTCCAGGGCCTGCGCGCGGGGCAGGGGTGTGTTCAGGTCGGGACGCGTGTAATCCGTCTGGAAATCGGGCTTGGGGAACCGCTCCTGGACCTGAGGGGACTGGCTCAGGAGCGGGAGACAGAGAAGGAACAGGAGTAAGAAGGCCCCTGCGATCCTTATCTGCATTCGCATGGTCAGCTCCCCAGGAAGCGGCTGCTCTCGTCCCCGCGCAGGTTGTAGGGCCGGCCGGCAGGGACCCTCTTCCAGGCCTGGGAGGGGCAGGAGCGCGCGATCGAGCACTCATTGCAGTTCAGGCAGCGGTCGTGACGGGCCTGCAGGTAGAGCGAGCCGTTGCCGAAGGAGTTGCAGCCCTTCACACACTTGCCGCAGCCGATGCACAGCTCCTCATCGATGGTGTACTCAAAATAGGGATCCTCCACGAAGGTCCGCTTGATGGCTCCGGAGGGGCAGAGCTGGCTTTCCGCGCCGGTGTCCCGGTCCTTGGTTCCGGGCTGCAGATAGCCGCTGCAGAGGTCGCAGTAACCGCACATCGAGTAGGAATGGACACACTTGACCGCGGAATGCGGCAGCACGCAGTTGACCGAACATTTCTCGCACTGAATGCAGATGGCCGGATCCAGCTGCCAGACCATTTCTTCGCGGGAAGATTTCCCCAAGAGGCCCGCGGCGATCCCGGCCAGCGAGAGACCGGCCAGGGTGTTCAGGCCTTTCCAGAGGAATTCCCTCCGGCGGAGGACATCGAGGGGCTTGCGCTTGATCACTGTGTCTCCTTCCTTTCCGGGGGGGCCGGCTTACCGACTGCCGTTTCGTCTTCTTCCTTGATCCGGGTGGCCCTGGGTTCGGAGCATCCAGCCAGCAGCCGGCAGCGGCGGCAGGGCAGCTCGAGCGCGCAGCCCGAAGATCCGGCATCATGCGAGGCCGTCCTCAGCCCCAGAACGGTCCCGGTGAGCGCGAGCCCTCCCAAAGCACAGGCCCGCAGCCCGGCCTTCAAGAAATCCCTCCGGTTCCCGGAACCGGAATCGTGTTTATCTCGCATAGGTCACTCTTTCTTTTCGCCTCATTCCGTGTCCTCCATGGCGACAAAGATGCGGACCGCCCGGCGGGCAGGATCCAGGACGAGGACCCGCTGTGCAGAGTCCAGCGCCAGGTCCAGGCCCACCGTGCCCTCATCGAAGCTGTCCGGCCCGGCCACGACCGAGGCCAGCCGACCCAACCGGTCGTAGACCTTGATCCGGGGTATCCCCTTTTCGCTGGTCACGAACGCACCGTCCTCACGGATGGCGAAGTGGCTGGGATTGCAGCACCCGCAGAAGCCCTCGATCTCCATGGAGAACTCCCCCCAGGATGACCTCAGGCCCCCGTCCCGCGTGTAATTCTCGAGTGTATGCCGCCCGGTGTTGGCCGCCCAGAGGAATCCGTCCGGATCGACCGCCACATCGAAATACGGGCTCGGGATCACGAAGCCCGGGATGTCCAGAGCATCATCTTTGTCCCCGATCCTCTGAGGCCGCCTCCCGGTCCGATCGAACCGCCACACGATGCGCTGGCCCGCGTCGGCCACATAAACATAATCGCCGCCCAGGGCGATGGACGTCAGGATAGCCTCCTCTCCTAGAGAATCCCATACAACGTTAGGGACTCCATCCCGGTCAAAGACCTCGACATGATCGTCTATGCCGGCATAGAGGTCGCCGCTGCCATCCACGGCCAGGCACCAGGCTTTCCCAGATACGGCGATCTCGGACCTCTGAGCGCCCCCGCTGTCGAAGACGAGAATGGATTCCTCCCCCGACACATACAGACCATCCTCGGGCCCCACGGCGAGCGCATAGGCCTGGGCAAAAGGAAGCTCTATGCCCGGGACTTCGGCATAGCGAACCAGATCCGACCCGCTCCGCTTGTAGCTCTCGATATCGTAGGCAAAGGGATTTTCTCCTCCCTCACTGGATCTGTCCGTCACGGCTCGGATCCCGAAGTAGAGGATCCCCGCGACCGAGACGGCGATGACGATCGCCTTCAGCAGCCGGTCTTTCGGATTCCTTTCTTCTCCCATTCTTTTACCTGGCGTTTCTGTTCCTTGCTGTGCTAACGGGCCCTCACATCGATACAGACCAGGCGGTGGGAGTCCCGCAGGAGCAGCCGCCCCTGCACCAGGGCCATGGGCCCCCAGGCATCCACTCCAGGAAGCACCTTGGCCTGCGCCAGTTGGCTGTATTCCCGTGTGCTCGCCCGCAGCACCGTGAGCACACCGTCGTCGCTCAGCACAAATATCTTGCCGTCTGCGACCAGGTAGGGACCCAGGCCGAAGCGGTTGGTCTTGCCGCTCGTCCACACGAAAGTAGCGGGATCATCGGGACGGCAGCACACGAGCTGGCTGCGCAGCGGGCCGGCATCCTTGGGAAGGATGGAGAAAAGATGGCCGTCATAGAAGACCGGGGTCTGCTGTTCCGAGGCCATTCCCTCACTCGGCTTCAGGGTTTGCAGCGTCTCTACCGAGTAGGTGCCGCTCCCATCTTCCCGGAGCTGGATCAGGATGCTGCCCGCACCGTACCCGGCCGTGATGAAAAAGCGCCCGTCCCCCAGGTAGACGGGCGAGGGGGCGACGACATTCGGATTCCATGTGTCTGTAGAGAACAGAACCTCTCCTCGGCTCCCCTCCTCAGCAGACACGCCCAGGATCCCGCCGATCGCGCAGTACACGTACATCTTCCGGCCCAGGACCGTGTGCGGCAATACTGAGGAGTGGGACATGAGCCATTCCTGAGGATTGGGAGTCTGCCAGACGATATCGCCCGTCTCACAGTCCACGCCGACGAGCAGCGCCTTGCCCCCCACGGCCAGGACGGCGGTGTCGCCGTCGATCAGTGGGCACTGTCCCGTGTACCACAGCGGGATCTCGCCTCCGTATTCCTGGATCAGGTCGATCCCCCACCTCAGGTCGCCGGTCTCCGCATCCACACACATGACGTGGCACTTGGGCCCGATGGTCACGACATATTTCTCTGTGGCCGCTGGGATGGTACGGGACATCCCGTGGTTCCGCTTGATGAAAAGCGCGTACCCCCGCCGCCAGATCTCCCGCCCGTCATCCAGGGAAAAGCAGCGCAGGATGTCCGCCCGTTCCTCCTCGTCATAGTCCAGCAGGTAGACACGTCCATGGGAGACCACGGGCCCGGCATGCCCCTCACCCAGGTCCACGGACCACAGGACGGGAGGGCCCGCCGCACTCCAGCGCTCGGCCAGGGGAATTGTCTCCTTGCTGATGTTGTCAAAGTCCGGCCCCCGGAAACGGGGCCAGCCGGCCTGGATCTGAGAAGGGACGCCGTCGAATCCGGCGAAGAAGGATCCGATGTCTGCCTCGGCGGCCCCGCTGACATACCCCTCCGGCCGATTGTCCCCCCCAGGGAGGTTCTCGCTGAAAGTCCGGACCGGATCGTGCAGGAGCCACCAGCCCAGGAGGATCAGCCCGAGACAGACGGCACCGATCGTGGCAGCGAGGTTGAGGCTCTTGTCACTCATCTTGCGGCAGCAGTCAACGGGCAGATATGTCGAACACCATCAGCACCTCACCGTGCCGGACATACAGGCGGCCGTCCTTGATCACGGGGTGGGCCCAGTGCGGCCCGGAGCCCTTATCAATGCGGAACGAACTCACGATATCGAACGCCTCGGGATCCGGCCTTACCAGAGCGACGTCTCCCCGCTCGCTGTAGCAGTAGAGCATCCCGTCTGAAAAGATGAGGTTCCCCTTGTTCCCGATCTTCCGGGCGGAATACATCATCTTCCCGGTCCCCCAGTTCACGCAGTGCCAACCCCTGCGGTTGTGGCCGGAGCCGTAGATCTGGCCGTCGACCAGGACCGCCGCCCCCATCTGGCTGTCGATGTTGCCCTGCTTCCAGACCCGCTGGATTGTGCTCCCGTCCTCTGAAAGCCGGAACATCTGTCCTCCGGTCCCGTAGCCGCTGATCGTGAAGAGGTCTCCCTCAAAAAAAAGCGGGGTATTGGCATTGACGTTGTAGTCAGTGACGTGAGACTGGCTCCACAGGAATTCGCAGGTATCGGCGTCCAGGCCGACCACGGAGCTCTCTGTCATGGTGATGAGGATGCGTCTCTGGCCGTGCTGCACGATCCGCGGCGAGCAGTAGCCGGATGTCTCACCCTTCCCCTTGACCTCCAGCAGGGTTTCGCCCGTGTTCCTGTCGAGAACAGCGACCGTGACTCTGCGGCCTCCCGGGGTGCAGAAGAGGCGGTCGCCGTCCACCAGCAGGGATTCCGTCATCCCCCACTGGAGGTTCCGGGCCCCGAAATCGGCGGCCAGGTCACGGGACCACACTTCCTCGCCGGCCTCATCGAAACACACCACCCGTCCGAAGGCGCTCATGATGTAGATCCGGTCCCCGACCACGGTGGGTGTGGTGCGGGCTCCTGGATGGCTGCCGCTCCACTCGCGGCCATAGGAGGAGGTCCAGAGGGGCTTCCGGTCAAGGTCGAACGCGTACAGGAAACCCTCACTTTTGGTCAGCCCGGTCACATAGATCCTCTCCGGGGTCACGGCCGGGGAAGAATATCCCTCCCCCAGCCCCTCGATGGACCAGAGGAGCTTGGGGCCGTCTTCGGGCCATACCTCCAGCAGGCTATCTCCGGGATAGATGCCGTCGCGCTCCGGGCCCCGCCACTGGGAATCCACCTGCGCGAAAGCGGATGAAAGCAGCATAAAGACAGACAACAGGAAATGCAGTGCTGTTTTCAGTATCATTTTCACCTCGAGAACTCGTCTACAGGATGAAGAACCTCTTATGATACCTTTTTTTCATCCTGGTATATAGGCCTGTGTTAAACTCGTGACCGATCCAGGCCGAATACACTTAACCTATTGAATTAGTATAATGTGGCGGCCCGGGCGCGTCAAGGACACAGCTGGGGAAGAGAGCGTCACTTCTCGGACACGGCGAACAGGTAGTGGTGCGACCGGATGAACAGAGCCCCTTCTGAGATCGCGGGCGTGGCCATCAAAATGTCGTTCATGGCGTTGGTGCCCAGGAGCTCAAACTCCTTCCCGGCCTTGACCACGAACATGTTTCCCTGTTCGCTGGGCAGGTAGAGCTTGCCGTCGGCGGCCACAGCCGAGGCCGAGAAGCTGGCCGCATCGCCGACCTTTTCCCTGTAGATCCGTTCCCCGGTCCGGGCATCGTAGCACTCCAGGGCCCCGTTGCCGCGCAGGTTGTAGAGAAAATCCCCATAGAGGAGCGGGGTCTGCATGTAGGCCCCCCCGCGCCGCAGGCTCCACACGATGTGTTCGTTGGAGGTGGCGCCCTCCTCCAGGGAGATGTCTCCCTCCGCATCCAGCTGGATGGCATAGATGGGCGAGTACTTCCCGTGCGCGCCGTTGATGAAGACCAGGCCGTGGGCCACGACCGGCGTGGGCACGGGGATATCCCCGCCCGGGCTCAGCTTCCAGATCTCCTCACCGGTCTTGAAGTCATAGGAGCCGATGTGCTTGAAACCGTTGACGATGACCTGCGTCCCCTTCTCCCCCACATGGACCGTGGGCGTGCTCCAGGTGGGCACGTCTCCCCGGGCGATCCGCCAGATCTCCTCACCCGTTGCGACCTTAAAGGCAGCCAGGAAGGAGTCCTTCATCACATCGGCCTGGATGATGACGACACCCTCGTGGATCACGGGAGAGGTGGCAAATCCCCACTGGGCCGTGGGGACCATGAAGAAGGCCGAGTCCAGGACGCCGAAGTCCTTCTTCCAGAGAGGCTTGCCGGCCATGTCGTAGCAGAAGAGCCCCTCCGAGCCGAAAAAGGCTAAAACGTGCTTCCCGTCCGTGACCGGCGTCGAGTTGGCATGAGTGGCCTTGGGGTGCCGTTTGACCTTGGGCACGCCCTTGTGTGACAGGCGCTCCCACAGGGTCTTCCCAGTATTTTTATCCAGGCAGTAAATCTTGAACTCGTGTTCGGTGTCGTCTTCAACGGGATTGATGCTGCCATAGAGGCCGACCTTGAGCTCAGGATCCTCCATCCCGCTGACGGCCGTGGTGACAAAGATCCTGTCACCCCAGACGATGGGGCTGGAATGTCCCAGGCCGGGAATCTCTGCCTTCCACAGGATGTTCTGAGACGATTCGACATCCCAGGTCACAGGTGTCGCATAACCCTCGGCGGTCCCAGCGGCCCTGTGTCCCCTGAATCCCGGCCAGTTTATCCCGCCTGACGGGTCCTGGCCGATGATCGGAGTCAGGAAAGTGAATGCCACGAATGCCAAACCTATGGACAATGCAATTCTAATTCTCATGACTTGCTCCCTTTCTACAAAGATACCAGCCGCGGCATCGGATTGTCAATTTTAGGGGAGTCAGGCGTAATACATTCTGGTACAATCTCTATCTTTCTGAAGGAGTCGAAATGAGAACCACGACAGCGATCCTATTTCTCGGAATCATCCTCAGCTTCCTCATATCCTGCACATCTGCTGACGGACCTGGCGGCCCCTGGGAGGGGACGGTCACTGAAGAGGATGGGATCCGGACAGTATCCAATCCGGATGTCCCGCTCTACGGCGAGATCTCCTGGGAACTGGAGACCGAGCTGGTGCTGGGCAGCGACGAAAGCGACGAAAACACCCTGTTCCACGAGGCCCGGAGTTTGGAGGTGGATCCCGCAGGAAATATGTATGTCTTGGACTCGGGGAATTATCGCATCCAGAAATTCGATCCCCAGGGTAATCACCTGCTGACGATCGGGCAGGAGGGACAAGGGCCGGGCGAGTTCGAGGACCTGCCTGCGGTCTTCATCTCACCAGATGGGACCCTATATGCCCTGGGAGGGAACAAGCTGCAGAGGTTCAAGGCCGATGGAACCCTGCTGAGCAGCCTGCCCCTGACACACCGCCTCATCAATCTCTATATCGCCCCCGATAACACGATCTATGGTGTGGAAACCCGGAACACGGAAGAGGGGCGCCGCCGGCTCCTCGTCAAGCTCGATCCCGAGGGGAAGGAACAGGCCGCCATGGCCGAGTTCTCCGATGTCGATGCGGCGGACCACGAAAGCGACGGATCCCGCATGCGCTTTGTCATCCTGCACTTCTACAACAACTTCCTGTACCTGGGTCGGCGGACGCAGGGCGGATTCTTCTACGCCTATACCGCGGATTACACGCTTTACCGCTGCACGGAACAGGGCGGGATGGACCTGATCATCAAGAAGGACGAGGCGCCCATTCTCATCAGCCGCCAGGAGAAGGATGTGACCATCGGCAGGATACGAGACATCATCCTGGCCGGAGGACGGACCATCCCGGAGGAGGTACTGGAGAAGGGATGCCAGTTCCCTGCCTCACGCCCGCATTTTGTCTCGCTTACAACCGACGATCGGGGGCGCCTCTATGTGCGCAGGTTCCGGTCCGTCCTCGATGAGAGTGACACCCAGGTCCTCGATGTATTCGGCCCCGACGGCGTCTATCTCTACCGGATCGTGACGGATGTGGCCCCCCAGGTCATCCAGCGCGGGCTTGCCTACGAGCTGGAAGAGAACCGGGACGAGGGGACCATCCTGCTCAAGCGGCACCGGATCCTGAACTGGGATTCGTTCAAGGATCGCGGGCCTAGAACTTGACCTCCAGGGGAGGGATGTCCTTCGATTCCGAGGCTTGGATATCCTCAAAAGACATCCAATCCCGGGAGTCTGGCTCCCCCACCCGGACGGTGTACAGCCCGGGTGCGAACACCTTGGGCTGGAACTCGGATCCTGACAGCCTCAGCGTGTAGACGACCTCGTCCGACTCCTGCGCGATGATCTGGACGACCGGATTCTCCATGCCCTCGATGTGAAGCTCCGGCAGCCAGGCTTTGGCCTCCCTGCCATAGTTGTCGGCCTGATGGATCCGGATGGGCCAGCCGTCAAAGGGGCTGTCCTTGTCCGGGTCCGCCCAGTAGGGCCAGTTGGAGAGCTCGATCTCCCGGCTTCGCTTGTGGAACGTGATGATGCTGTAACCGGGAACCAATTGGTGGTGCCTTGGTGGATGCCTGTCAGTCTTGCGGGGATTGGCCACGGCACAGACGGTAATTTTGTTGCCGAATCCATCCACAAAGTCGCCGGTGTATTCCGGGCTCCCCGGCTCACGGTTCAGGCCCGGCTCGGGCGGCCACCAGCGACGCGGAAAGAGGTTGCCTGTCGCGGGCGAAACGATCACATAGCCGGAATCCCGCCACTCGTCCACTCCGTACTGGCAGGTGCTGGCAAGGTGCTGGTCCCCCACGATGTGGGTGGCGAAGGCCTTGCGGAAGAGCCTCAGGGCCCGGTCGCGGCCGTCCTGCGGCCAGCCGTTGGAATCGAAATCGGAGACCAGCTTGTCCCCCCGCACATATGTCCCCGGCTCCGGGATATCCAGTCCGGGGACCACGCCGTCGCTCATGGCATCCTGCGGCAGAGTGGCCACGTTGGCGAACAGGGTCTGCGACACGACCGCCTTCATCCAGGTCTGGTGGGACCAGTCCCCGGCCCAGAGCTCGAGGAACCGCAGCTGCCGCTCACCCAGCAGGTCAGCATCCGGGATCCGGCTCAGGCGCTTCACATCCCAGTCCGGGTTCTGCACCCAGCCGTTGGTGATACGTGCCTCGGGGAGCAGGGGCTTGGGTGCGGACTTGAACTTGCGGTCCTCGACGACCGCGAGGCTCAGCCCGCCGATGTTGCACTCCGTGAAATACACGCCGATGCCCTGGTCCACCGGTTCAGGATCGAAGGGATCGGGCATGTGGCTGGTCTGTGTGGCCTCGACCATGTTGACAAACTCGGGGGGCATCTTGTAGCCGCCCTGGTCCTGGGCGGCTGCTCCCTGCAGTCCGGGCGGGGTCGCCTTTCCCCCCGCGCCCCAGATGTTGCCGTGATAGACGTCGTGGTCGTCCGGAATGGCCAGCGTCGGGATCCGGGTGGTCAGCGGCCGGTTGGAGACACACCAAAGGTACCACTTGTAGAGGTAGTCCAGGAAGGCATGCTCCCGGTCGGCCCGTGTGGGGGACGCCCCTTCATACACCTGGTCGCCGGCAAAGAACAGCACGTCCGGAGCGTGTTTCTGCAGCCGCTCGGTGAGGTCCGCGTGCGGATACAGGAGGCCCCAATCCCAGGGATAGGTTTCCTGGTCCAGCCCGCCCCCCGATCTCCGCGAAGGCTTCACGACCTGCTTGACGCAGCTCATGGAGAGCATGGTGAGAGAGTCCTTGTGAAAGGGATCCCGCTTGATGGTCCCATCCAGTGTATACTTCTGTTCCGACTTCCGGTTGAGGAAATACTCGAGCCGGAAGGGCACGTCTCGGTCATACCGCCAGTTTTCGATCCTGAAAGGGGCCGTGAAGGAGGGATACAGGATCTCGGAAGAGCCGGCCTTCTCCCATGAGTCGTTCGGCTTGATGAACAGGGTTACTATCTGGTTTTCTTTCCGGGACAGGGGCATGAACTGGGCCGTGAGCTTTAGAGTGTCGCGGCTCAGCGTGAAAAGCGCCGTGACGATCGGGCCCAGATTGCGATCCGGGAAACTCTGCAGCCGGGAGCCTGAGACCCGCCAGTCCCGGAAGGCGAACCGGGAGCCGCTTTCCCGTTCAGGGCCCGCATGCGAGACCAGTGCGATGCCACCTTGGAGGCGCCCGGCCGGCGCCGCTGTAGCGATCTGCTGCGTCACCGCCTTGTCTGTGGCCGGATCTCTCCCCACGACACCCAGCATGTCCCGGCCGTCCTCCTGATAGATGCGGGCCTCCAGCAGGAGCTCATCCCAGCCCAAGGTCTCCTGGTCAGGGAGGATCAGATATTTTTCCTTGTGTTCGAGGTCCCTCACGAAGACACGACCTTTGCCGTCGATCCCGACGAAGAGCCCTGCCTGGGGTCCATAGGCATGGTGGATGAGAGAAGCGGCTCGATAGTCCAGGTCCTTCCCTGCGCCCAGGAGGAATCCGGCCGCCGAGTCTTGGGCATCTTCCCCGGCCAGCTTTCTAATGATCGCACGGATCTTGAGGGCTCCCCCGTTCTCCTGCAGGCGCAGGGTGGTCACATGGACCGTTCGCAGCGGAAGCGTGCTCAGGCATTCGAGCTGTCCCCCTGCCACGCGCCAGTCCTGGAGGCGGTTGGCCCAGAGCTCCGGGCCGGCCCAGGGGCCATCCGGGGAGAATTCCCAGTCGCTCTGATAGGACCATCCCCCGCCGGTGGAACAGCATGCCAGTATCACAATCCCCAGGACAGAGACTCCCAGACACATCAGGGGCCGGATCTTGGAGGGGAACGGGGAGATATCCTCCCAACGGATTTTTCGCATCATGACCTCACGGAGACGAGATGGAAAATATATATCACACGGCATGCATTCATATCAATGTGCAGGCCATGGGAGACATGAGAGGGAATCCGAGATCGCCCGGAAAGCAGGATCAATCCTGCAACAGATGCACGAGGCCCATCTGTCTGAGCAAGCCTGAATAACGGGGATCGGAAACGATGGCTTTGAAAGGTATGGGGATCGTGATATAGACCAGGTTGCCGTCATGCTCATCATAGGCTTTCTGGAACCACTCGAAGGCCCGGTCGACATCCCCGAGCCCAAGACAGATCGCGCCTATCCAGAAGGTTGACACATATCCCTTTTGGGACCGCTCCCGGAGCTCATCCAGGAGCGCTTGGGCCTTCTCTTTTTTGCCTGCCAGGCCATAGTAGAAGCCCAGCACTCCCAGGTTGGCGACGAACCGGATCCCAGCATCCACGACCTTTTCGCCCGCGGTGATGGCTTCTGCATACATGCCCTTCTGGCCGTAGGCGTCCATGAGGCCGTGATATGCGATCACAAAGTTCGGCTCCAGTACGAGAATCTGTTCGAACACCTCGATGGCACTGTCGAATTCACTCAGATAATAGTAACAGTAGCCGATCCGGACCTTGACGAGCAGGTTGAGCGGGTCCAGCTCCTGTGCACGTTCGATAACCGTCAGAGACTCAGAGTACCGACGCTCCAGCAGAGTGAGGTACATTTCCTTCCACAGGTGGGCACCGACGCTGTTGGTATTGAGCTCGAGGGCTTTCTGGAAATTCTCTTTTGCCGCATGGCGATCCCATTCATGGAACGTGGCCACGGCGCCCAGGGAAACATAGGCCTCACTCAAGCAAGGATCGATCTCCAGGGCCTTGAGAGCCGACGCCTTGGCCTGGGGCATGGCCTCCCTGCTTGGGAGTATATCGAAGCCCGTCGCCATCATGATGAGCGCCTCGGCCTTGCCTGCGTAGGCCGGGGCGAAACCGGGATCACTCTCGATGGCCCGATCGTAGAAGGAAAGCGTCTTGTCGACCCAATCCGGGCCGAGCTGATTGAAGCAGTACCGTGCCTTGAGATAGAGATCATAGGCCTCTACCTTTAGAGCCGGGCGTTCTTGCGGAGCCGGCTGCGGTACGGGCAGGGCGGCCTCGAGTCTCGAGACGATCTCCGCCGTGATCTCGTCCTGGATGGCGAACACGTCCTCCAGGTTCCGGTCGAAGCGTTCCGACCAAATATGATAGCCGTCATCCACATCGATCAGCTGGGCCGTGATGCGGATCCGTTCACCGGCCTTCCTCACGCTGCCCTCGAGCAGTGTTCCCACGTTCAGCCTTTGGCCCACCTCGCGGAGATCGATCTTTTCGCCTTTGAAAGCGAACGAGGAGGTTCGGGCCACAACTCGCATCCCCGGGATCTTGGTGAGGGCATTGATCAGCTCCTCGGTCAGGCCGTCGCTGAAGTACTCGTTCTCCGGGTCCGCGCTCATGTTGACGAACGGCAGCACGGCTATGGAGGGGACCTCCTCGGCTGGAGGCGCAGGTCCAGGATATGACCGGGTATCAACAATGGATTCCAAGTCCTGGATCATCGGCTTCAGGTCGGTGTACCGATCCACGGGATCTTTCTGCATGCACCGAGTGACGATCACATTCAATCTATCGGGAACCTCAGCTCGCAGGGATCGCAGCCCTGTTGGTTCCCGGTTCAGTATCGCGTGAAACACGGCCTGCGTCTCCGGGACCTCGAAGGGACGTTTCCCTGTCAGCATCTCATACAGTGTGCACCCCAGCGACCATATGTCAGTCCTGTTATCGGCAGGTTCGCCGCGGACCTGTTCAGGCGACATGTAGGCGGCGGTCCCCATGACCGTGGCGGTCTGGGTCAGGTCGGCCCCCCATGAGAGTTTGGCCAGGCCGAAGTCCATGACCTTGACCTCTCCGCTCTCCGTCAGCATGATGTTGGCGGGCTTGACGTCCCGATGAACGATGCCCCTGGCATGGGCAGACTGGATGCCGGCGGCCGCCTGGGATGCGATGCGGACCGCTTCCGATATTTGGAGAGGACCTTCCGCAAGCTTCTCTTTCAAGCTCTGTCCGGCGATGAAGGCCATCGCGATGAAGATCCTGTCGTCCGCCTCATCGATCTCATAGACCGTACAGATGTGGGGGTGGTCCAGGGCGGCCGCAGCCTGTGCCTCCCGGACAAAGCGGGCTTTGGCTCCCGGATCGTGTGTCAGCTCCGGCGGCAGGAACTTGAGAGCCACCACCCGTCTCAGTTTGGTGTCCTCCGCCTTGTACACCACTCCCATCCCGCCCTGGCCGATCTTCTCCAGGACCTGATAGTGAGAGATGGACTTTCCGATCATTGTCCCATGCTTCCGCAGTGTATAGAATGATTTATCACATCTCATGGGAATGGTAAAGCGGCAACTCATAGCGCATTGACTTTGAAAATCTCCGGTGATAAGTTTTCAGGTAGTAAGTTTTCATGACTTCAGGCAAAGAATACTCAGGAAATCCGCGATTTTATATCCGGGAGTTATAAAATGCGCCATTCACCTTCTCGCGGCTTGCGGCCTGCCTGGTCCGCCCTCCTGCTCCTGCCGGCGCTGCTCATCTTAGCCTCGTCTGTCAGTCCCTGCACGTTCTTCATGTCCACGCTCAAGGGGATCACGTTTTTCGGCAACAACGAGGACTTCAGCGATGAAAAGACCAATGTCTGGTTCATTCCGGCACAGGACGGCAAGTTCGGCTACATGTATTTCAGCTATGACAACGGCTGGCCGCAGGGCGGGATGAACGACCGGGGCCTGTGCTTCGATGGGGCTTCAACCCCCAAGGTCAACCTGAAGTTCGCTCCCGAGAAGAAAAATTACCGGGGCTACCTCCCGGATAAGATCATGGGCAAATGCAAGACCGTGGAGGATGTCATCGCCGTGATCCGGGAATTCAAGTTCAGCGGCCTGAGGGGGCAGGGCCAGCTCCTCTTTGCTGACGCCGCGGGAGGCGCGGTAATCCTGGGGGGACCGGACGAGAACGGCGACCTGGATATCATCCGGAAGGATCGTGACATCATGGTCCTGACCAATTTCTTTCCCAATCACCCGGATATGGGCGGATTCCCCTGCCTGCGGTACAAGTCCGCCACGGTTCACCTGGAAAAGGATCCCAGCCCGGCTCTGGATAACTTCAGAGGCATCCTCCAAAAAGTCAGCTCGAAATACACTCAGTATTCAAATGTCTTCGATCTGAACAACCGGGTCGTCTGGATCTATCATCAGCAGGATTTCGCAAGGGTGGTCAGGCTGAGCCTGCAGGACGAGCTGGACAAGGGTGCACACACTTACCGGATCCACCATCTGTTCGGTGCACCGCGTGAGGGAGAGGGGCTAGAGGAGATCAACCGGCTCAGAAAGGCGGGCCGGATCTCACGCCGGATCCCCAGGTTCACCGCCTTTCACTAGGTCCCTTCACGCCTTGGGATGGGAGCGGAACCACTCCACGGTCTGGGCGATCGCCTCGTCCAGGGGAGTTGCCTCAAATCCAAATGCCCTCTCGAATCGGGAGTGATCCACGACAAACGGTTCTTCCCACAGATACAGCATCTCGTGGAGCTCGCGCATGACCGGGAGGAAGGCCCCCATGAGCTTGACCATGACGCGGGGGACGGAGCTGATCTTGGGTTTCTTGCCTGCAGCGGCGAACACCCGTCCGATGAAATCCCGCACCGTCACGGTCTCCGGGCTGGGGATGTGCCAGATCTTCCCCAGGGCCTCGTCCTTTTCCCCCAGCAAGACAAGGGCCCGGGCGATGTCGGGTACAAAGGTCATGGTGTGGGCCTGGTCCGGATCTCCCAGCACCTGCACCTTTTTCCCGGCCAGGGCCGGGTAGAAGACCCTGTCGCCCATGCCGGCCAGCAAGGCTCTGGGCCCGAAAAAGTCGGAGGCCCGGGCGCTGACCGCCCGGATCCGGCCGCTCTGGTGAGCCGACATGATCTCTTCGGCCATTCGGGCCCGGATCATCCCCTTGCGTGTGAGCGCGTCATAGTTCAAGTCTTCAGTGAGATGTTTTCCCCTGGTTTCGCCATACATATAAAGGTTTTCCATGGAAACAAGCCTGGCCCCGGCATGGACGGCACCCACGATGATCCCGTTCTGAAGGGGCGGAAAAAGCTCGGCCCACTTGTCATAGGGTGGGCTGCAGCAGCTGTACACCACAGAAGCGCCCTGACAGACGCGTTCGGTGAACTCCAGATCTGCGGCGTCGCCGCCCTCTACCTCGATCCCCTTGGGGGCCTCGACCCGGCCGCTGCGGGACACAATCCGGACCTGCTTCCCCCGAGCTATCAACTCATCCATCACGGCCAGGCCCACGGGCCCGGCCCCAAAGATCACATGGAGTTCCCTTTCACTCATATTCGCCTCCTCCTATTATTTACCACAAACCCCATCTCCGCTCCAATCTATTTCGAGAGTTGAACGGCGTGTGGGATTGTTTTATTATACGGACAGGGGAATATTCCGATGGCAGAACGACTCAAAGACATGTTTTTTACACCCGATTCCATGGACGCCTTTGCAGAGGCCATACAATCGGCCTGTCCCGAGTTCGACACGGAGCGCTTCAAGGCTCTTGTGTTCGACGGTTCTTTCGAAGGAAAGGAAGTGAAGGACAGGATGAGCCACACGACACGGTGTCTGCGGCAGGCCCTGCCCGCCGCCTATCCGGAGGCGCTCGAGGTCCTGGTGGAGGCCACCCCTCACGTCAAGGGCTTCGAATCCATGTGCCTGCCCGATTTTATCGAGCAGTACGGAATGGAAGACTGGGACCGGTCCCTGGAGGCCCTGGGCCGCATCAGCAGGCGCATCACTGGTGAGCTGGCCATCCGGCCTTTTCTGGACAAAGATCCGGAGAGGGTTCTGCCCTTTCTCTCGACCTGGGCCGAGGACGAGAGCCATACTCTGCGCCGCCTGGTCAGCGAGGGGACACGCCCCCGTCTCCCCTGGGCCATGGCCCTGCCCCGCTTCAAGAAGGATCCGCGTATGATGCTGCCTTTCCTCGAAAAGCTGAAGGACGACGAATCCGAGGATGTGCGCCGGAGCGTCTCCAACCACTTGAACGACATCTCCAAAGACAATCCCGAGATCGCGCTGGAGGTCTGCGGCCGGTGGTACGGGCAGTCGGAAGACACGGACAGGATCGTCAAGCACGCCTGCCGGACGCTGCTCAAGGCAGGCGACAAGCGGGCCCTCCAGATCTTCGGCTACAGTGATCCTGCGTCCATGCGGGTCGAGGGCCTCAGCCTCGAAGCCGAGGCTTTCTCGATAGGCAGCGAGCTGAGGTTTTCCTATGATCTGCACCTGCAGGAGGGGGGCAAGGTCAGGCTCGAGTATGCCATCACCTATGTCAAAGCCCGGGGTAAGCAGTCCAGGAAGGTCTTCAAGCAGACCGAGAACCAGTACTCCCCTGGAGTCTACTCCTTCAAGCGCAAGCACTCCTTCGCAGACATGTCCACCCGCAAGCATTACCCGGGGACTCACCGCCTCGAGGTCGTCGTGAACGGAGAGGAGAAGGCTTCTGCGCCCTTCGACGTGCAGGCCTAGGCGGCCACTCAGATCCCAACCATGTCCCGGGGCATCATCCGGATGAATGGGGGGGAAGAGGGGGGCTTTTCGAGCGGCGAGAGCTTCTCGCCCAGCTGATCCCGATGCTCACCATATAGATCAAGGAGATGATAAGGACGATGATGGGGCCGGGTGCGAAGTTGATGAGATAGGCGATAAACAACCCGCTCACCGTGGCGACCAGCGTGATCACGGACGCGGTGACCATGATCCCCTTCACCGTCTTGTGGAACAGCTGGCCCACGGCGGCCGGCATTGTGAGCAGCGCGATCATGAGCACGATCCCTACGACCCGGATGATGGTCACGACGGTCAGAGCGATCACGCCGAACAGGATAAGATCCACCAGCAGGACCCGGAG
Organism: uncultured bacterium; assembly: GCA_965533275.1. Taxonomy (GTDB): domain Bacteria; phylum Acidobacteriota; class Aminicenantia; order Aminicenantales; family Aminicenantaceae; genus JAUXEH01. The sequence continues at coordinate 103,964 of CBESWG010000006.1, forward strand.
GTTACGCACCTCGGCGTATTCCTCATCGAAGGCCACAGCCAGGAAGGGATTGTACATGAGGACCACAGCCAGAATGATCAGCAGGTCCAGGATTACAATCATGGCCAGGTCAACCGTACTGACCAGTAGGATGTTGCCGAACAGATAGGAGAAGAGGTCCGTGGCATATCCCGGTGTCAGGAACATGAAAACCAGGCCCACCGCCATGCCCGTGGCCCAGAGTGCGCTCAGGAGCGTGTCGAGCCGATTGCGGGCTCGCTTCCGGAACACGGCCACGCTGGAAGAGGCCAGCAGGCTGAATACCACGGCTCCGATCAGGGGATTCAGGCCGAGGTAGTAACTGATACCCAGCCCGCCGAAGGCCGAGTGCGCGATGCTGCCGGCGATCAGCGACATGCGTTTGACCACGATGTAGGTGCCGATGATGCCGGCGGCCAGGGAGGCCAGGATCGCGATGAGCAGCGCATTCTGGAAGAACTGGTAGTGGAGTATTTCGAAGATCTTACACCTCGCACATCCGCTTCATTTCGAGGGAATCGATCCCATGATAGCGCAGTCCGTGGGAGTCGCATTTGTTGATGCAGGCCACTTCCTTGACGAAGCGGGAGAGCATGTCCAGGTTGTGGTCCACTACTACGATGGCGATGTCCCGCTGGAGCTCTTTCAGGATCTCGTAGAAGGTCTCCTGGACATGGATGTCGATGTTGGACATGGGCTCGTCCAGGAGCAGCAGCCGGGGACGGTTGGCCAGGGCACGGGCCACGAACACCCGCTGCTTCTCGCCGCCAGAGAGCTCGTTCAGCTTGCGGTCCTTGAGCTCCCAGATCTGCATCTGCTTGAGGGCATTTTCCGCCGCCAGTCTGTCCTCCTGCGAATACCGCCCGATCAGGCGCCCACCCAGGCGGCTCAGCAGGACCACCTCGTGCGCGGTGATGGGGAAGTCGAAATCGATGTCCACAAACTGGGAGAGGTAGCCGATGTGTGCGCGCCCCTCCCGAGCGGGCTTGCCGAAGACCTCGATGATCCCCGAATCGGGCCGCAGCATACCCAGGATCAGCTTGAGCAGGGTGGTCTTGCCCCCGCCATTGGGACCGATAATTCCCAGGAAGTCATCCGCGAAGATTGTGAGTTGGATGTCGTGCAGGAAGGGCTTTTCGTCGTAGCTGAATGAGAGGTCGCGGACCCGGACGATCTCCGGCCTCATGCCCTCGTGTTCGTCGTTAGCGGTTGAGATAGTCATAGACGGTCTGCCCCACGTTCCTCAGGTTAACAATGTAGTCCTCCGCCAGGGGATCGATGGAGACTGCCACGCCGTCGATCTCCCGGGCCACAGAGGCGGCCAGCTCCCGGCTGAACTGAGCCTGTACGAATATGACCTTAATGTCCTCTCGCCTGGCCGTATCGATGACTTGACGCAGCTGTTCGGCCGTAGGATCCTTGCCGGCCTGCTCGATCGCCAGCTGTTCCAGTCCATAGGCGTCAGTAAAATAGCCCCAGGCCGGGTGGAAAACGAGGATGGTACGCGACTCGAGCCCGGCAAGCAGGGCTGTGAGCTCTGCATGCAGCTCGTCGAGCTGCGCGGTGTAGGCTGCTGCATTGTTTCGGTAGTCATCCGCCCGCCCTGGGTCCAGCTCGGCCAGGGCCCTGGCGATGGCCCCCACCTGAAGCTTGACTGCCAAAGGGGAGAGCCAGACATGCGGATCGACTCCCCTGCCGTGATCATCCTCCGATTCAGCGCCTGCTCCCTCCTCCGCATGTTCCTCCCCTTCGTGCTCGTGGTCGTGAGCGTGCGATTCGTCCGAGCCGAAGTGCCGGAGCTCGATACCCTCCGAAGTGTCCACAACCCGCATGTCCGGATTCAGGGAACGGATCTGATTGAAATGCGCCTGTTCGAAGCCGATATGGCCGATCCGGAAGAAAATATCCGCCTCTTCGACCCGCACCAGGTCCCCGGGCTTCGGGTCATAGGTCGCAGGACTGGCGCCCGGGGGGATGATTACGTGGACGGACACATATTCTCCGCCCACGGCTTCCACGAAGTCCTTCTGAGGCAGGATGCTGACCAATACCTTTGGGGAGTCCCCAACATCCTCCTGCGGAGCCTGGCCGCAGGCAGACCAGAGAAGGAGGCACACCGCGCACATGCTCAAAGTTCTTTTCATTGAATCGTCCCTAATTTGCAGGGGAATTATAGAACAGACCGGGAAGCAAACTCAATAGGGGCCAGTCTTTATTCCTGTAACATAACGAAAACCCCTGCGTATAAATGGGGTGAGATCGGCTCCCAGGAACGGACGCTCTCTCAAGATCGGATCACATAGAAGACGAAAGAACGAAAAAGGAGTACATCCATGAAAAAAGCTCTCACCATCACATTTGTCATCCTCTTGGGTCTGCTGCTCAGCACGGTCGTCCGCGCCGAGGCGATCAAGCAGAACATCGTCCCTGCCGATGCCAGCTGGGTCGTCCATGTCGACCTGGAAAAGCTTCTCACCAGCCAATTCTTCACCCACATCATGGGGACAGAGGGCTGGGACGAACTGGAAAGAAAGAGTTCCACATTCGAAAAGAGGTACCAGATCAACCTCCTGAAGGACATCCGGGGTGTCACGGTCTACGGCATGGGCCACGGCGAGGAACATGCGGTGGCCTGCATCTCCGGCCGCATCGACAAGGAGCACCTGCTCCACCTGCTGGGCATGGAGGATTCCCACAAGGAGATCCCCCACGGAAGCTTCACCATGCATAGTTGGGACGGGGATGAGTTCGGGGCCTTTGTGGGGGACGAAATGGCCATCATCGCCCAGGGAGAGGACATGCTGAGGCATGCCCTGGACGTCATCGCCGGCAAGGCTCCCAACATCACGCGCTCCGAGTCTGAGTCTCTCCTCAGCCGGGCCCCCGGCGACAGCATCGTGTCCGCCGTCGCCCATGATATCCCGAGCCTCCTGGGCGATGAGAAGGACGACCACTCCGCCATCCTGAAGAAAGCCCAAAGCGCTGTGTTCCATTTTCGGGAGAAGGGCGACGACCTCCTCCTGGGAGCCGAGCTGTCGGTCCAGACCGAGAAGGATGCCGACAACATCGAGCAGATGCTCCGGGGCCTCCTGGCCATGGTGGACATGTACAAGGACCAGATCCCCAAGGACATCAAAATCCCAGAGGACATCAAGATCTCCCGGGCGGGCAAACTCGTACGTGTGGACATAAGCTATCCCACTGCCGATGCCATCAAGTTGATAGCGGAGAAGGGGCATTTTCCATTCCGGTTTATCGCCGGCGTATTCGGCCCCTTCCTTCCCCGGTAGACATCCCGTTCGATTAGGCATACATTGAATATGGAAGGTGATGGACAGGACGACAACTCTGACCGAATTCTCGGATGAGGAGCTGGCCCTCCAGGTGGCGGCTGGCTCCCGTCCGAGTTATGAAGAACTCGTCTGCCGGTACACGCCTCGACTCTTCCATTTCCTGCGGGCACGCATCGGCTCGGATCAGGATACCGAAGACCTCGTCCAGGAAACCTTCCTGAAGTCATACCGGAACATAGGGCGCTACGATCCGAAGTGGAAATTCTCGACCTGGATCTACACGGTGGCGCTGCGCCTGGCCATCAGCCACTATCGAAGCCGGAAGCCGCCCGGCACCGCACAGGAGCCGCTGTCACGAGAGGACGATCCGGCAGATCAAGTGATCCGGAAGCAGGAATCCAGGAACATCTGGTCACTGGCCAGAGGACTCAAGCGCAAACAGTTCCAATCCCTCTGGCTGCGCTATGCGGAAGACATGTCCACTCAGGAGATCGCTGAGGTCCTGAGCGTGACCCCGGTCCAGGTCCGGGTCCTGCTCCACCGCGGACGGACCAACCTGGCCAAACTCTACAGCCGGCCCGGCGGGGCCGGAGAACTGGCCGAGGGGACGGCCGGCCGCCAAAACGTCCCATTATGATATAGACAGGAGAATACAATGCTGTGTAACTGGAATCGATGGCGCATCTCGAAGGCCGTGGACACGGGCAGCCCCCTGCCCAAGTCTCTGGAGCGGCACCTGCAAGGCTGTGAAGGTTGCCGCGAGTACCACCTCTTCAGCAGCACTCTGCCAAACAAGGCAGGGACCGCCCTCGTTTCCCTCCTGTCCGCGGATACAAAAGACCTCAGCAGCCGGATCCTGACCGACTTAGACGGGGCAGCCGCACAAGATTCCGCACGAAAGAGCCGGCGCTCCCCCTTTGTCATAGCCGCCTTCTCCACTGCTGCAACCATGGCGGCCCTGCTTCTGGGTTTCGTGCTTCTGCGGCCTCCCGCTCCTCCCGATCTCTCGGATCTGAATCCGCTCGGCGAGCTTCGGAGCGCGGAGTCCACCCTGTCCAGACTTGTCAAGAACATGGACTCGCCCTACCACACGGAACTGGAAAACCTCGGTGCGTCCCTCAATGCGACCGCGGAATTCTTCCGCAGCTTCCTGGACATCGGCCTGGGCACGGAGGAATAACCCGGGCCCCATTCTTCTCGATCCGGATTGAGGTTCTCTTGTCGCCCCCATGTTGGTACAATAGGGCTCATGTTTCCCTCCGATCAGCCATGCTCAGCCCGAGTCCGCTCGAGGGCTGCTCTCCTCATTATCGCGTTCTCCTTGGCGGCGGCGACCGGGTGCAGCCATGTGAAACCTTTTTACCGGGATGGGCACCCCACTCTCAACCAATCCGTTCCTGCATCCGAGACGATCCGTTATCGGCTGCTGCTGCTCGGGGATGCGGGCGCACCCCGGATCAATGAGCCGAACCTGCTCCTCCTGACCAGGTGGGCCTGCGAAATCCCGGCCAGGACCATGGTCATCTTCCTTGGAGACAATGTCTATCCCGACGGCATGCCTCCTCTCGAAGCAGCGGAAAGAGCGGAGGGGGAGCGTCGCCTCCAGGCCCAGATCGATGTGATACGAGAGAGCGGGGCCGAGGGCTTCTTCCTGGCCGGGAACCACGATTGGGTACAGGGACTGGCCGGCCTCCAACGCCAAGCTGAGTTTGCGCAGGCCCAGTTGGGAAGAGACGATGCATTTCTGCCCCGGCCCGGCTGCGTCGGGCCCATGGTGCTGGACAGGGAAAACCTCCGGATCATCGCCCTGGACACCGACATCTGGTTGAATCCTCGACTCGATCCCGAGGAGGGATGCCCCTGCGGGGATCTGGATGAATCGCTGAACAGGCTGAAAGACCTGCTGCGGACCGCCGGGGAACGACATGTGGTCGTGGTGGGCCATCATCCCCTGGACACGCACGGCATCCACGGTGGATTCTACGATTGGAAGGACCATCTGTTCCCGCTCCGGGTCGTGAAAAAATGGATGTGGCTCCCACTCCCGATCATCGGATCGCTCTATCCCATCCTGCGCTGGAATGTAGGGAAGCACTTCGAGGAACTCAACAGCGACACATATAGGAACATGATCCAGAAGTTCGGAGAGGCCTTCAGCATAAAAAAGCCTCTGCTCAACGCCGGAGGCCACGACCACTCCCTCCAGGTCCTGGGGGGAGATTCGGTGGGCAGCATCCTGGTCAGCGGCGCGGGCATCGACTCCAGGTTGAGCACCGTCACCAATCGGAAAAACACCCTCTTCGCCCACCTCCATACGGGATTTATGGCCGTGGACTTTCGGGAAGACGGGAGTGTCTGGCTCTCGGTGGTCGAACCCGGGCCTGACGAGGTCGTGTTCCGGCTGCGCCTGGATACACGAGTGCCCTAGGGATTCATGATCTTAGTTGGGATATCCCGGCCGAATCCGCCAGTATCTCCGGCCTCAAGCAGCAGGGCTTGCAGGCGCCGCGTCAAAGCGCCCACCCGTTCTCCGTGCTCAGGGAGCTCCGCGAGGTTGATCGTCTCCCAGGGATCCGTCTTCAGGTCGAAGAGCTGGACGGTCTGCCTGCCGTTGACATTGTAGAGGATGAGTTTCCAGCGGCCCGACCGCAGGGCCCTCTGAAGATCCTTATATGCATAGACCAGGGCATCCCGCCCGGAATCCCCCACGCCCTGCAGCACAGGCAGCAGGCTCTGCCCCCAGATGCCGCTCGGGCTCTGGAGCCCGGTCAGGTCGCACACTGTGGGGAACACATCGTTCAGGTAGCAGAGGGCCTCCCTCTGCACACCGGCCGGGATCCCGGGACCGCACAGGATCAGGGGCACATGTATGCTGTGCTCGTACAGGCTCTGTTTTCCCATCAGACCGTGCTGCCCCAGGGCCAGGCCGTTGTCTCCCGTAAACACGATGATGGTTTTTTCGTACTGCCCCGACCTCCGCAGGGCTTCGAGCACCCTACCGATCTGGGCGTCCAGGTGTGTGATGCACGCATAGTACTCGGCGATGTGGCGGCGGACCTCGGACTCGGACCGTGGGAATCCTGCCAGGAGCTCGTCGCGTACCTTGAGCTCCCCGTTGTCGAAGGGATGCTCAGGCAGGAAGTTTTCCGGGAGAGGGATGCTGTCCGGGTCATACAGATCCAGGAATTCCTGCGGCATGGTCCGGGGATCGTGAGGGGCCGTGTAGGATACATACAGGAGGAAGGGCGATCCGCCCCTTCGGCGCTCGAGGAAGGATACGGCAGCATCGGAAAACAGGACGCTGGAGTGCTTGCCGTCGACGATGTGCTGGTATCCCCTGTGCTGGACCTGATTGGAGGAAAAGGGCTCAGCGATCACCGGCGTGCGGGCCGCATATGCCCCCTCCGGGTCGAAGTCGTAGACTGGCACGTTCCAGTGATCGCTCATCCCCCCGAAAAAGATCCCGGCCCCGTCAGAGAAGCAGCGGGCAAAGGCCGGGCGGCCGTTGTGCCACTTTCCGGTGCCGAACGTTGTGTACCCTCCCTGGACGTTCCGGAACACCTCGGGCAGCATGGCATGGTCCTCAGGGATCACTCCCCCCCTCTCCTGCAGGCGGAAGAGGCTGCGGCCGGTGAGCAGCATGGCGCGGCTGGGCATGCACACGGCGCCGCTGTGGCTGCCCATGATGTAGGCCTGGCTGAAAGAAGTGCCGCTCCGAGCCAGCGAATCCATGTGGGGCGTTTGAATGTGGGGATTCCCCAGCGCCCCGATGGTGTCGAACCTCTGGTCGTCGGTGAAGAGGAAGAGCAGGTTGGGCCGCTCGCTCCCAGACGGGCCTGGACGGCATCCGAGCATGGGGAACGAAGCGGCGAGGCTCCCCGCAGCCATGCCCTTCAGAAAATCGCGGCGAGTCCAGTGCAAATCAGGCATGTGCGCTCCTCATTTCCGGCATCTGGTCATCAAGCGGCAACATGCGAACGTTGTGAACTCAAATCGGGCTTCCGGAGACTGTGGATAGGGGGATGTGACCATCTGACTCGTATTGGATTCTATCAAATCAGTCATGGAGAGTCGAATGGCGTTTGTCCCCATTGACCGATTCGGTACTTTTGCGGTAGATTTAAGGAGCCTGATCTTCAAGGAATACAAGCAGAATAACATATGAAGATCCACAAACTGGACCGCGATAAAGCCAGACAGGAAGCAGAAGAGAAAAAAGCTTTATTGAGGCAGAAAAAAAGGAACGCTCAAAAAATCCGGCCTCTCTCATTCAAGCTTCTGCTAGAAACCATATTCAAACGCAGGCCACCGGTCTGAGGCTTCATTCGATCCCCCCTACATTTTTTCCAGCTCTTTATCCACTAAAACCTGTCTAACAAAGCCGATCAACTCTGGGAGATCAAGGGGCTTACTGATAAAGTAGTCTGCCTCCGAACCTTCGATCACTTGTCTGAATGTGTTGTAGTCGTAAACCTGGGACATCAATATGACGGTTACATTAGACAGCAGTGGATTCTGGCGGATCCGGGCACAGAGTTCCAACCCATGCAGTTTGGGCAATAGCAGGTCTGTGATCACGACATCCGGGCATTGGGTTTGGATGATGCTGAGGGCTTGCATGCCATCCTGGGCGACCATTGCCTCGAAGCCGGCATCGGTCAAGGCCCTTTCGAGCATGGCCCGGGTTACCTTGTCGTCATCCACGATCACGGCTCGAAAGCTCATTCCGGACTCCAGTGCACGGCTTACACGTCGGTCGCGCCCAGGCGCTGCCCAGGCCCTCCTTTCATAGCACAGAAAAATGTCAAAAACAACCTGAGGCTGTGTCCCAACTTTGTCGCTGGATGTGCGTATTAGAAGGTGATATGGTGTTCCCTCGAAAGATATCCGCATGAAAAACATACTCAAGCTTCTATTTTTCGCATTCTTTATCGGCCTGATCCTCGGGTCCAGCCTCCCCCTGATGGCACAAGGCGAGCAGGAGCCGATGCGGCCCCTGCATACCGGATCCGCACCTAAGATCGACGGTGTGCTCGACGATGCCGTGTGGCAGAATGCTCCTACGGTCAAGGGCTTCAAGACCTGGCAGCCGGACTACGGCCGGGACATGGCGGAAAATACCACCGTGTATTTTGCCTATGACGAGGAAAACCTGTATTTTGCCTTCCGCTGTTTCGACAGCCGGCCGGACCGGATCAAGACCTCGGTCACGAGCCGCGACAGCGTCATCCAGGATGACTGGGTCTGCATCAACCTCGACACTTTCTATGACCAGCAGTCACTCCACGTCTTCTACTGCAATCCCCAAGGCATCCAGAGCGATTCGCGCTTCGAGGGCAACCAGGAGGATTTCAGCGTCGACATGGTCTGGTACAGCGAGGGCCGGATCGACGAGCTGGGCTATGTGGTCGAGATCCGGATCCCGTTCAAGAGCCTGCGCTTCGCGAATCGGGATCCCGTGGAGATGGGCGTGATCTTCGAACGAAGGATCTCCCGCCTCTCCGAATCCGGCACCTATCCGGCCCTGGACTCGGTCCAGGGACCCAATTTCTTGACCCAGACCATGCCGCTCCTCTATTCCGACGTCAAACACTACCGGCTGTTCGAGCTCCTGCCCGCCTTCACGTTCGGCAGCAACCGGGAATCGGACCAGGGATCGCTATCCGCCGCCGATAACCAGGGCGAAGCCAGCTTGACCGCCAAGTACGGCATCTCCTCCGATCTGATCCTGGACGGGACAATCAATCCGGATTTCAGCCAGGTCGAGTCAGACGCCGGGCAGATCGACTTCAACCTCCGCTACTCCCTCTTCTACCCTGAGAAGCGGCCGTTCTTCCTGGAGGGGCTGGAAAAATTCAACTTCGGAGGATTCCACGCCAGCGATCCCCTGGTCAAGGTCGTGCACACGCGCACCATCGTAAATCCCCTGACCGGATTCAAGCTGAACGGCAAAATCGGCTCGAAAAATACCATCGCGGCGATCTATGCCATGGACGAACTTCCGGATGAATCTCCGGGTAAATACGCCCACTTCACGATCTTCCGGTACAAGCGGGCCCTCAGCGGAGACAGCTTCATCGGCGGGTTCTACACAGGCCGGGAGCGTACGGACGGCTACAACCGCCTGTTGGGGACGGATGGGCAGATCCGCCTGGGGCCGTCCAGCATCTTCGGGTTCCACTTGTTCGGATCCCAGACGCAGAAGGAGCCGGAGACTTCCCAGGAGAACGGCCATGCCCTGGGGCTGCACTACTACTACACCACGAGCGACTGGGTGGTCATGCTCGGCGCCCAGGACATCGCCGAGGGATTCCAGACAGAGACCGGCTACGTCACCCGGACCGGATTGAGCCGCTTCCGCTCCGGAGTGCTGCGGATGTTCCACCTGGATTCAAAGGTTGTGCAGCGGATCGATCCCGTGATCCACAGCACGCAGATCAGGGACAAATACAGCGGCCTCTACGAGACCTTCAACTCGTTCGACATCCGCTTCCTCCTGCCGCGCAACACGATGTTCCTGATCGGCGTCCGCTATGCGACCGAGGTCTTCCTGGCGGAACGGTTCAACACCAACCTGGCCCGCTTCATCGCCAGCAGCCAGCTGACAAAGCAGGTCCAGCTCGCACTCCTTCTTTTCCCCATCCGGAACAAGATCCGTTATGTCGAAAATCCCTACCAGGGATACGGCCACGACGCCAGTTTCTCAGTCCTGTTTCTGCCCTCTGAAAACCTGCACCTCGAACTCAGCCTCTCCTACTCCGACTTCTACCGCAAATCCGACCGGACCAAGGAGTTGGACTACATGATCTCCCGGGGCAAGGTCACGTATCAGTTCAGCAAATATCTTTTCCTGCGCGCCATCCTGGAACACAACTCCTACCACAAGAAGCTGCAGACCGACCTGCTGGCCTCCTTCACCTACATACCCGGCACCGTGATCCATCTCGGCTACGGATCGCTGTACGAAAAGATCCGCTGGGACCAGGACCACTACGAACCGTCCGATCACTTCCTGGAGACGCAGCGCGGCCTCTTTTTCAAGGCCTCCTACCTTTGGAGATTCTAGCCTCCGCGGGCCCGGTGGATGCAAAGTGCCATAGTCTGACATAATCCTGTGCGGCCCGGCAGATGGGCATGCAGTCTTGGACCTATCGATTTTGACAGTGATTCCAGTAAGGACTATGATAGATTCGATCGGGCAAAAAGGGTCTGAGGACCAGATTCCCACGGAGGTGTCCCCATGAAAATAGATCAACGGAAGATATTTGTCCTTTGCCTGCTGATGGCGTTGGCCGCCCAGGCTGTGTTTGCGGCCCAGGAACCCGCACCTGCCCTCAGAAAAGCGGAGCAGATCGCGCTGGAACAGAAGCCGCCTATCGATCCCAAGATCGAGGTCGGCCGGTTGGACAACGGGCTGCGCTACTACATCCGGGAAAACACGAGGCCAGAAAACCGGGCGGAGCTGCGCCTGGTGGTCAATGCGGGCTCCATCCTGGAGGATGAGAACCAGCAGGGGCTCGCCCATTTCGTGGAACACATGGCCTTCAACGGCAGCCGGAACTTCGCCAAGCAGGAGCTGGTGGAGTTCATGGAGTCGATCGGCATGCGCTTCGGGCCCGACCTCAACGCCTACACCAGCTTCGACGAAACCGTCTACATGTTGACCATCCCGACAGACGATCCCGAGGTCACGGCCAAGGCCTTCCAGATCCTGGAGGACTGGGCCCACGCACTGGCGTTGGAGGAAGAGGAGATCGACAAGGAACGCGGGGTGATCATCGAGGAGTGGCGACTCGGGCAGGGGGCCATGTCGCGCCTGCGGGACAAACAGTTCCCGGTCCTACTCAAGGATTCCCGCTATGCGGAGCGTCTGCCGATCGGGAAAAAAGAGATCCTCGAAGGCTTTGCCCATGAGGAACTCAGGCGCTTCTACCGGGAATGGTACCGGCCCGACCTGATGGCGTTCATCGCCGTGGGGGACTTCGACAAGTCTGAGATCGAAAAGAGGATCAGAAAACACTTCCAGGGGCTCAAAAACCCGAAAAACGCCCGCCCCCGTAAGGCTTTTGGCGTGCCCGAGCACAGCAGCACACTGTTCACCATCGCAACAGACAAGGAAGTGCCCTACACCAGCGTCGCGGTCTACCACAAGCTCCCCTCCCAGGATCAGAGCACGGTGGGGGCCTACAGGCAGTCCATAGTGGAGGGCCTCTACAACGGAATGCTCAACCGAAGATTCTCCGAACTGACCCAAAAGCCCGATCCCCCCTTCATCTACGCCTTCTCCGGCCGCGGCATGCTGGTCCGGACTAAGGATTCCTACACGCTCACCGCCAGCACCAAGGAAGACGGCATCGAGAAAGGGCTGAGGGCGGTCCTGACCGAGGCGGAGCGCGTGTCCCGCTTCGGATTCACGGCCACCGAACTCGACCGCCAGAAACAGGACCTCCTGCGCGGATTGGAGCGCGCCTATGCGGAGCGGGACAATCAGAATTCGGGGACCTACGCGGCCGAGTACATCCGCAGCTTCCTCCAGGGCGAACCCATCCCCGGAATCACCTGGGAATTCGAGCTGCACCAGCGCTTCGTCCCGGAGATCACGCTGGAAGAGATCAACCGGCTGGGGAAGGAGTGGACCTCCGAGACAAACCGCGTCGTGATGGTCAGCGCGCCCGAAAAGGAAGGGCTGACCATCCCCTCGGAGGAAGACCTCAGGGCCGCCCTGGCCGAACAGGGAGGAGCCAACATCCAGCCCTACGAAGACACCGTGTCCGACGAGCCGCTCATGGCAGAACTCCCCGAGCCGGCCGGGATCGAGTCTGTGTCGCAAAGGGAAGACCTGAACATCACGGAGTGGGGACTCTCCAATGGGGTTCGCGTGGTCCTCATGCCCACGGAACACAAGCAGGACCAGATCCTGTTCCGGGCCATCAGCCCGGGCGGGGCCTCGCTGGCCTCGGATGAGGCCCACATCCCGGCCCAGACTGCAGCCCAGGTCATCGGCTCTTCGGGGCTGGGGAGCTTCAATCCCGTGGACCTCCAGAAGAAGCTTACGGGGACGGTAGCTGTGGCGCGGCCCTTCATCAGCCAGGTGGAAGAGGGGATCGCGGGAACCGCATCCCCCCAGGACCTGGAGACACTCTTCCAGCTCATCCACCTCACATTCACGTCCCCCCGTGCCGATGCCGCCCTGTTCCAGTCGCTTACCAGCAGGCTGAAGGCGCAGCTGGCCAACCGGATGGCCATGCCCGAGGCGGTTTTCTTCGATGCCTTCCAGCGCATCATGGTCCAGGACCATCCCCGCGCCCTCCCTATGACAGCAGAGACCGTCGACAAGATGGACCTGGACGGATCCCTGGAGTTCTATAAGGACCGGTTCGGGGATGCCGGGGACTTCACCTTCATCTTCGTCGGGAACATCGATCCCAAAGGCATGGAGCCTCTGGCCAAAAGGTATCTGGCTACCCTTCCCTCGGCAGGGAGGGAAGAGACATGGAAAGACCTGGGGATCCGGACCCCCAAGGGTGTGTTCAAAAAGACCGTCCACAAGGGGGTCGAACCCAAGAGCATGACCGTGATCGCCTTCACAGGTCCCTTCCAGTATGACCTGGATCACCGGAACGCCATCCGGGCCCTCTGTACCGTGATGGATACACGCCTCCGGAATGCGCTCCGAGAGGACCGGGGCGGGACCTACGGAGTGGGCATCGGCCCTTCATATGAAAGGATCCCTGAGGCCAGTTACAGCATCATGATCAACTTCGGGACAGATCCGGAGCGGATGGAGGAGCTCTCCCAGGTCGTGTTCGACGAGATCGAAAAGATCAAGGCGGAGGGGCCCACGGAAGAGGAGGTCCGCAACGTCAAGGAGGCGGAGATCCGGAGTTTCGAGACCAGCGTCGAGAGCAACAGCTGGTGGCTGAATCAGCTGGTGTTCCGCTACCGCTCAGGCGACGATCCCGGCGGACTGCTGGATTTTCAGGAGTCCCTGGAGAAGCTGGACCGGGCCACGGTCCAGGAGGCGGCCCGCGCCTATTTCAACACGGATAACTACGTCCAGGTGACTCTCCTGCCTGAAGAAGAAAAGAAGTAGGCGGCAAGTGTGATCCGGAGCGGGGGACGCTTGTCCCTCATCCGATGATGCGATAGGCGTGGACCTGCATTCGCCGCACCTTGTCCAGGATGTAGAGGCGGTCTCCCCTGATCCGGAGGACATCGGCGTAGTGGTCGAGCGGGAACCTCTGCAGCAGCACGCCATCAGCGTCGAAGACCTCCAGCACGTAGGCGTCGGTAACCGGAGGGATCTCTTCCTCGCTCCAGGGCCGCATGGAGAGCGTGGTCCCCTGATCTCCCCGGCTGACCGAGACATTGGTCCCCGCCTCCTCCTCATCCTTGAGCTGGCGCGCCAGGGTCACGACCCAGGTCCGTCCCTCACCGTCCATGTCCACGGCCTCGCTGCAGGTGTTCATCTGGGGGGAATGCATGCTGATCCCGCCTGAATCGTTCCGCTCGATCGTCCCCTTGGTCAGGGGCTTGCGGGCATTGTAGCCCAGGTCTCGCTCGGCCCGCCAGAGGATCTTTCCCTCTGGATCATATTTGTCGACGCGGTTCTGAAAGCGGAAGGTGACGGCAATGGTGCCGTCCTCGCCGACAGCAAACCTCACGTTGTTGCCCTTGGCATTGACAAAACCATGCTTGTAATCTCGCGGCTCGCCGAATGTCTTTACGAGCTTGCCCTCTCGGTCCGTGATCTGGAGCAGAGGATCCGGGTTCTCGTCCTGATCCTCATCGTCGGGGAGGGGCGGCTGCCGCCGGACGGCGGAGAGCAGGAGATCCGGCTCCAGGGCACGGTAGTATTCGGAGGCGAACTCCTGGAATGTCAGGCTGCCAATCTCCACTCCGGCCATGTCCAGGAACTGCATCTTCTGGCCGTAGGGGGACACGACAATCAGGGCCCCCTTGTGGTCGATGTCCAGAGAGCCAGGGAAGTTGAACTCGCCGGGCCCCTGTCCCTGACGCCCCAGGGTGGCAAGGTACGCCCCGTCCGGAGAGAATTTCTGGATGCGGTGGTTCCCGGTGTCCAGGACGTACAGGTTCCCGTCCGAGTCGATCGCCATGTCCAGGGGAAGATAGAAGGCCACCTCTTCGCTCTCAGCCTCGATGTCGCCGAGTGCGCGGAGCTTTTCCAACGCAATGCGGGGAGACTTTGCCCAGATGCCCTTGCCCTTGTTTTGCACGACGCGCACCCCGTCGACAGTCTCGACCTTCTGCGCCACAGACGGAACGACCAGGGCGGTGGATAGACATAGGACCAGAGCTAATGTCAGGATTCTGGACGGGTTCTTCATGACGACACCTCTTAGTCCTATTAAACGTTCCCTACCATAAAAGGTTTCACATCAAGAGCTATGGTGTATTTGGAACGCCTGCATCCCATATATATAATTCCCGGTTGAAATCCTGCTTTCTGTCGCTTATAATGTTTCTCTTTTGTTAACGGGATAATGGAGAAATGTCGAGTAATCGCAGGCATCTATCTATCACGAAATTCACAAGGAGGTCGCCGATGAAGTCTTTCGCACGCTCAGCTGTCCTTTTCGGCCTGCTGTGGCTGCTGCTATCCACACCTGGTTTCTCCCAGATCGGGCTGAAGGGAGGATTGAACCTCGCCAGCCAGCGCCAGGGGGGATTCACCCAGCAGGGCTCCCAGGCCGGATTCCTTGCTGGGGCCTTTTTTCCCATCTCTATCAACAAGAGATTCACGCTCCAGCCGGAGATCCTCTTTATCCAGAAAGGGGGAAAAAAGGAGAGGGAATCGGAATTTGGAGGCTCCTTCCTGGTCACCACCAAGATGAACAATATCGACCTTATTCTCGTGTCCAAGATCCACCTGGGAGACATGAACACCATCTCCCCTCATCTACTCTTCGGGCCCTACGTCTCCTACCTCATCAGCGGCCAGTACCTCTACGGGGACGGCGAGACCAAGGAAGACATAGAGGACTACAACAAGCTGGAATTCGGTTACACAGTCGGCTTCGGAACCGATATCCAGCTAGGATCGTCCAAGATCTACTTGGACGCCCGCTTCAGCCACAGCCTGACCGACATCCACAACACGCCCACAGCAATCTGGAACAAGGGCTTTTCGTTTTCGGCCGGTTATTATTTTTAAGGCAAGCTTTGATGAGGAGACAACAATGAGAAAGAGCTCCATAATAACAATGCGCGAGATAAGGTTTCTGACCGCCGTTGCGGCGCTGCTGATTTTTACAGTTGCCACCTCGACCACCGGAGGAGGATTGACCTGCTGCGGCACTCTCGAGCCGGATATCTCGGTGACCTTTATCAACAACCATACTGCAAATGAAGGTGCGGGAATCGCACCCAATATTGCGGTGGCTGTGCTGGATACAAAGAACAAGGATGCGAATAAAACAATCAAACAACCCCTGAAAGTCGGAGCGTCTTCCACACATTCGCTTCCGGGAGGGAGTTTTTACGTCTACACGGTTTTTGAGCTTGAGTATTCCATTTGGGATCCACTCAATCCCACGGCAGGCAAATGCATCGAAACGGGCACGATCATCGACGATGCAACCATAACCATCAACTAGAGGAAAGACACATGCACCTGAATACAATATCCCAAAAGTCAAAGAAATACCTCCTCGATTCGCGGAACAGAACGCGGGTTTGTCAGAAAATACTGATCTGTCTCTGTGCTATCGCGATGGTACTGCCTGTGGTTTCCCATTCTCAGAACATCGTCATCCGGGTGACGGATGAAGCGGCCCTGGCCCGGCTGAAACCCGATCCGGGGAGTGATGTGTTGAAGCAGTTCCCCCTGGGTGCGCAGCTGGAGGCCGCTGCCAGGGCGGGTGACTGGTACGAGATCTCGTTTACGAACGAAGATGGCTACACTATAACGGCCTACATCCACTCCTCTTCCGTGGAGGTCATTCGCGAAGAGGTGGCTCCCCCACCGGTCGCTTATGCAGAGGCCGCTCCTATGGACACTCCCCTAGTCAGTGATCAGGCCGGGGCGATCCTGAATGGCTTATTCCTGAAGTTCGGCGTGATGGACAAGGGGACCGGAGACTGGATCGGGAGCCTAGGCTACAGCTTCCGTCTCCACAGGAACATCTCCATCAGCCTGGAAGTGATGCCCTCTTACATCAGCCTGAAGAATGATTCCATCGATCTGGAACAGAAAACAATCCATGTGTTTACGCTCGCAAATGTCCGCGCCGGCACCAGCCTCTATTTCATCGATCCGGGCATGGATTTCTTCAAGTTCTATGCGGGCTTCGGAGGAGGCATGGCACTCAGCTTCACCGACACGTCTCTCGAGGGCAGCTCATCGACCTTGTTCAAGAGCAAACCCGCCCTGCAGATACTGGGAGGAATCGAGCTCGATGCCGGAAAGGTCAGCCTCCTCTTCGAATACCAGATGCTCCGCGTGCTGGACAAGAACGTCGATCCCGGCTCCTGGGCGGGCTATCTGATCTTCGGGATCCGACTGTAGGAGAGCAAGGAGCTGAGGGAGAACATTGCAGCCTGAGCTCTTCAAGATCGGCTCCTATGTGATCCCTAGCTTCACGGCTGCGGTGGTCGCCGCCGCCCTGCTGGCCCTCGCAGTAGGCCTCCATCTGGCCCGCAAAAGAGGGATCGACCGGCTGGAGATACTGTCCTATGCCATATTCTTCAGCCTGTCCTTCTGGCTCGGCTCAGTCCTCTACAGGCTGTTCCTTACTTCTCTATCAAGCCCGGACACGATCGCGGACAACCTCTTTCATCTCAGGACCCTGATCGAGAGGAGCGGGACCTCGGTGTTGGGAGGGATCCTGGGGGCCGCCCTTTTCTCCTGGGTCTACCTGAAGCGGGTAGGGCTGCCCTTCTGGGGAACGCTGGACATCGCCTTCACGGCCATTCCCCTGGCCCAGAGCGTGGGCCGCATCGGGTGTTTCCTGGGTGGCTGCTGCTACGGGCGTCCCACAGACCTCCCCTGGGGAGTGATGTTCCCAGGTCATGACCATGCCGTCCACCCGACGCAGCTGTACGAGTCCGCCCTGAATCTCCTGAATTTCGTGATACTTTATGCGGTCTACAGAAAGAAAAGGTTCGAAGGCCAGGTCTTTGCCCTCTACTTTATCAACTATGCCCTGATCCGGTTCCTCATCGAATTCTGGCGGGGAGATACGTTCCGGGGTTTTGTGTTCCGTGGCTCCTCCCCTTGGACGAGCCTCTCTATCCCCCAGCTGGTGAGTCTGGCAGGACTGGCCTTCGGGATCGTCCTCTATCTGCGGCTGAAAAAGCAGTAGGCCACAGCCTGAAAAAAACAGCCGCTCACTCATACCGCAGGGAATCCGCGGGATTGGCCCGCACCGCCTTCCAGGTCTGCGAGGTCACGGCCAGTGCCGCTGCCGCCAGGGAGAAGAGCAGCGCCGTGGCATAGGTGGCGGCACTGATGTCGGTTACGAACAGCAGACCCGTCTGCAGCACCCTGTGCCAGCCGTAATAGATCAGGCCCAAGGCCAGGACATTGGCCACGGCAACCAGTACCACATATTCCCGCATCAGCCTCCACAGGATCCGGGGAGAAGACGCCCCCATGATCTTGCGGATGCCGATCTCTCTCGTGCGCCGCTCCACCATGAAGGATGCCAGGCCCAGCAGGCCCATGCAGGAAAAGATCACGGTCGTGATCCCGATAGCCTGGAGAAAGCCGGCGATCTTGCCCAAGATCCTGAAAAACTGGCCGAAGATGTCATCCAGGGTTTGGCTCTGGAAAGGGAGGTCCGGATTCAGGCTCAGCCACTGCGCCTTGAGGAATGCATTCAGCTCCGTGAAGTTTGCGGATTCGGCATACTTGATCAGGAGAAAATTCAAATCGTCCGGCTCCAGGTAGAGGACCGCCGGCGGGATGTCGAAGCCGATGTCGGCAAGCAGGAAATCCTCAGCCACACCGATAACCGTCCCGGTCTTTTCTCCCAGTGTGAGCTGGCGGCCCAAGGGATCGTCCCACTCCATCTTCCGGGCTGCAGCCTCATTGATGATGAAGCTATCCGCATCCGCTTCTCCTCTGGAAAAGCTCCTCCCCTGCCTGATCCGGATCTCGAGGGCCTCGGGAAAGCCGTAGTCCACGCCATAGGCATGCATGGATACCGCCTCGTCTTCCGGGGCATCGGGAAGACGTGCCGGCTGCAGATTTTCCCATATGACCGGAAGGCCGGAGGCGGCCGTGACCTGGAGGACAGAGGCGTGGCCCGCTGCCTTGGTCTTGAGGACATCGAGCTTGGGCCGAGCTTCCGGCGCCAGGGCCACCATCGCCACGCGGTCGCGGCTGTAGCCCAGATCGGCCCGGATAAAATGGCCGCTCTGGTGCTGGATGATGCTGGCCGCGGCGATAAAGATGACCGCCAGGGAGAACTGGAAGACGATGAGGGCCTTGCTCCCCCGTCTCTTTTTTTTGCCTCCGGTGAACCTTCCCGACAGCACGGTCAGGGGCTTATACGAGGAGAGCACCAGGGCGGGATAGATGCCGGAAAACAGCCCTGTGATGACCGCGGCAGCCACCAGGTATTTGAGCAGGAAGGGATAGTTCCAGATCGAGTTAGACACAGTAGACGTCTGGGCCACGATGGAGAGGTCTCCCATATAGGCGTAGAAGGCGGGATGCAGGAGCTCATAGAACACGACAGCCAGGGGCAGGGCCAGGAGCGCGAGCAGCAGGGATTCGCCCTGGAACTGGAGGATGAGCTGGCGTCGGGTGGCGCCGATCACCTTGCGCATCCCGATCTCGCGGACGCGGTGCATATACCGGGCCGTGCTCAGGTTGATGAAGTTGATGCTGACCACAAAAAGCAGCAGGATCCCGATCGCGAGGATGGCGATCACGGAGGCGGGATGGCTGCTGCTCAGGAGAGAGGAGATGTGCTGTGATTTGAGCCGGAACTCCCGGAAGAGCACGACATAGAGCTGCTGCGGCGAGTCCTGGGATCCGCCGTAATAGCGATCCACAAAGGAAGGAAGCTTGGCCTCGAATGACGCGGGCGCGAAGCCCTTTCTGGTGAGGAGGAAGGCCGTGTGCCGGCTGTTGTCCCAGTCGTCAAGTCCTGGAGACAGGGACCGTGCGGTTTCCATGGAGAGCAGGAAATCGAAGTACAGGGAAGAGGTCCGGGGGACATCCCGGCTCACGCCGGTCACTGTCAGGTTCCGGGAGGCCCCCAAGGTCAGCACCTGGCCGATGGGATCCTCCTTTCCGAAATACTTGGCGGCGGCCCGCTCGGAAAGGACCAGGGAATCGGGAGCCGCCAGGGCTGTATCCGGATCCCCGTCCTCGAGGCCGAACGAAAAGATGCTGAGGAAGGCGGGATCAACGAAGAGCACCGAGCGCTCATAGAAGGCATCGTCCCCCCGCCGGAACGTGACTCGGCCCGCGGGGAGCACACGAGTCGACGCCTCGCTCTCTGGGAATTCCTGTGCCA
>CBESWG010000007.1:0-107968 GCA_965533275.1 uncultured bacterium
TGCTGTCCTTGGTGACGATCAGGTAGTCGGCAAAGGGAGCCACGGCATCGATCATGCGTTCGTTGTCACTCCCGGGCGCGCCTCGCCTGGACACTCCTCCCACGTGCACCGCGATGATGAAGATGTCCTTCTGTTTGCAGTATTCGATGACTGAATTCAACCGCTTGACCTCATCGTCCACGGTCAGGCCGGATGCACCCATGCCCTTGAGGCTGGCGCCGATCGCGAAGATCACTGTTTTATAGGGAGTACCCTCGGGGTAGACATCCTTGTCGGTGTAGACCTCGACGTGGAATCCGGAGCGGGATTCGCCTTCCTTGCCGCCCAGGCCAACGCCTCCCTCCAGCATCTCCACATCCGGCACATCGCAGTAGTCGTACAGGATGCCGGCTTCTTCACAGATGATGTTGAGCGTGGTCACATCCTGGCTCTGTCCGGCTGAGGTGTTGATCAGCGGAAGCTGCGCCTTGGGCGCCTCGTCCTGGGCCGCGCCGGGCACGGCCAGGGAAAACAACAGGGCGAGTATCCCGAGCGCTGGGATCGTGTATCGTAGAGTGTGGTATCGCATAGCGTTCTCTCCTTGTTACCTCTTCCGGGGGGGCTGTTTGGGAAGGTTGTGGTACCGCACGACCTCCTTCAGCCAGTCCTCGGGATAAGGGAGGTTGCTCCGCTTCCGGGTCTCTGCATTGTAGATGCTCAGCCCCCGGTATTTGACCAGCAGGTCGTCTCCCAGCTTCCACCACGCATTGACCACCAGGTCTGCGTTGTTGATGCAGTAACCGGTCAGGTATTCGATGGCTTGTTCCGGGTCCTTATCATAGAGCTGCTTGGCAAAGGCATCGATCGCCGGGGTGGTCTCGACGGTGCGCGCCTCCCACTTGGCCTGGGCCTTCTTTACATCCTCGATGGCATGCGAGTAAGCGACCAGCGTGTGAAAGTCCACATAGTCGAAGGCCCAGCGGGCGGAACCCCGGTCGAACTCCCAGTGGTCCCCGATCTGGAAGGAGTGCGGGATCTCTGTTATGCCGATGTAAAGCGGCATGTAGCAGGCGGTGTCCTGTGCACCGAAGCAGAGCCATACGATGCCTCCGATGGGATCGGGCAGCCAGTCCCGGCACTGAGTGACCGTGGTGTATTCGGCCCGGTTGACACCGATCGTCCGGGGAGTGCTGTAGGTCGTGCCGTCCACACTTACGGGACGGGGGTGGTAGTTGGGATTCTTGAAGGGTCCGCCGCGCAGTCCGGCGGCGGGATCGAACTTGGTGCCCTGGTACTTATCCCGTGTGAGGTTCATGACGTCCTGTACCGAGAGCTTCTCGTCCGGCTTGACGGAGAAGGGGAAATCCATGTTCATGGTATCGGCGCTGAATTTCCGGGATGGGGCCACCAGGTCGTAGAAGCGCCACATCCGCGCGCGGGAGCCCCCGCTGCTGTTGGCGCTGAATCCCGCGGGTGAGTAGGCCCTCTTCCAGTTGAAGGGCTTGCCGCTGCCTGGGTCGTACAGTTTTTTTTCTGTGGCAAAGGAGACGATGTTGGACGATCCCATGAAGTAGTCGCTGTTGTCCAGGTCGATCTCGCCGATGCGCGACTCGTTGGGACATACACTCACATGGTCATCGGGAACACGCTGGGCACACCAGACGGCGCCAGGTGTGTCGCTCTCCGGCGTCCACAACGGACCCACCGGCATGATCTCGAAGATCCAGATCTCGTTCGGATCGGAGACGGCCAGCATCTCACCGTCGTCGTGGAAGCCGTAGCCATATTCTTCGGCCAGGGATCCCATGATGCGGATGCAGTCCCGGGCGGTTGTGGCCCTCTCCATGCCCAGCTGAGTGAGTGTGGTAAGGTCGATCTTGGCTGAGGGAGTAGAGTTGACCAGCTTCCGGGGGGCGCCGATGGTGGACTCGCCGATGGCCACCTGATTCTCGTTCATGTAGCCGAACATGCCGTGGATGTAGGCATATGTACGCTCCGGCTGGGGGATATTCAGGTCGATATAGTCGTGTTTGATCCTCTCCCACTTGAGTCCTTCTGCCGGGGGCCAGGTGGCGTATTGAGACACATGATAGATCCTGCGTCCCTCACCTGCTTCATGTTCCCCCCCTGGGACGTAGCGGAAGGTCCAGTCGCAGACTCCACAGTCACATGTGTGAGTACTCATGACCGAGCCGTCTGTCGACGCGGTTTTGCCCACCAGGATGACCGTGCAGCCTTCAGGTGCTTCCCAGACCAGAGATTCATCGGCCTCAACGGCTCTCTGGGACGCTGCCGTGGGATTCCAGGCCAGGGCCACGATCAGGCAGATCCCCAGGACCAGCCAGATATGCTTCGCTTGTTTCATGTTTCACCTCCAGGTCAATTCTTTGCCCTCCGGGCACGCCGATCTCACCACATCGACTTCGTTGCAGCCCATTCGCAGTAGGCATCTACAGCTTCATGTGCCACTTCCTCGTCGCTGCAGCAACCTCGACGCGTGAATAAATCAGATTATCAAATTTATCCATGAAGGTCTATGTCGGACTAACTTTATTAGGTTTCAGTTGAGATGGAGTGATGCGGGGTCGGCATGGGAGGGATCATGGAAGTAGAATCCCACACCGTTCTCCAGCACCTCGGCGTAACGCGGGATACCGCTCAAGACAATGGCCCGCTCCGGGTTCTTGCGGGAATACTGGCGGCAGAGCTCCAGTATCACTGAGCAGTGCTGTCCCACGCGCTTCTCCATGGGCCATCCGGTCTCATCGTAGGGGACGAAGAGCATGCCCTGCTGTGCCAGGCTCAGGAGGAACGGGTCCTTCCCGTCGAGCAGCAGGTCGGTGGTCTTGGGCCCGGTGGGCTGGTCCAGGAAAGGGAGGGGCGCTTCCAGCAGGAACGGGAGCGCATCTGAGTAATCTCCGATCTCGCGGTGAGAGAGCCCCCGGAATCCCTTCGGGGATGGCTCGACATGGCTGTCGAAGCCCTCCATGGCCTTCACCGTGAGCGAGACCATGGTGGCCAGACGGGCTGAGCTCTCAGGCGCCACGATGCAGTTGGTGACCGGAAACATGGTCTCTGCTCCGTGGATGTCCACCGCCAGGTCCACCTGCTCCCGCCGCATGATCTCCATGGCGGCAAACGTGACCTTTTCCATGAGCGGGCCGTCTTGCCGCCCGGGCCAGGTGCGGTTGGTGTTGCGGATGTCCAGGAAGGAGAGGAGCTGTCTGTCCGGGTAGTGGATGTAAACATCCGGATCCGGCCATTGATCCAGTGGGGAAGCGTCACGGTTTCCCATCCGGAAACGCTTTTTCCCCCACTTGGTGGGGATGTCGAAGTAGAGGGGATAGCCGTCTCCGGGACGTGTGTTGCGGCTCCCACTGTGATTGAACTGGGGGATGACGATCAGCGTGCCCTTTTCCACAACCGCGTTCTCGATCAGGATCACGGCGGTGAGCAGAGCTGCGGGCTCGTTGGAGTGAGTGTTGCCCATGACGAGCAGTTTGCCTCCCGGTTCCTTCCCTTCAAAATAGAACACCAGCGTGTCGGCCGGAGTCCCTTCGAGGCCGGGGCAGAATTCGCTGAGGAGCCCGATCCTGGTCACCCCCGGGCCGGCCATGATGGGAATCTGAAAGTGCCGGTGCCGGAAGAGCTGGATCCCGGCCTGGGTCACAACCGCGGCCGTCAGAACCAGGACCAGTATCTTGACGAGTCCTCTGCTGTCCCGATCGGATGAATTCTTCATTTTACCCTCAGGATCCTCAGAACCAGCGGGACCATGACCAGGAGATAGAGCAGCATGTCGTTCACGCTCTTTTTCTCCCTCACGAAATTCCAGATAAGCATGGCGAGAACAAAGGCTGAGATCAGGTAGTAGACCCACATGATTATGGTATAAGCCATGATGTTCACATGCTCCATTTTACAAGGAAATCAAGACGCGCGCTGAAGACCACCATCAGGATCCCCACCACCGTGATGACGATCCAAGGCAGCCAGGTGCTCCGCAGGAAGGACCCGTAGGTGCCCTTGTATTCCGACACCATGACGGAAAGCCGGCCGATGAGTGCCGTGGGCGGAAGCCCGTCACCCAGCGGCCAGAGCAGGCTCAGCCCGGCAATTGCCACGGTAGCATGCAGGCCGATAGAATCCAGGAACCAGATCAGGGGGATGCCGATTATGGCCGCGCCGCCGTAGGTCAGGACCCCCTCGGATACTGGGATGATCACGGCCAGCGAGATGAAGAGCAGCACAAGGGGAGTGGAGATCACGGCAAAGGACAGGAGCCCGCGTACTCCGGTGGTTGTCATGATCTGCTGAAGCATTCCCACCACGACCATCGTAGCCAGAAGGGGCAGGAGGCGCTTCACCGTATCCCGCGAAACGCGGAGGACATTGATCCGTTTGGGGCTGACAAGGAGTGCGACCGCTCCGGCTATCACGAACTGCAGCGGCAGGCCCAGGACGGGAAGGGAAAATGGCCATGCGCGGTAGGCCAGCACCAGCCCGAAAAAGGCTGCGAAGGGCAGGAGCACACGCCACCAGCTCTGGCCCGGGACCGGTTCGGGCAGCCGCAGCTCGGAATCCCCCTCTTCTCCATCCTTGCTCCTGGGAAGGCCCAGCACCAGCACCGTGAACGTCCCCAGGATCAGGACCGGTATGCCCAGGGGGAGTTCGAATCCCACATAGGGGATGGCCGTGCCGGCGGACAAGATCATAGCCCAGATGTTGACCGGAGGAGCCGCGGCGCTCAGGCCCGCGACAATAAAGAGTATGGCGGCCGCCCGTCGGCGAGGGACGCCCAGGGAGATCAAGGCCATGGCCACGGGGGCGCCCACCACGAGGAGGGAAACGCTCCCGGCGCCGGTTAAAGCTCCGGGGATGAGCACGATCACCATCAAGACCAGCAGGGCGATCACCTTGACCCCGGCCAGAGTCTTGAGCGTGCCGCGGACCACATGGTCCACACCGCCGGATTCCGACAGGATCGCCATGAAAATGGTGGCGGTAGTGAAGACCAGGATGACGTCCAGATAGGTGAATGCCCCCTCCACCAGGTGGCGGGAGAGCTCTCTGATGGGGGGGGTTCCCAGGAAGGCGCCCGCTATTCCTCCGGAGACGGCAGAGACCAGCATGCTCAGCTCGACGGAAAGCCCCCGCCATTTGGCCACGCCGTAGCCCAACACCATGATCGCCAGGATGATTCCGATCTGAATTTGCATGAGGCCTCTCTTTCGGTCTCATTCTATATTCGGTATTTTCCTTTAGTCAAGGTCGGGTCCGATTTCCACTACCGGGACAAGGTAAAGATCGAGCCAGAACAGCTTTTTATGGATTGTGCTGTCAGCCTGCAGAATTGAGCCTCCGATTGACTTCCGATGGTTTCGGTGATACATAGATTTCATCCCGAAATTCAGGACAAGGGAGGCTCTGATGAAACATGTCCGCGGCTCGATGAATTTGGTTTTGGTATGTTTAGCTGTATTCCTGTTTGGAACGACCGGATGCACCAAGGCTGAAAAATCAACCGTTCTGGAGGCGCCCATGGCGAAAAAGGTACCCAAGGAACTCACCATACACGGCGACACACGCATTGACGAATATTTCTGGCTCAACCAGAGAGAGGACCCCGAAGTGATCGCCTACCTGGAGGCGGAAAACGCCCACACGGCCGGGGCTTTAAAACACACGGAGCTTCTACAGGAAAAACTGTTCGAGGAGATCGTGGGCCGGATCGAGCAGACCGACCTATCCGTGCCCTATAGGGACAATGGGTATTTCTATTACACCCGCTATGAAGAGGGGGATGAATACCCCTATCACTGCCGGAAGAAGGGAAGCCTGGAGGCGGAAGAGGAAGTCCTCCTCAACGTAAACACCATGGCCGAGGGGCACGACTATTTCAGCGTCTCGGGACTGTCAGTGAGCCCCGACAACACGCTCCTCGCCTACGGAGTCGACACCGTGAGCCGGCGCAAGTATACCATCCATTTCAAGGACCTGCGGACCGGAGAAGTGAAGGCAGGCACCATCCTCAACACGACGGGTCGTGCGGTGTGGGCCAACGACAACCGGACCGTGTTCTATGCGCGCAAGGACGAGGCGCTGCGGCCCTACAAGATCTTCAGGCACGTGCTGGGGACGGATGCCGAAAATGATCCCGAGATCTATCACGAGGCCGACAACACCTACAACACCTATATATCCAAGACCAAGTCGAACGAATACCTGGTCATCGGCTCCTCCAGCACGGATTCCGCCGAGTACCGTCTGCTGGACGCCAATACACCCGACGGCAGCTTCCGGGTGTTCCATCCCCGCGAGGCGGACCTGCTCTACAGCGTGGATCATTATAAGGATTTCTTTTACATCCGCACGAACCTCGACGCAAGCAACTTCCGGCTCATGAAGACTCCGCTGGACAAGACCGGCAAGGACAGCTGGAGCGAGGTCATCCCCCATCGGGATGACGTGCTGTTCCAGGGATTCGAGCTGTTTCAGAAATACCTCGTGCTCAGCGAGATGAAGGCCGGAATCACTAACATCCGTGTCATCCGCTGGGATGATGGCTCCGAGCACTACCTGGATTTCGGTGAGGCGGCCTACATGGCCCGGCCCTCCACCAACAGGGAGTTCGACACGGACCTGCTCCGATACAGCTACACCTCTCTCACGACGCCCAGTTCGGTATACGACTATGACATGCAGGCCCGAGAAAAGACACTTCTCAAGCGCCAGAAGGTCCTGGGCGGATTCGAGTCCGAGAACTATCAGGCCGATCGGATGTTCGCTACGGCCCGGGACGGGACCGAGGTCCCCATATCTCTGGTCTATCGCAAGGGCTATACACGGGACGGGAGCGCGCCCCTGCTGCTCTATGCGTATGGTTCCTACGGCTCCAGTATGTATCCCACCTTCCGCTCGGACAGGCTGAGCCTGATCGATCGCGGATTCGTGTATGCCATCGCCCACATACGGGGAGGGCAGGAGATGGGCCGCTGGTGGTATGAAGATGGAAAACTCCTCAATAAGAAGAACACGTTCACCGATTTTATCGACTGCGCCGAATTCCTGATCGATGAGCGCTATGCCGCACCGGACAGGGTCTTCGCCATGGGCGGCAGCGCCGGCGGCCTGCTCATGGGCGCCGTCATCAATATGCGTCCCGATCTCTGGAAGGGAGTCATCGCCGGCGTCCCTTGGGTGGATGTCATCACCACCATGCTGGACGAGACCATCCCGCTCACAGCGGGAGAGTGGAGCGAGTGGGGGGATCCCCGGGAAAAGGAATACTACGACTACATGCTCTCCTATTCCCCCTATGATCAGGTCAAGGCCCAGGATTATCCCGCGATGCTGGTCACGACCGGGCTGCACGACAGCCAGGTCCAGTACTGGGAGCCGGCCAAGTGGGTGGCCAGGCTGCGCGCCCTCAAGACCGACGACAACCTGCTCGTGCTCCATACCAACATGGAGGCCGGGCACGGCGGCCAGTCGGGCCGCTTCCGCCGCTACAAGGAGACGGCCCTGGAATACGCTTTCATCCTCGACCTCCTCGGGATCGAGGACTGATCTACGGGTAACCGTCCTAAACAGGAGGCAAACATGTCCCTGATGACAACTCGGGAGGTTGTCCTGGCTTTCGTGGACCGGATCAGTCACCAGGATGCGGACGGCCGGCGTGTCTATGCCGACAACGAGCCCATGTACCGCCTCATGGAAGCGTACCCGCCGCCAGCATAGCTCCGCTCTCCACGCCACTGCGCATCGCTCCCTCGACAATGCAGGCGGGAACGGCTACAATGGTCGCCCTTGGAGAGAGCCTGAGCATGGATAATACGCACCAGAAGAGGATCGCCTCAGAACTGGGCTTGAAAGAGAGCCAGGTCAAGGCCACGGTCGAGCTGCTGTCCATAGACTGCACGGTCCCCTTCATCGCACGCTACCGCAAAGAAGCAACCGGAAACCTGGATGAGGTCGCCGTCCTGGGCATCCGAGACCTTCTGGATAAGCTGGCTGCTCTGGATAAGAGGCGCCAGGCGATCTTGAAGTCCTTGGAAGAACAGGGAGTGCTCACCGACGAGCTGCGAGGCCGTGTTCGTGCCGCGGACAGCCTGAGCGAGCTCGAGGACATCTACCTGCCCTTCCGGCCCAAGCGGCGGACGAGGGGCTCCCAGGCAGTGGAGAAGGGGCTCGAACCTCTCGCCCGCCTGATCTTCGCACAGGAAGACCTGGACCCGGCGAAGGAGGCGGCTCCCTACGTGGACTCCGAAAAGGAGGTCCACAGCGCAGAGGAAGCCCTGGCCGGCGCCCGTGACATCATCGCCGAGTGGATCAATGAGGATGCGGAGGCGCGCTCCGAACTGCGTGATCTTTATTCCCGAGGCGCGTTCATCCGCAGCCGCGCCGCCAAAGGGAAAGGAGAAGAGGAAACCGCAAAATTCAGGGACTATCTCGACTGGCAGGAGCCCCTGCGCCGCATCCCCTCCCACCGCCTGTTGGCCATGCTCCGCGGCAAGAAGGAGGGGCTGCTGTCGCTCGCGGTCCATCCCGATGAGGAAGAGGCCCTGCGGGTCCTTGAGCGGCGTTTCGTCCGTTCCCGCAACCTGGCCTCCGAAGAGGTGCGGGCAGCCTTGGGCGACGGGTATCGGAGGCTTTTGAATCCCTCCCTTGGGAATGAGCTGCTGGCCGCGGCCAGGCAGGAGGCAGACGAGGATGCGATCCGGGTCTTTGCGGACAACCTCCGGGACATGCTGCTTGCTTCTCCCCTGGGTGCGAGGAATGTGCTGGCCCTCGATCCAGGATTCCGCACGGGCTGCAAGGTGGTCTGTCTCGACCGGCAGGGACGCCTGCTGGAGAACGACACCATCTATCCCCTGGAACCCCAAAAGCAAAGAGAGAAAGCGGCGGCCCGGATCCGCGACCTGGCACTGGTCTTCGTTATCGAGGCCGTGGCGGTAGGAAACGGGACCGGCGGCAGGGAGGCGCACTCTTTTGTCCGCAGCCTCGGGCTGGGATCCAAGATCCCCGTCATCATGGTCAACGAGAGCGGGGCCTCGGTCTACTCCGCCTCGAAAACAGCCCGCGAGGAGTTTCCGGACCAGGATGTCACGGTGCGCGGAGCAGTATCAATCGGACGCCGGCTCATGGATCCCCTGTCCGAGCTGGTCAAGATCGATCCCAAATCTATAGGCGTAGGCCAGTACCAACACGATGTGGATCAGAAGGCGCTGAAGCAGGCCCTGGACGACACCGTGATGAGCTGCGTCAGCGCTGTGGGCGTCGAGGTCAACACGGCCAGCAAACAGCTGCTGAGCTATGTCCCCGGGCTGGGCCCCAAGCTGGCGGCCGCGCTGGTCGAACATCGGGACCGGAACGGGCCCTTCCCCTCGCGGAAGGCACTGTTGGGCGTGCAGGGGCTGGGACCCAAGTCCTTCGAGCAATCAGCGGGATTCCTCCGTATCCGGGAAAGCGCCGATCCCCTGGACGCATCGGCCGTTCATCCCGAGAGCTATCCAGTCGTGAAACGGATGGCTGCCGACTTGGGTTATTCGGTGGAGGATCTGATGCGTGATCCCCAGGCCCGCGTGCGGATCGAGCTCGCTCACTATGTCTCCGCTGCGGTCGGGCTGCCCACACTCAACGACATCCTGGATGAGCTCGCCAAGCCCGGCCGTGATCCCAGGGAGGAATTTGAGGCCGTGTCCTTCAGTGAGGGCATCAATGCTCCGGAGGACCTGAGACCCGGCATGCAGCTGCCTGGAATCGTGACCAACGTGACCAATTTCGGGGCCTTCGTGGATGTGGGGGTTCACCAGGACGGCCTGGTGCACATCAGCCAGCTGGCCGATCGCTTCGTGGCCCGGGCTTCCGATGTTGTCAAAGTAGGGCAGAAAGTGAGCGTCCGTGTCCTCGAGGTGGATCTCGAGCGGCGGCGGATTGGCCTGTCCATGAAACAAGGGGATCGGTAATATTGTCTCTCAGGGCGGAGGACCCACCCAGCCACCCCATGCGCCCTGAGAGACAATATTACCTCCCGCACAAATTATCCAGGGCGGAAGACCCGCCCAGCCACCCCCTATAATTTTACAAATCGTACTCCCGGGATCAGACGCCTGGGACGGCCTGGTCAACATATTCACGATTCCAATCGTACTTAAGTATATCGACCAATTTTGAGGAGCTGTCATGCGCAGAATAATGAGTCTTTGTATTGTGTTTCTGATCCCAGCCTGGATATCGGCTCAGAACGTCATAAAGAATCCCGACCAACCTGATGATGCACGGGCGGGTCGTGTGCTGCAGCTGACCAAAGAACTGACCGTTTCAGATGAGCAGGGCGGATATTACTTCAAGAGTCCGAAAAATATACAGATCGCCCCAGATGGCAGTATTTTCCTTCTGGATGAGGACCAGTTCCTCAAATTCGATGCGGACGGGAAATTCCAGGCAAATCTCTTCAGGAAAGGTCAGGGTCCGGGAGAAGTGGAACAGATCATGGATTATATCTTTACCGGTGATGGGATAGCGGTCCTGCAGGCTCAGCCAAATAAGATCGTCCTGATGGATATGCAGGGCGAGTTCCTGAGAGAGATCAAGCCGGATGATGTATGCTACCGACTGTTCACTTTTTATGACGGCCGCTACTATGGAGCCCACAATTCACGGCCTCAGTTTGATAAATTGGGGGATGAGCCCATGATCCTGGATATCACTTGGAACATCCGGATCGCTTCTGACACAGGCGTGGTTGAGGTTACGGAGCTGAATTTTCCTGTCTCTTGGTATGCGCAGCGCATAAAATCTGCTGTCATCGCCAACTATATCGTGGATTTCATGGCCCTCCCTGCTCAAGAAAGATACATGGTGATCTCCCATACTCAGAAATACCTACTCAAGCTCCTCGACTTAGAGAGTGGACAGGTTATACGTGAATTCTCAAGAGAGTATGCGCGCATCAGGATGAAACCGGACAAGACCGGGAAGGTGGAGGTCCGCCCCGATACTTTTACGCTGGTCCCTCCGGTGGATCACTATAACGACATCCAGAAGTTCTTCATCATAGAGGACCGGATCTGGGTATTGACCTCCACTCTAGACCAGGAAAAAGGCTTCCTTGTGGATGTGTTCGATATGGCCGGGCGATATCTGGATAATTTCTATCTTCCGTTCCAGGACAGCATCAAACAGGCCGGGCTGGCTCGACATCCGCTCACCATCCATGGTGGATGCGTCTATGTCATGGAATACGATGAGGACGGCATCCCCACGCTGGTGAAATACCGGATCACCAACTAAGGTTGCGGCGATACTGTGTGTCCAGGTGGAAGACCCACCCAACCACCCCATGCACCTGGACACACAGCATCGCCTTCAGTAGACATTATCGTAACCTGAATCTTCCCTTTGCTCATCGTTGGTGATGTAGTCTATTCAAGTGCATGGGTTTGCTGCTGTTAATCTTGTCATAGCGGAACCGATGCATGCTGCGTTGGTGAGTGTGTTCTTGATCGAGCCCATGGGGAGGTTGGGTGGGTCTTCGGCGAGATCAAGAATATACTCACCTCCTCTTTTTGACATGCTGAACGCCATGTGATAGACAAAACTCACAGTTCAATACTTTGAATCAGGAGGGCCTCATGTCACACAAAACCGATCCCTGGAGCAGGAGAAAATTCCTGTCGACCTCTGCCACCGCGGCTTTGGGCGCCGCCAGCCTACCCCTGTGGAGCCCCGGCGTTTTCGTTGGTCGTGCAGAGGGCGAGAAGCTGCGTGTGGCCCTGGTGGGGACCGGCATCCGCGGCAGTTCCACCTGGGGCCGTACACTGATCCAGAACTATGCTGATGTTTTGGACATGGTCGGCCTCTGCGACAGCAATTCCAAACGCCTGGCCTATGCCAAGGAGTATATGGGCGCGGTCTGCCCCACCTTCACGGATTTCGACCGCATGGTGAAGGAGACACAGCCCCAGATGGTGGTCGTGACCACCACCGACTGCTTCCACGCCAAATATATCTGCCGGGCCATGGAGCTGGGCTGTGACGTCATCACAGAAAAACCCATGGCTACAGATGAAGAGATGTGCCAGTCCATCCTGGACACCGAGCGGCGAACCGGCCGTAAGGTCACGGTCACGTTTAATTACCGCTACAGCCCGGAAGCGGTCAAGATCAAGGAGATCCTTATGTCCGGGGAGATCGGCCAGGTCACCTCTGTGGATTTCAACTACTATCTGGATGTGTTCCACGGCGCCTCCTATTTCCGGCGCTGGCATGGATTCAAGCAGTTCTCAGGATCTCTGCTCGTGCACAAGGCCACGCATCACTATGACCTCATGAACTGGTGGCTGGGTGCGGAGCCCCTGGAGGTGCGCGCCTATGGGGCGCTGCGGAAATACGGCCACAACGGCACGGTCCGGTCCCAGCGCTGCATGACCTGCCCGCACAAAGGCAGCTGCGAGTTCTATTGGGACATCACCACTAGCGGTCACCTCATGAACCTGTACGTGAAGGCCGAGTCCGAGGACGGTTACCTCCGGGATGCCTGCGTGTTCAGGAAGAAGATCAACATCTGGGACACCATGAATGTCCAGGTTCAGTACCACAACCGTGTGACCATGAGCTATTCGCTCAACGCTTTCATGCCCTACGAGGGATACTTGGTCGGCTTCAACGGGACCAGGGGGCGCCTGGATGCCCGGGTCTACCACCAGACACCCTGGGAGAATCCTGCCCTCGCGGAATTCCGTGTCACCCGCAGCTTCGGGGAGTCCCGCACCCTCAACATCAGTGCCGGGGGGGGAGGGCATTGGGGTGCCGACGGAATCATGCAGGACCAGATCTTCCGTGACGTGCCGCCGGATCCCCTGGCCAGACGTGCCGGGACGCGGCAGGGAGCACTTTCCATCCTGATCGGGATCGCTGCCCGCCGCAGCATCGAACAAGGGCGATCCTTCGCGATCGACGAACTCGTGAAGCTGTGATCGGTCGAGCGACAGCCTGGGGGGCCGCCTGTCGACCCTCACTCACCCACGGAACTGTCTGAAGAGTCCGAAGGCGAGCAGCACGGCGCCCACGATCAGCAGGGCGTTGTTCTTGTTGATGAATCCGACTATGATCAAAGCGACCCCAGCCAGGATCCCGAGGAGCGGTACTCTTGCGGCTATACTCACGGTCTCTATCCTGTATTTCCTCTGATGTCCGGAATCCTCACCTCGGCTGTTTACCGAGGAGACCGTCGACAAGGTCGATGGCCGATGCGGCATCCGGGGCGTATCCGTCGGCCCCGATCTTTTCGGCGAAGGCGGCGGTCACAGGGGCCCCCCCGATGATGACCTTGACGGCCGAACGGATCCCGGCTCCCTCCAGCCCCGTGATTACGGACTGCATGTTGACCATGGTGGTGGTCAGGAGCGAAGACAGGCCCACCACATCCGCCTGCCTTTCCTTCGCAGCGTCCACGAATTTTTGAACCGCCACATCCGCCCCAAGGTCGATGATCTCATAACCTGCCCCTTGTAGAAGCATGCCTACGATGTTTTTGCCGATGTCGTGCAGATCCCCCTGGATGCTGCCCATCACGACCTTTCCCCTGGGTTCCACATTCGCTGCCGCCAGGAGGGGTTTCAAACGCTCCAGTCCCTGGCTCATCGCTCTGGCCGATACCAGGACCTCGGGGATGAAACATTCATTGTTCTTGAATTTGTCGCTCACGATGTTCATCCCCTCTACCAGCCCGTTGTAGAGGATGGATTCGGCGGTTTCTCCCTTGCCTAAGGCCTGCTCGATCAGCTGACTGGTGGCAACGGCGTTTCCCTTCTGCACCTCATCTGCGATCTGTTCGTAGAGGGTCATGTTCGGCTCCTTTTAAACCGCATAATCTTCATTTTTCTGTATGGCTTCAAGTTCGGCTGCGACGGCCTCTTTAACCTTGGCCGGCATCTCGGTCTCGCGTTCGAGCATGGGCTTCAATCCCTTCCCCAGGCCGTCGTCTATGAAATAGGGGCGCACGAATGCCGAATCCCAGGTCCTCTCTTCGAAGCTGCGGCTGTCCAGATGCTCGAAGAAGCTTTTGATGCCCCGTTCCGCGTCCCCCTCGATCTCCCGGAAATAGGAGCCGTAGATGTGAAGGGAATCGCTGATGTCCACGTACCTGCCCACACTCACGGGCTTGCCGATCCTTTCGCTCAACCCCATCGCGATCTTCCGCATGAGCGTGGTGATGGCGATCACATTCTCGAACCAGGCCTTGAAAAGGTCCCTGCTTCGCCAGTGCGTGTTCATATTGAACACGAATCCTCCGCTCCCATCCTCAGAAAGCCTTCCCCATACCCTCTGCAGGCAGGGAGGATCTTCCGTCGGCGGGTCCAGCTTTGGATTCCATGTGATGGCCTGGGCCCGGCGGCTGTGGCCGGCCTCCGCCAGCTTGTCGATAAGGTAGGCGATCTGGTCCACGACCTTGTCCTCGATCTGGTAATCGAAAAGGCGGCCGTGGTACGTGTAGGTCCAGCGTGTATCCTGGCTCTCCCTACCCTTGAGGATCTCCTCCAGCGGCTTGACCCAGTAGTCGTGGGCCCCGTTGACCACTTCCTGGACATACTCTGCCAGTCCTCCCAGCCCATCGGCAAAGGAGCGATGGAAGCGAGGCTGGCCAAAAGGCTTGTGGACTGCAATCATCACGGTGGCGTCCCGACTGGGCGGATCCCCCGGACGGTCGTACTCGGTGCGGATACTCGCTCCTTTCTCCCAGACCTCTCGGATCGCCTTCTCGTAGGCATGCGGAATGGTGTCTCCCTCGATCTTCAAAACCGGAATATTCCCTGGATCCATACGTCCTCCTAGCTCGTGTGTTGGTAAATCTGACATTTTTCACCTCTTGTTTATCACAAAGCCGGGGCGAGGAAAAGCCCGGTGTGAAAACCAGGGAGAAAGCTCATGATTTTGCTGTCGGCCGGTCTGCTGGGATGGATATCGCATCTCACGCTTCACTAAAAAGCTGCAGGCTCCTGGCGGATTTGACGACCGGGAGATCCTGTGATATAGAAAACAACTACGATCCGGAGGGAGAGAGAGACCTTCGGAAAACATGGAGGGCAACATGAAAAAGTTTCCAATTTGGTTGTGCATATTTCTCTTGAGCCTGAGCAGCCTGCTCACGGCGCAGGAACCATACCGGATTCCTCCCCAGGAAGTCATGGACATCGTGACCGCCCCGCCGCCTCCGAGGATCTTCATGAACCACTCGGACGACGCCATGGTCCTGGGAGAGTACGAGGCTATGCCCTCCCTCGCCTATATGGCCCAGCCCCTTCTCCGGCTGGCTGGAACTCGGATCCTGCCTCAATATAACAGCCGTCAGACCACCACCTTCTACACCCGGCTGACCGTCATACCCGTCGAAGGCGAAAAGGTGATTCCCGTCGAACTCCCTGAGAGAGCAAAAGTCGGGTCCATCAGCTGGTCCTATGACAGCCGCTCCTTCGCTTTCACCGTGCTCACAGACACCGGCTTCGAGCTCTGGATCGCCGATGCTGCTACCGGAAAGACTCGGCGCCTCACAGGCCCTATCCTGAATGCCACTATCAACTCCGGCTACAGCTGGCTGCCCGGGAGCCGGTCCCTGCTCGTCTACGCGATCGCGGAAGGCCGCGGTGCGCCTCCAGAGGCACCCGCTGTCCCCACCGGGCCGAATATCCAGGAGACCTCCGGCCGTGTGGCCTCGGTGCGCACCTATCAGGACCTGCTCAAGGATCCCTATGACGAACTGCTGTTCAAGTACTACGGCACCAGCCAGATCTTGAGGGTGGACGCGTCTTCGGGCAGCACAGAAAAGATCGGTGAACCCGGGATGTATCTCTATGCCGACTCCTCCCCGGACGGCCGTTACCTCATGGTCCGCCGCCTCAAGGAGCCCTTCTCTTACAGCGTGACCTATCGTTCCTTTCCGTACAGCCAAGAGATCTGGGCCCTTGACGGCCGGCTTGTGCACCTCTTCGCAGATATGCCCATGGCGGACGAGGTTCCCATCCGGGGCGTCCCCAAGGGACCCCGCTCCGTGGACTGGCGTCCCCTGAAGTCCGCTACCCTCGTGTGGGTGGAGGCCCTGGATGAGGGTGATCCCAAGAAAGACGTGCCCTTCCGGGACCGGTTCATGACGCTTTCAGCACCCTTTTCCGGGCAGCCCGCGGAGATCCTGAAGATCGAGCATCGCTACGCCGGAATATCCTGGCTGCAGACCCCGGGGTTGGGATTCCTCACCGAGTCCCAGTGGATGCGCCGCTGGCGCACGACCTACCTGGTCGACGTGGACAAGCCGGGTGGAGATCCAAGGAAGATCTTCGACCTCAGTTCCCAGGACCGCTACAGCGATCCGGGCCGGCCGGTGACCGCAACGACTGCTGCTGGTGAATATCTCATCCCGGTGGAAAACGGGAAGATCTATCTGTCCGGCACCGGCGCCTCGCCTCAGGGAGACCGCCCCTTCCTC
Source organism: uncultured bacterium (assembly GCA_965533275.1). GTDB lineage: Bacteria > Acidobacteriota > Aminicenantia > Aminicenantales > Aminicenantaceae > JAUXEH01. The sequence goes on from CBESWG010000007.1 coordinate 16,463, forward strand.
GACATCTATGACCTAAAATCGGGAAAGAGCGAACGCCTCTTTCACTGCGGCACGGATCACTATGAGCGCTTCGTCGGTTTTGCGGGAGAATCCCGGCAGATGATCATCACCAGTTATGAGTCTAAGACCGAGCCCCCCAACTCCTATCTGTACGATCTGCGGCAGAAGGCGAGGAAGGCCCTGACGGATTACCGGGATCCAGCGCCCCAGATGACGGGCATGAAGAAGCAGCTGGTCAAGTATGAACGAGAGGACGGTGTTCCGCTCTCAGGAACGTTGTATCTACCGCCTGACTATCAGGACGGCCAGCGGCTGCCGTTGGTCATGTGGGCCTACCCCATCGAATACAGCGATGCCCGGGTGGCAGGCCAGGTGCGCGGCTCGGAGAACCGTTTCACCTTTTTCCGGGGGACCTCCCAGTTGTTCTTCGTGACACAGGGCTATGCGGTGCTGGACTCGGCCCAGATGCCGGTGATCGGCGATCCCGAAACCATGAACGACACCTTCGTTGAACAGATCGTGGCCGCCGCCAAGGCCGGCATCGACAAGCTGGACGAGATGGGGATCATAGATCCCAAAAAAGTGGGCGTGGGCGGCCACAGTTACGGCGCGTTTATGACAGCCAACCTGCTGGCCCACTGCGACCTCTTTGCTTCGGGAGTGGCCCGCAGCGGGGCCTACAACCGTACCCTGACGCCCTTCGGCTTCCAGAGCGAACGCCGGACCTTATGGCAGGCACCTGAGGTCTATTTCAAGGTCTCTCCCTTTATGCATGCCCACAAGATCAACGAGCCCATCCTCCTCATCCATGGTGAGGTCGACAACAATTCCGGCACGTTCCCCATCCAGTCGCGGCGTCTTTTCCATGCCCTCAAGGGCCACGGTGCCACGGCCCGCCTGGTGTTCCTCCCCCATGAGAGCCATGGGTACCGGTCGAGGGAATCGGTCCTGCACGTGTTGGCCGAGATGATCGGGTGGTTCGACACGTATGTGAAGAACCGTAAATAGAGCGGATCTCTGAGGGGCCTATACGGGGGGATCGATCTCCGCCTCTGTCCGTTCTCCGGACCCGGATGCGCGGAAGATGGACAGGACCTTGTTTTCGCGGTAGTCGAATATGGCCTCGAGCTTTCGGCGCACATACCAGAAATCCACCAGGGGCTCCAGGATCCACCCGGGACTGCGGTAGACCACGGCGTCTTCCATGATCGTCTCGTCCCCCTCGGGAGTAAATTTGTGGAAGTGGACCCACTGCTTGTACGGTCCCCGGACCTGCGTGTCTTCGAAGGAGTGAGGCGGATCCCAGCCAGTGATCTCCGTCTTCCAGCTGATCGGGAATCCATTCAGTTTCAGGGCAAAATCGATCTGCTGGCCCTTGCTCAATGCAAGGGGAGTGGGCGTCAGGGAGCGGAAGTGAAACCAGGCCGGCGTGATCCTGCCCAGGTTTTCTACCTGACCAAAGAAATGGAATACATCTTCCACAGAGGCGGGGATTCGGGTCTTCCTATAGAGACGGTGTGTTTTTGTAGCCATTTCCTGTTATAATACTCTCTTTCTTTCGATGAGTGAAGCGGCCGGTTCCCCACTACTAGAGATCCACGATCTCTCCCTGGATATTGGGGACAGGTGCCTTTACAAGGGGCTGTCCCTGACGCTCGGTCAGGGAGAAAAAATCGCCATCACGGGGAAGTCCGGAAGCGGCAAATCCACCCTGCTGAAATGCATCCTGGGTTTCGTGATCCCCTCTTCCGGATCCATTTCTTACCAGGGGACCGAGCTCGATCCCCGGACTGTCTGGCCTCTGCGGTATTCCCTGGGTTATGTGCCGCAGGAGGCCGATCTGGGCGACCTCACGGCCGGAGAATTCATTCGTAGGCCGTTTCGATACGGGATCAACCGAGGCTTGGCCTGGGAGGACGAGCGCCTCCAGGAACTCTGCGCCGCCTTCCACCTGGAGCACGGGCTCCTCTCTCAGGCATCCCGGAAGCTCTCGGGTGGAGAAAAGCAGCGTGTCGCCCTCATCGCGGCGCTCATGCTGGAGCGGAAGCTCTATCTGTTCGACGAGATCACCTCTGCACTGGATGAGGACGCGAGGGCAGCGGTCATCGGCTATCTGGTGAAGGCGGAAAGCTTCGCGGCCGTGATCGTGGCCCATGACCAGGAGCTGCGGGCCGCCTGCGATCGGGTCTACAGGTTGGATCCCAAGGGTTCCCTGAGGGCTTTCTCATGAGTACTTCCGCACTGGACATCGGGACGATAGGGCTGCTCCTGGGTTATCTGCTGCTCCTTTTCCCTTTGGCTTTCATCCTGCTCTACCGGGTCAAGCTGCTCAGGCCTCTGACGATCTCGGTCGTGCGCCTGACCGTCCAGCTCCTCATGGTGGGCCTGTATCTCCAGCTCGTGTTCAGGCTCAATGCCTGGTGGTTGAACATCCTCTGGCTGATCGTGATGTTGGGGGTTGCGGATATCTCGCTGATTTCCTCCAGCCGGCTCAGGATACGCCGATTCCTGCTGCCGATATTCGTTTCCCTCACGATCGGGACCGTCATCCCGCTCCTGTACCTGCTGGGCGTCATCGTGCGCCTGCCCAACCTGCTGGATGCGCGTTATTTCATCCCCGTTGCCGGCATGATCCTGGGTAACAGCCTGCGGGCGGACATCGTCGGCCTGAGCACGTTTTACGGCTCACTCCACACCGAGGAGAAGGCCTATCTATTGGCCCTGTCTCAGGGCGCGACCTTGAACGAAGCGGTGAGGCCATTCCTGCAGCGGGCCTATACGGCTTCCCTGTCGCCCACCATTGCGACCATGGCCACCATAGGGATCGTCTCCCTGCCCGGCATGATGACGGGGATCATCCTGGGAGGCACCGATCCGTTTTTGGCCATTAAGTACCAGATAGCGATCATGATGGCGATATTTTCCGGGACAGCCCTGGCTGTTATCCTGGGGATCCTGCTGACCCTGAAGACCAGCTTCAGCCGTTACGGAGTGCTAAATCCGGATGTCCTGAAATGAGGGAGTTCAGTCCTTCTTCATCCCCTCCACCACATCCTTGAGACGCGGGCCCGAGGGCATCTGAAAATCTGGATTGATCTTCGTCAGCTCCAGCCAGACCTGGGTCGCCTCCTCGGCCCGGCCCAGGTCCTGCATGAGTACGACACCCTTGTTGAAGCGGGACTGCTGGTGGCTGGGATCGGCAGTCATGGCCTTCTCGAAGCTGGCCAGGGCCTCCTGGGGCTGCCCGTTGCGCCGGTACATGACTCCCAGGTCCGTCAGGACATTGGGATTGTCCGGGTCCAGCTCGAGATACTTGAGATAGGACCGGATGGCGCCCTGCGAGTTGCCGGAGTCGAAATAAAGGTTCCCCAGCTCGAGCCATGCGTTGGGATTGTTGGGGTCGCCAGCCACGACTTTTTCCAGCGAAAGGATCCCCTGAGACTGCTGGGGGGTCATGGCGGGGGCCGAGGGCTGGGGGGCGCTCATCTGGGCGGGAGCGGTCATGCCGGTGGCACCGGATTTATACGTGCTGTAGATGATCCCGCCCAGAAATCCCACGATCAGGCAGACCAGACCGATGGTCAGGGCCGTGTTAATCTTGATGTATTGGACCTCGACTTTTTCCTGTTTCTTCATGTCTTCCTCTCTCCCGGACCACACTCGAGGCCCGAGCCTTATTGTTCAATATCCAGCCGGCGGAGCTTGAGGCTCCGGAACCAGACGGCGTCCGTGTGATCCTGCAGGACGATGTGCCCCGCACGCTTATCCGCGAAACCGGGGATGTCGCGGTATTTGCTCCGAGCCAGGCATGCCTCCATCTCCGGGGTATCCAGATCGAATTCGAGCACCTTCATGCCGTTCAACCAGTGCTCCCCGTGTCCCCCTCGGAAGACGATGCGCGACGTGTTGTACTCTCCCACGGGCTTCAGGACTTTTTCTTTCGGTGCGATCAGGTCGTAGAGGGCGCCTGCCGTGTGGGTCGGGCTGACCCCGGCATCCGGATGTTCGGCGTCGTCCAGGACCTGAAACTCGAATCCCAGGGCCGCGTATCTGGGCGGCTGGGAGGTGGACAGCTCCTCCGAGACATTGTACTTGATCCCGGAATTCCCGGCTCTGCTGATCTTCCACTCGAAAGAGAACTCAAAGTCCTCGAAGGCCTCCCGGGTCATTAGGTCACCCCCCTGCAGGGGCTGCCCGTCTTCCTGGAGCGGGACCTCTCCGCTGGCGACTTTCTTTATAGCGCTGTCCTCGACCATCCAGTGACCCTCGGGGAGCGCCTCGTGGCCCAGGCTCCTCCAACCGCTGAGGTCGCGGCCGTTGAAGAGCAGTACCCACCCTGCCTCGAGTTCGGCATCCGTCAGTGTGTTGGGGACAGGTCCTTCCCCTTCGAGTTGGCCCCCACCATTCCGGGTGCAGCCCAAAAAACCGATCATGAGCAGGGGAGTCAGGAGCGCTGCAGCCAGTATGTACCGAAATTTAACATTGTGGTGGATCGCTTGGAACATGCCGTCTGCCTCTTTTATGATCGAATTGCCCGGAATGCGGCCTCCATCATGCCAGACAGTGGAAAATTATTCAAGTACCGGCCGATTCAGCCCAAAAAGATTGCTGAAGTCGTGGTGCCTGTGTGTTCAATTTAGGGAGCTACTTTGGCTAGATACATGTTCATGTTAATAATTGGGGGAATTTATTGGAAAATGAGGGGGCAAGTCGTTATAGTAGGATGGAAGAAATCAGAGGAGACAGAATGCCGAAAACAAGCAGGCGTGAATTTCTGAAGCGCACAGGTCGGGGGGCTGCAGCGGCCGCCTTGGTTCCGGGAGCCGCAACTGCCTTCCTGTCCGGAAGGAGCAGGCCCGGGGAGACCGGGGGAGGCGAGCTTCGGTTGGGCATGGCCTCCTACACGTTCCGGGAGTTCGGGCTGGAAGAGACCCTTCAGATGACAAAGAGGTTGGGTCTTATGCACATCGCGTTCAAGAGCTTCCACTTGGCGCTGGAGAGCACGCCCGATCAGATAGGGGATGTGGTCTCCAAGGTCGAGGATGCGGGGCTCGATCTCTATGGCGGTGGGGTCATCTACATGAAAGACCGCTCAGAGGTCGAACGCGCCTTCGCCTATGCGCAGGCCGCCGGCATGAGGGTCATCATCGGGGTCCCGAATCCCGAGTTGATCCCATTGGTGGAGGAGAAGATCAAGAGCACCGGCATCCGTGTGGCGATCCACAACCACGGCCCCGGCGACGAAGTGTACCCGACGCCGCGGAGCGCTTATGATCGGATCCGTACCCTGGATGCCCGCTTCGGCCTTTGCATCGATGTCGGACACACTCAGAGGGCAGGAGTCGACCCGGCAGAATCGATCCGGGAACTGGCGGACCGCGTGCTGGATGTACACATCAAGGATGTGTCAGCGGCTTCCGCAAAGGGCGGCACGATAGAGGTCGGACGGGGTGTTGTCGATATCCCTGATGTCTGCCGGGCCCTGCGCGAGATCGAATTTGCCGGGATCGTCTCGTTCGAATTCGAGAAGGACGGCAAGGACCCGTTGGCGGGCGTGGCCGAATCGGTCGGTTATATCCGTGGCGTGCTGGCTGCACTCTAGATCCCCTTCGGAGCTGAAGAGGATATCCGAACACTCCCTACGAGGAGGCGAACAGTCATGAGGGTCGAGGGACGGGCATTTGCCCGGGCAGGGCTCCTGGGAAATCCTTCCGACGGATACTTCGGCAAGATCATTGCCGTATCCGTAAAGAACTTCGCGGCCGAGGTGGTACTCGAGGAGAGTGCCTCACTCCGGATACTGGCACCGGACGATGCCGACAATTCCTTTGACAGCCTCGGGGACCTGGTCGAGAGCCTGGCCCTTTACGGGTATTACGGAGGCATGCGCTTGATCAAGGCCGGGATCAAGCGTTTCTCGGATTTCTGTCGGGATCAGGGGATCCAGCTCGTGTCCCGGAATTTTTCGCTCAACTATTCCTCCAACATCCCCCGCCAGCTGGGCTTGGGGGGCTCCAGCGCCATCATCACGGCAGCCATGCGTGCCTTGATGTCGTTCTATGAGGTGGACATCCCCGAGCGTATCCTGCCCACATTGATCCTGGAGGCGGAGCGAGACGAGTTGGGTATCAACGCCGGTTTCATGGACCGCGTTGTCCAGGTGTATGAAGGGTGTGTGTTCATGGATCTCGACCGGGAGACCATCGAGACGAGGGGATTCGGCCGCTACGAGCGGCTCGATCCGGGGATGCTGCCGCCGCTGTATCTCGCCTACAAGCCTGCCCTGGGGAAGGTGTCCGGCAGTGTCCTCAATCCCATACGCGAAGGCTATGAGAGCGGGGACTCCCAGGTGCTGGCTGCACTGAGCGGCCTGGCCTCCCTGGCAGAGCAGGGGAGGACGGCCCTCCTGCAGAGGGATCGGCATCGGATGAGGGCCCTGATGGACGAGAACTTCGACCTCCGCTGCCGCCTCATGCCGATCAGCGAGGAAAACCTGTCCCTGATCCGTGCCGCTCGCGACTGCGGGGCCTCAGCCAAGTTCGCCGGGTCGGGCGGATCCATCATCGGCGTGTATGAGGGCGAAGAGATGTTCCGGGATCTGGTCAACCAGCTGGGCCGGCTGGATGTCGTGGTGACAACGCCTGTGGTCGTGTAGATGGTGGCGATCTTCTCCTTCCGGCGGTGCCTATGGGCCTCTCTCCTGATGTGTGGGCTCCTGCTCCTCTTCCCCGCCTGCCGTTCACACCGACAGGTCACCGTGATCAAGCTGGGGCATGGACTATCCCCCACGCATCCGGTTCACCTGGCCATGAAGTTCCTGGCTCAACGGCTGGATGAACGCTCGTCCGGCCGGCTGCGCCTGGACATCTACCCCAGCGAACAGCTGGGTTCCGAGCGCGAGTGCCTGGAGCTGCTCCAGATCGGGAGCCTGGGCATGACCAAGGTGTCGTGCAGCGTCCTGGAAGGCTTTGTCCCTGCCATGAGCGTCCTGAGCCTGCCTTACCTCTTCCGCGACCGGGATCACCGCTACCACGTACTCGAGGGCGAGGTCGGCCGCCGGCTCCTCCTGGAGGGGGAGCGCTTCTGGCTGCGAGGACTGTGCTACTACGATGCCGGGAGCCGCAGCTTCTACACCAAGGAACGCCCCGTCCTGCAGCCGGATGACCTCAAGGGATTGAAGATCAGAACCCAGGAGAGCCCCACCTCGATCCGGATGGTCCAGGCCCTCGGGGGATCTCCCACGCCGATCGCCTGGGGAGAGCTCTATTCTGCTCTGCAGCAGGGAGTCGTGGATGGGGCGGAGAACAATCCGCCCAGCTTCCATCTCTCACGACACTATGAGGTATGCAAACACTATTCCCTGGATGAACACACGGGTGTACCCGATGTACTGCTCATCTCCACCAAGCTCTGGCGGGATCTTCCTCAGGAGTTCCAAGCGCTCATCCAGGAGGCCGCACTGGAATCCGCACAGGTCCAGAAAAAACTCTGGCAAGAGGCTACGGATCTGGCCCTGTCTGAGGTCCAGAAGGCCGGTGTTGAGATCCACTATCCGGACAAGTCCCTGTTCGAGGCCCGGATAAGATCCCTCTATGATGCATACCGGGACCGGCCCCACATCTATGGCCTGATCCGTGAGATCCGGGAAGTGAAGTGATCATGCTCCGTGTGCGCCGGGCCGTGGACCGCTGGCTGGAGGCCTCCCTGATCCTGATCATGGCCGCCAATGTGCTCAATGTCCTCTGGCAGGTCTTCACCCGCTTCATACTCCGGGATCCCAGCTCGTTCACCGAAGAACTGGCGCGCTTCCTGCTGATATGGGTAGGGCTCCTGGGCGCCAGCTACGTGAGCGGCCGGAAGATGCACCTCGCCATCACTGTTGTGCTCGATAGTTGGAAGGGGAGGAAACGACTGTGGGCCGAGCTGGCCATCCAGGCTTGTATTTTTGTTTTTGCCTGCCTGGTGATGGTGATCGGGGGTTCCAGGCTGACATCCATGACCTTTGCGCTTAAGCAGATCTCCGCCGCCCTGCGGATCCCTCTCGGTTATGTGTATCTCGTCATCCCTGTGAGCGGGCTGCTGATCATGTTCTACGCCGTGTTTGCCGCATGGGATACCATCAGGCAGGCGAGGGAGGCCTAGAGGGAAGAGCCATGGACCCGCTGCACATCTGGATCCTCCTGCTTGTGTTCGCGCTCCTCATCCTGATCGGAGTCCCCATTTCCTTCAGCATTGGCCTGGCCACGCTCGTTGTGATGCTCATGAGCATCCCGACCGGCCCTGCCCTGACGACCGTGGCCCAGAGGATGGCCACCGGTCTGGACAGTTTTGCCCTCCTGGCCATCCCTTTTTTCATCCTCTCCGGCCAGCTCATGAACCGCGGCGGGATCGCGCGGCGGCTGATCGAATTCGCCAAGGTATTGGTGGGGAGGCTCCCCGGCGGACTGGCCTTCGTCAACATACTGGCCGCCATGTTCTTCGGAGCCATATCCGGATCTGCCGTTGCTGCGGCCGCCGCCATCGGGGGATTCATGGTGCCGATGATGCGGAAGGAGGGCTATGACCGCGATTTTTCTGCGGCCGTCAACATCACCTCCGCGACCACCGGGCTCATCATCCCGCCAAGCAACATCTTGATCGTATACTCCCTGGCCAGCGGCGGCGTGTCCATCGGGGCTCTGTTCGTGGCGGGCTACCTGCCCGGCGTTCTGGTGGGATTATCTCTGATGGTCGTGGCAGGGATCATCTCCCACCGGAAGGGCTATCCGACTGCCCCCGCTGTAGGCTTGAAGCCGGGAATGCTCAAGTTCCTGGATGCCATCCCCAGCCTCTTCCTGGTGGTCCTGGTAATCGGAGGGATCGTGGCCGGTTACTTCACCGCCACAGAGGCCTCTGCCATCGCCGTCCTCTACACCTTCATCCTGGCGGTACTCGTCTACCGGGAGGTCCGCTGGAAGGAGCTCCCCAGGATCCTCCTGGATTCAGCCTCCACCACGGCCATCGTGATGCTGCTCATCGCCACCTCCATGGGCATGTCCTGGCTTTTCTCTTTCGAGAACATACCCCAGAGCGTGAGCACCTATCTGCTCTCCCTGACAAACAGCCCCATCGTCATACTCCTGATCATCAACCTGGTCCTGCTGCTTGTCGGCACATTCATGGACATGACTCCGGCCGTACTGATCTTCACACCGATTTTCCTACCGGTTGTCGTGCAGATGGGTGTGGATCCCATCCACTTCGGGATCATCCTGGTGTTGAACCTCAGTATCGGTCTGTGCACCCCTCCGGTGGGGAGCGTCCTGTTCGTGGGATGCGGGATCGCGGAAACCAGCATCGCCCGGGTGATCCGGCCGCTGCTGCCCCTGTTTTTGGCCATGCTGGCCGCGCTGCTGGTGGTGACCTTCCTGCCGCAGCTCAGCCTCTGGCTCCCACGTCTGTTCGGCTACTGAATGGGAGGCGTCCCCTGAGGGAACGCCCTCCCTGCGCCCTTATGGCCAGGGATCAGGGAGGCCGGAACACTCCGCCCTCTTTGCACTCCTATCTGAGCACGAAGGGGGCTAGTTTTATGTCTTCGACACAATCGGTCTCGATGCCGGCCGCTGAGCCCGTGTTCAGGAAGGCATCGATGATGCTTTGGATGCATTCCCCGCCGACGCCGTGGGCGCCTGGAGCCACGACATGCAGGCTGTTGGGCAGGTGGCTGGCGGCCTCTTCGCCCCAACGCGGCGGTGTCACCGCGTCGATGGTCCCGGAGATGAGCAGGACCGGCACTTCCACGCTCACTGGATCGCCGTAATTGGAGGGCAGGTTGGACCGCGGCCAGAAATCGCAGATCGCCATCTGCTGGCGCACGCGGAAATCGCCGAAATAGGTGTATCCCGTCTCCTTTTCGATCTCCTCGGGATCGATGAAGTCGATGTCTTCCGCGCAGACCACACAGTGGAGCATGGCCATAGCCAGGCCCGTGAAAAGGGCCCGGTTCCGGCGGAGGGCCTGCATCGCGATGGAGTCGAAGTTGCCCTCGAATGCCTGATGGATGTAGAGGGGAACAGAGCGGCTGTTGGTTGCGGAGTACATCATCATGCGCAGGGTTTCCGCAAAGGTGTCGCGCGAAACCTTGACCGGCACTTTGTCCGGCGAGTCGCGCAGCTGCACGGTCGCATCGGCCGGTTCCCGCTCCAACCTGGCGAGCACCGCGGCCAGCTCTTCGCGTACGTTGGGGAATGCGGCGCTGCAGTCGGGATTGCCGGCACACTCGTCCAGCACCATCTCCATGGCCCTGTGAGCCCCGTAGGCATGGAAGAGCGGATTATGGAAGGCGATGGGGGCCACGCCGTTGAGCACCGCTCCGCGTACGGTCTCGGGGTGGCGGCGCATATATACCAGGGAAGCGCGGGTGCCGTAGGACCCGCCCATCAGGTTGATCTGGTCATACCCCAAGGCGATGCGGATCTCGTTGAGGTCATCTGCGGCACGGGACGTGGAGTACTGCGTCAGGTCGAATCCTTCCTCCTGCAGCCTAGCCAGGGCCTCCTTGTAGGGCCCGATCCTGAAGGCGGAGTTCAGGTAGCCCTGCAGATCGTCATCGCTGCCCAGCTCGACCTGGAGATGGTTGTCCCCACCCGTACCGCGCTGATTGACGAGCACGATATCCCTCTCTTCGCGGTACGGCCATGTGGCGAATCCCCGCCATATGTCGGCGGCGGCCTGTCCCGGACCCCCCGCCAAATAGAAGAGGGGATCGGGGCGGGGATTTGCGCCGGTCGCATGCAGGACCACTAGCCCGAGCCCGATCATCCGGCCTTCCTGGGTCTCCCGGTTTTCGAAAACCTTGAACATCCCTTGTGAGACCCGATCCCCGGTCGCTTCATCCGTCCTGGTTTCAAGCACCAGGCGCGAGCGGAGCACGTCGGGATCGACCGGTTCCGGGGACTGCTGCCCGGTCTCCTGGGCTGCTGTGCATCCGGTCAGCGCCAGGACCAGAGAGAGGAACCCGGCGATACCGACAAACCTTATGTACGATTGTTTTCTCATGGCTCACTTATATCAGAAAGCGCGGCTTCGGAGCAAGACGGGAAAAGGTTTCTGCCTCTGCTAGCCCTTCACTCCCCCCAGGATCCGTGCTCGAAATCCTGCCGTATACAGAATAGGGATGACGGGTCCTCTGGTTTTTTCTATAATGAGGCCTGCGAAAGGATAAAGACATGCCGGATAATAAGGAATTCAGGGCAAGCTGGAATGAGATAAATACCCGGATCGGAGTGTGGTGGGACGAAGACCTGCATACCGCACACGAACCTGAACTGCGTGATCCGCAGCAAAACACGATCTGGTATGCGGACGATGGGCACCGGGAGGAGGAGGCAAAGCGGATCCGGGATCGAGGACCCACCCTCCTTTATCTTCCCTTCCCCTATGTGGCTTCGGGAGGATCCGAGGGATCCTTTCCCGAGATGTATGCCTGGGATGTCTATTTCATAAACCTTGGGCTGGCCGTCCATGGACGCACCGAACTCATCCGCAACCACATCCTCAACCAGCTGTTCCTGATCGAGCGGTATGGGATGGTGCTCAACGGGAACCGCACCTACTATCTCAAGCGCAGCCAGGTGCCCAACCATCCCGAGAGCCTCCGCCTGCTCCATCGTCTCAAACCGGACCGTGACCTCATCGCCCGGGCTTATCCTCTGCTCAAACAGGAATACACAGGGTATTGGATGGCTGAACATCATGCCACCCCCTCGGGGTTGGCCACCAACAGGGACCTCGGGGAGCTGTCAGGAAACGGCGAAGCACTATCACCCATCTCGCTGCGGCCGGAACTGGCGGCCGAAGCAGAGGCCCTGGATTTCACCTCCATCTTTGAGGGCGACATCCGAAGCTGCAATCCCCTCATCACCAACTGCGCCCTGGTGCGCTATTGCGACACACTCTCCTGGATGGCCGGCATACTGGACTGGGAAGACGAACTGCTGGCCTGGCAGGAGGAGAAGGCCCGGCGCTCCAACCTGATCCAGGACCTGTGTTGGGACGCGTCCCAAGGATTCTTCTTCGAATACAATTTCCAAAAGAAAACACAGCTGCCGTACTGGTCTCTGTCCGCCTTCTGGGCGATGTGGGCGGGCGTAGCCAGCAAGGCCCAGGCCCAGGATATGGTCCGGAACCTGGAGAGGTTCGAGCACGCTTTCGGACTGGCTCAGACAGACCGTGCTTATCCCAGCCCCCACCCAGAATACGCGGCCCTGCAGTGGGATTTTCCGCATGGCTGGCCTCCCTCCCATGTGATCGTGGTCGATGCGCTGGAAGCCTATGGCTACGAGGTAGAGGCCCGCCGCATTGCCCGCAAGTTCGTGGAGCTCCAGCTGCGCCTGTATGGGACTACTGGCCGGCTCTGGGAAAAGTACAACGTGGTGGAAGGGAACCTGGATCTGCCCCGGGAGCGCTACCCGTCCGTGCCCATGCACGGCTGGAGCTCTGCGGCCCTGGCTTATTTAGGGAACATGCTCTTCGGCTGGGAGTAAGAATCTTGGCCTGAAGCCATCTGAACAGCGAGCTCAGATCCGGCCTTCTGTGCTTATTCCTGCCTTCCTCCGCAGACCTTGCGGAAAATCCGGCTGAAGTTGCCGCCCAGGATCTTTTTGATGTCGCTGTCCTTGTATCCTCGGTGGAACAGTTCGGTGGTGATGTTGGCCAGCTTGCCGGTGTGTTCAAGTCCGACCGGGGTTGTGCCGATCCCGTCGAAGTCGGAGCCCAGCCCAACGTGGTTGGCGTTGCCGGTCACCTTGACCACATGATCGATGTGGTCGACCACGGTCTTGATGTCCACCGGGGGAAGAGAATCCCTCAGCTCCCGGGCTTTTTCTCGGTACTCCTGGTTGAACTTCCTCCGGATTTCAGCTTCGGAACGCATCAGCTCCCGCTGGTCCCGGGGCAGGCCGTACTTGTCGAGCAGCCGGTTCCTGAGTTCCTGGATCTTCAAGTCATTCTCCGCCTTGAGAAAACCCGGGAGGTAGTTGATGCCGATCATCCCTCCGTTCTTGGCCAGTGCCTTCAACATCTTGTCCGAGAGGTTGCGGTGGTGATCGGAGAGCGCCCGGCAGCAGGAGTGCGAGGCCACGACCGGATGCTCTGTGAGCTCCAGGACATCCCAGAAGGTCATTTCATGGGAGTGGGACAGGTCGATGACCATACCCAGGCGGTTCATCTCCTTGACAACCTGTTCGCCGAACTCGGTCAGCCCCTGGTTGGCCGGCTCCGCGTCGCCTGAGGCGTCTGCCCAACCCGTGGTAGTCCAGTGTGTGAGCGTCATGAGACGCACGCCGCTGCGGTAAAAGGAGCGCAGCATCGGTAGGCTGCTCTCGATGGCATAGCCCCCCTCGATCCCGATGAGTATCCCGACCTTGTGGTTGGCGCGCAGCCCCCGCAGGTCGTCGGGGTGGGTGATGAGGAGGAGGTCATCGGGATTGTCTTCGACTAGGCGGTGTACGGCATCGATCTGGACGAAGGCCCGCTTGGCCGCCTGCATGCTGGCCTCGTCGTTCTGGGGCGGAGCCACATAACAGGCAAAGACCTCGAGGTCCACCGCACCCTGCTGAAGCTTGGGGATGTCGATGTGTCCGCGCTCGTTGTCCAGGGACAGGTCCACGCCGCGTAGTGTGCGTCCGATGGTGTCGCAGTGCAGGTCGGCCACGAAGGAGTCTTTGTGGATGAAGTTGATGTGGTGTGAGGGATCGAGCAGGTCCTCCCGCGCGTCGGCCAGGAAGGTGATGATGTCGATGTGATACTCGGCGGAGAGCACCAGCAGCTCGGGCCGGATGGTGGACGCGATATCTCCCAGGCGGTGGTATTCCGGGTGTTCGTCATCCAGCTCACGTGTCAGCACGTTCCCTGTCCTGAGACTGATGGAGGTGACACCTACGGGCAGGAAGGCGCTGTGGTCGGAGCCCCGGTAGTCCAGGCGGAACCGGAGCTTGTCGTGATATTTCTCAGGCAGGTTCTGTTTGATGAGTTCGAAAAAGTCCGAGAAGTCCCACATGCCGCCCACATAGAGGTCGTCATCGCCGGTCCCGACCATGTCCATGTTCATGTAGACCACGGTTTTATCCAGAGGAAAGATCGGATTCTTGGTATAATAGCGCGACCCCACAAGCCCCAGTTCCTCGCCGGCCCATGAGGCGAACACCACAGTGCGGCCGGGCCGGAAACCGTTCGCCTGGAAGACGCGGGCGACCTCCAGGATGACGGCCGCAGAGCCGGCATTGTCATCAGCCCCGTTGTAGACCTTCCCATCAAGATCGACGCCCAGGTGGTCCAGATGGCCTCCCAGCAGGATGTATTCGTCCTTGAGCTCGGGATCACTGCCGGGGATGATCCCGATCACGTTGGGGGCCTTGCGGTTCTCGTTTACGTAGTGGGCTTCCATCTTCACCCGGACATCCAGGGCGGAAGTGAGAGAGATTTCCTCGCGGATGGTCCGGCTCGCCATGTCCCGCCAGCTGAGCCCGGCCGAGTCGAAGATCCGGTCCGCTGCGGGCTCCGACAGGGTCATCACCACAAAATTCTTTGGGCATGTGTCCTTCTTAGCCCCGGAGGGGTAGCGGCGCCCCGGCATCTGCCCTCCCGCATCGATGAAGAGGACGCCGGCCGCTTTCTTGTCGACCGCGGTCTTGATCTTGGCATCGAGGGACTGGAGCTTCTTGTCCAGTTCCTCCATGAAATCCGGTGCCCCGGGCAGGAGCACGACGACCTTCCCCTTCACCTCCAGGCCGGCGTAGTCGTCCCACTCATACTGCTTGGATATCAGGCCGTAGCCCGCAAAAACCAGCCCACCGCGGGATCTGCCCGATCCCGTCCACATGTTGGGTCGGAAATCCGCGCCCCGGCCCGGTACCAGGACAACTCGCTCCGGGTGTGTGATCTCAAGGCGTGTGGGAGGCTCGAAATCCTGCCAGTTCTTGAACTCGACCTGCTGAAAATAGCTTCCCTTTTCTCCGCCCGGCTGCATGCCGAATTCCTTCATCTTCCAAGCGACATATTCGGCCGCCCTCTGGTATTCGGGTGTGCCCGACTTGCGGCCCCGGAAGGCATCCGTAGACAGGTATTCCACATGCTTCAATGCCTTCTCGCCATCGGGCAGGGTCTGGGCCAGAAGCGGCCAGCTGCATATCAGGATCAGGAAGAAACAGAGAATGATCGGCAGGCTTCTTCTCATGGGAGCGCTCCTATATTGAGGTTTGTCATGGCGAAAACTGTTCATTATACTCGCATCGCCCAGGAATTTAAACTGGGGACATCTGTCGTGGGGTTCTCGCTCCAAACGCTCCGCCCTGGCTAAACAGCTTCGTTTGTAAAGTGAATCCTCGTGAAACACTCCGGGATATGGGAGTCGTACACTCCGTGGGGATTAAAGGACCAACCCGGCGAGCGGTTCGCCTGGAGCCCGTTGTACGCCAGCGCCTCGAAACGCGAAAAATCCAGGCGCCAGGTATCTCCATCCTGCGGCGGCAGGGGGCCGCCTCCCGAAAGAGCCCGCATGCCCTTCCAGGGAAAGGCCAGCTCCACGGTCCAGCCCTGATCCACATCGAAGCTGTCATTCAAGGTCCCCTGCACCTGGACAGCGACCTTAAGGCCTGGAAAGTCCCAGTCCTTGATGGCCCAGCGCCGCCCCCGGGGATGTTTTCCGTCGCGCAGCTCGTCCTGGAAGCCTCCTAAAACATCCACCTCTCTGCTCAGGAGATCGAATTCGGGAGTGTCAAAGCGGCTGCCTCGAGAGTATGCATCCTGCCAGATGTAGAACACCTCGTAGATGGTCCCCCTGGCGTTGATCTGGAACTCATAGTAGCAGTCCTTGCCCCCGATAAAGACTTCGATGTCGTTTTCAAGGTAAACGGGTGAATCACGTTCTGTGAAACGTGCCCGGACATCCGGCTCCTCCACCCAGAAGGCGATGTAGAGGTTGTCGTCATCCCAGAGTGCGGCCATGCGCGTGTCCCAGAAACCGGGTGCTCCCGTCACCATGTCCACGAATCGGGGAGAGCGCACGGCCCGGGACCAGCAGGCCTCGTCCAGCCGGCCATCGATCTCGATCCGGTCCCGGGTCCTACAACAGGTATAATTGCCGATCTTGTCCTCGCTGCATCCGTAGCTTGTGCTCAAGTGGCCCTCCCGAAAGGAATCGTAGCCTATTTTAATCATAATCCAAGGCCGGAAGACAAGTTTTTTAGGCCTCTTCCGCGCCTGCAGTGATCCTTGGACGAAAATTTGTCAGATCCGTTGAACAAAACACCTGGTGTGTTCGTAGTAAGTTATAGAGGCAATAACACGTGAAGATCATTCTCTGGTTTTTCCTACTGGTGCTGTGCTGGCCGCTGGCCCTGCTGCTTCTATTCCTGTATCCCCTCATCTGGCTGCTTATGCTGCCCTTTCGGTTGATAGGGATCACAGTGACCGCGCTGTTCGATTTTATCCGGGCCTTGTTCGGGTTCCCGGCCCGTGTGCTGCGCGGCAGCAGCTGAGGTCGATATGCGGACGCAGTGTCAGCTGCGGAGATATCCCAACGCCATTTCCTGAGTTCTGATGGATCGATCTCAGCTGTCAGATCGGGCCTGTCGATCTCCAGGCTTTTGTGTTTGTTGACCCCGTGGTAGAATAGGCAAAATCATGACAATCCTGGATCGGATCCTGCGCAGGCCCTCAAGCTCCGTTTCCCGAGGAGAAAAGGAACTGGGAACGCCTGTTTCCCTCAACACACGGGTGTGGAGACTGGTCCTGGTCATCGCCGGCGGTACCCTCCTCATGCTGTTGGCCCTACAGTTCCTCGATCTGAATGCGTCGCTCCCCGCAGTCGCGGCCGGGACTGTGGCCCTTGCCACCTGGGTCTTGGCCGTCCGCATGCTCCTGCTCGATGCCCGCTTCCGGATCTTCTGGATCATCTGGCTGCTGGGGGGAGTGTCGATCATGCTGTCCCTCCCCGTGACCGCGGGCATCTGGGTGGCGGCTGCGGCCTTTGCCTGGATCTTTCTGCTGTTCCGAAAATACAGGCCATTCTCCCACCTGACCCCCAAACGCCGTGCGGCTCTCTTTCTCATCTCCGTCCTGATGCTTTCTCTCCTGACCTTTGGGATGCTGACCACATCCCAGGAGGACGTGCGCATCCAGCTCTCCGATCAGTCGGTCGAAGCCGCCGAACTCCCGGCCCAGACGCCTGCTGCGATCGGTAAGAACATGTTTTTCTATTCGCTGAGCGCACTGCATACCTTCTGGTTCCTGAGCCTTTTCCACCTCTTCTTCCGCATCCGCCTTCACTTCATGCGCCTCCGGCCCAAGCTGGCTGTCAGCGCCTTCCTCCTGGTCCTGGTGCCCATGTTCCTGGTCACGGTGATGGGCCTCCTGACCCTCTATGGGACGCTGGGAGAGAGCCGGGCCATCCGGGCAGCCAACCTCCTCAATGACTGGGCCGAGCAGGCTGTCCGGGATGTGAATTTTGTGCACGGCCTTTCACCTGATTCCTTCGTCTATACCGAGGAGGATGGGATCACGCGGCAGAGGGGAACCCTGCCTCCCAACATCCCTCCCTTCATCGAGGCCCTCAAGGCCGCCGATCTCTCGTTCTCGGATTGGGATCCGGCTGCGGCGGGGACATATTTCCGCATCGATGATGATATCTGGCTGGTGGGGCTCGAGCGAATCGATGAATCGGGCCTCACCCTGTGGGCGGGACGCATCGACAGGGAAGTGATGGACAGGCTGGCCCGCATCCTGCACAGCGATTTCAAGATCTCCTACACCGAGACCCTGAGTTTCGGTACCGGCGAGGGCGAGGAGATCCAGACCTTGACCGTGGGAAACACAGCCCGCTCCGAGGGGCTATATGGCAGGCTGCCTCGGCCCGAGCCTTCAGGTGAAGCTGGCGAGGCGGCGCCTTCGCTCTGGAACCGCAGCCTCTATTTCGGAGTGTCCAGCATCCCCATGATGTTCTATCTGGAAGGAAAGTTCAGCCAGAAGACCGTACTTCTCCTGCTGGAAGGACGGCTCTCAGACATCGCGGTGGAACTGGCCGGGGCCCGCAATCCCCTGAGCCAGGCTGTGCTGGTCCTGCTGCTCGTCCTGGCGATCCTGCTCCTGATCCTCGAGCTGTTTGCTCTTTTCTTCGGCGTGCGGATAACGGCAGGGATCACGTCCGCGGTCCGCGTCCTGCACCGGGGTACGCGCCGCATCGCGGCCGGCGACCTGGATTCCCGGATAGAACTCCCCAACGAAGATGAGCTCGGAGACCTGGCCGCCTCTTTCAACGAGATGGCGGCAGCGGTCAAGCAGGGGCAGGAAGAGGCCATCTCCCGGGAGCGTCTGGAAAGTGAGTTGGAGACGGCCCGCAAGATCCAGGAGCGGCTCCTGCCCCACACGATGCCGGAAGTGTCGGGATTCGAGATCTCCGGGATCAGCCTCCCCAGCCAGCAGGTGGGGGGAGACTACTTCGACTTCCTGGATATGGGAGAGGGACAGCTGGGGATAGCCATCGCGGACGTCTCGGGCAAAGGCATCCCCGCGGCCCTGCTCATGGCCAACCTGCAGGCCAGCCTGCATGCCCAGGTGATCCGGCCTGGAGAGGTAGGTGAGGTCACCTCCCGGATCAACGATCTCCTGGTGGATTCGACAGACTCGAACATGTTCGCGACCTTCTTCTACGGCATCCTGGATCGGGCTGCGTCCACCTTCACGTCTACTAACGCGGGCCACAATCCGCCTCTGCTCTTGAGGGTGGCCGGCGAGATCGAACGCCTCGAAGCCGGGGGCCTTCTCCTGGGTTTCATGGCCGAGCAGGAATATCAGCATCAGACTGCGACAATGGAACCAGGTGACATCCTGGTGCTGTTTACAGATGGGATCACCGAGGCATTCGAGTCGGGCCTGGAAGTTGTCGCCGATGGCCTCTTCGGTGAGGACAGGTTCATAGCGGTCGTCCGGGAAAACAGGTCTAGCTCAGCCCGGGAGATTCAGAATGCGATCCTGGTTGCCATTTCGGATTTTACGGGGGGCTCTCCCCAGAGTGATGATATAACCCTGGTTGTCATCAAAAGGCGGGAGAAAACCGCGTTGGAAGCCGGTGGTGGTGGAGAATGATCCGGAGAACCTGGGCTACTAGTGGGAGGGAACACCCTTGATCTGGTCGTTTTCCTCCTCCTCCTTCTTCTTACGACTGATCGAGATGCCGGAGCGGCTCTTTTCATCGATCATCGTTTCCAGTTCTGGCACACTCCTGACATAATCCAGGAACTCCCGGATCCCACGCATGTAAAACAGATTCCGCACATTGCGTGCGGTCAGGCAGCCATCCGTCTCCAGCTTGGGCAGGATCGCCTTGGCATAGTTGGTGTACCAGTTTTTATCGGCGTCGATGAATACGAAGTCGAACGGGCCCTCCAATTTGGGGACCAGTTCATGCGCGTCTGCCAGGCGCGCATCGATAAACTCGCTTAAGCCGGCCTTTTTGAAGTTCTCCAGAGCTTTCTGGTGGCGGTACTCGTCGATCTCGACCGTGATCAGACGGCCTCCCGTCTTGCTCAATGCCCAGGCTATCCAGATGGCCGAATGCCCTGTGGAAGTGCCGATGTCCAGAGCCCTGGTGTACTCATTCTCCACGATCAGATCGAACAGGACCTTCCCGTCTTCCTCAGCCACATTTTCATAACGCCATTGGTATTGATGGCTGTCCAGGAAGGCCTGGACCTTGCGGTCGATCTCCTCGGCTTGTGTGTCTTGGCCGGAATCCAAAAGGACGGCCTGGGACAGCAGGGAAACCACGGCGACAGCGGTCAGGAGCCTAAGGTGTGTCCGCATGATCCGTGTACCTTTTTTTGAAAATGAAATAGGCGGGGATGCCAAGCGCTGTGGTCCCGAGGGCGATAGCGGATATCACCGGGCTCTGCATGAATGCCAGGATCAGGATGGTGAATCCGAAAAGGACATAGACGATCGGGGCCAGCGGGTATCCCGGCATCCTGTACGATCCGATGCCCGAACGCCTCAGCTTGAAGACTCCCATGACCACCAGCAGAGGAAAAATCCCTAGGGAAAATCCCATGTAGGTCAGGATCTGCTCGAAGGTTCCCAAAAGAACCAGAACACTGGCGATGGCTCCCTGCAGCAGGATCGAGCGGGAGGGGACCTGATGGACGGGATGGATCCAGGAGGCGAACTTGAAGAACAGTCCGTCCTTGGCCATGGAAAAATACACACGCGGTCCCAGTATGATGAAGGCGCTCAAAGAGGAGAACAGCGCGAAGAAGATCAGGATGGAGACGACCATGTCGAAGGAACTGCCGAAGACATTCCCTGCCGCAAGCCCGCTGATGGAGACCACTCCCTCCATTTCCGGTGGAGGGATCGCATAGATGTAGAACAGGTTGAGCCCCATGTAGAGCAGGATCACGATGCTCGTGCCCAGGAAAAGAGACCGCGGCAGGTTCTTTCGGGGATTCCGGATCTCCGATCCGATGTAGGCCGATGCGTTCCACCCGCTGTAGGCGAACATGATCCACATGAGCGAGAGGCCGATGACCTTCCAGCCGGAAAAGCCGAGCTCGAATCCACCGGATGAGAAATGATCCATATCTCCTCTCCCGGATGCGAATCCGAAAACGATCAGCCCCACGATCAGAACCACCTTCAGGATCGTCAGAAAATTCTGGATCCGTGAACCGAAAACGATCCCCCGCATGTGGATCAGTGTGAAAACCGCGATAACGGCGATGGCGTAGAGCTTCTTCAGAGCCATGGCTTCGAAGGTCGGGTCCGTCAGGCCTATACGCAGGAGTCCCGGGAAAGCCCTTGTCAGGTATTCGCTCGAGCCCATGGCTGAAAAGGCGATGGGGGCTGAGAATCCGGCGAAAAAAGAGAGCCATCCGCTCAAGAAACCCAGCGAGGGATGAAAGAGGCGCGAGAGGAAAGTGTATTCTCCGCCCGCCCGGGGAATGGCAGCTCCTACCTCGCCGTAGCAGAGTGCGCCGCACAGGGCAACGATGCCTGCTATGATCCAGAGCGCGATCATGAGAAGGGGATTGTGCAGGTCCTGCATCAACAGCCCGGAAGTCGTGAAAATGCCCGCCCCGATCATGTTGGCAATGACGATGTTGGTCACGGGAAAAAGGCCCAGCCGCCGCTGCAGGCCGTCACCCGTGGTGTTCTCTTTCATACCGTATTGTCCCGTAAGTCCCATATACTACCCTATTACGTGATAATTCGGAAACCGTTTTCCACTAAGCCTCCCACGATCGTGGCGCCGCTATCGTTGGACTCATCTCCCGGACGCATATGATGAACTTTTGCGGCTAGGTAATCTCACCCCTGGATTCATCCCAAAAGGCGATTTGCATGGAAAAAGGGCCAAGTATACTGTTTTTACACTATTAGGGAGATATCCGTATGAGATGTCCAAATTGTGATTTTGATAACTTCGCCTCCAGCGCCTTCTGTTCGAAATGCGGGAAACCCCTGCAGTTCGCTCGCAACAATCACCAAAATAAAGGGAAGCCTCCTCCATCTCCGATGTCCAAGCCGGTGGAATCGAAGCCACAACCGGTGCAGTCCGAGGCCAAAAAGGCCAAGGCACCGGCTGCATCCAAGCCAAAGCCGTCCGCAGTAAAGAAGAAGGGCCCAAAAAAATCCGCGGCTCCTCCGATCCGACCTGTTAGACCCCCCGCAAAATCCCTCTCTGTCCCAGCCAGGATCGAATCTTCCGCGCCTGATGTCACCCAGACTGTTCTCAAAACCGCCTCGCCGCCGGCTAAAGTTCAGCCCCAATCAGCCAAAGTAGTCCCTACACCCCCCAAAGCTGCTCCTCCAGCAAAGGCTGCAGCCTCTCCTTCCAAGAAAGCCCCCAGCACAAAGTCCATTCCTCTTCCCCAGAAAGTGACTCCTCCGGCAAAGGTCTCTCCACCGTCATCCAAGGCCGACCCTGCATCTCCTGTCCCTTCCCCTTCCCGAATGCTCATGCCAGCCCGAGTGCCTCATAAATTAGCTCCCCCGGTAAAACCGGAGATCAAGTCTCCTCCACCTCCCAAGACCCCCGTTCCCAGCAAACCGGCCTCATCGAATGAACCCGGGAAATCCGCACCATCTTCTCGCCTTAAGATCATCCCTCCTTCTCCTTCCCCACGGCGCAGTGCTGCCGTCACCGTGCCTCCGCCCAATAATATGCCGGAGGCCCCGCCGCGTCGCGCCCAAGAGAAGATCGATCCACATCCCGCCAGACAACCTTCCGCCTCTAAGCTGACGCTGAGGTTTAAAGCACAGCGCTGGTCAGTGCCGTTCTTCCTGGTGCTGGGATTAGCCGTGATCGGGATACTGGCAACCCTGATGATTTTTAAGCCCGATTCCCGCAATTCCGGTCCCATCGTGTCTCCTACCGGGGAGACTCGAGTGGCTGTCTTGAGTCTTTTTAATGAAACATCCGATGCATCCAATGATATCTGGTGTCGTGCTTTCGGCCAGGCTCTTGCAGTCGATCTCTCTCAGGCTGCGTTTTATGAAGTGGTGCCCGGAGAGGAACTCCACATGGCCCTCAAGGGACTGGATATGCAGGAGCTGGTCAGCAAGGAGCCGTCAACAGCCGAACTCCAGATGCTGGCACGAAGGACGGGTGCCCTCTATGTCGCCTTCGGTCGGTTGACCCGAAGCAGCGGAGTATTGGAACTGCAGATAGATCTCCTGGATGCATCAAGGGGAGATTCCCTGGCCTCCCAGGTTCATGAGCTGAGGCGCCCCGACGAGTCCCTCTCTCTCGTGGACGATGCGGCAGCACAGTTGAAGCAAGATCTGCCTCTCACCCATGAGGTGGCAGTGGCTATAGATCCTGACCTGGAATTTCAGGTCTACACGACATCTTCTCCCGAGGCCTATGCATCCTATGCCTCAGGCAGATGGTATCAATGGGACCGGGATTACCGCAGCAGTATCGATGCATTTGAGCAGGCGATCGAGCTGGATCCGGAGTTTGCGGCCGCTTATATCGATGCCGCGGAATCCTATGCAGCCCTCGGGTACCATGACCAGGGATGGAAAAAGTGTCAGTCTGCTCAAAGGCTTGTGGACCGCCTTACCGAGCTGGACCGGCTTCATCTCCAGGGCGAGTTGTACCGCCGCTCCGAGAAGACGTTCGACATCGCTCTCAAGGTCTATTCCCGACTCATCGAACTCTATCCCGATGACACCAGAGCCCATACCAATTTGGGGATACTCTACAGCCAGATGGGAGAAGGGGACAGCGCACAAGAGCGTTTTTCGGTCAACCGCCAGAAGGCCGTGCTGTCCCGCAACCTCTCTTTGGGGTCGTCGCAGGCTTATGTGATGCAGCAGGACTACGAAGCCGCCGCACTCAGCCTGCGTGCGTATTTGCGCGATTCTTTTGACTCGACGGACCTGCGTTGGAGGCTGGCCGGGATCTTCCTCTTGAAAGGAGATTACGACAGCGCCATGGACGAGATCAAAAGAGGCCGGAGGTTCGGCTCTTCCTATGCTTTGACGCGCATGCAGGGAGAAGTCCTGCTCATGCAGGGTGAAGTGAAGTCTGCAAAAGCTCAGTTCGAAGCGCTGCTCCAGGATCCCGAGATCATAGCCCAACTCTGGGGAAGGAAGCGCCTGGCCGACCTCTATCTCCTGGGAGGACGGTTCGATCAGGCCCTGGATCAGTTGACCCGGGGAGTGCGCCTCGCCGGGGAGTCGAATGAGATGGGATTGAAGTACCGACTGCATCTGGATCTGGCTCGAGTCTATCTAGAGACCGGAAAGGCGACCAAAGCCATGCAGCAGTGCGACGCGGCCTGGAGTATCGCCGTCCAGGGAGAAACCATGGACCTGCCGAGAGATGCCCTGCATTACCGGGGACTCTGTTATCTGGCCCTCAAACGCATGCGGGATGCCGAGCGTACGGCGGAACGTCTACGCGGCTTGTGTGAAAAAGGCCCGGTCAAAAACCGTATGCGCTACTACTATCATCTCATGGGAGAGATCGAAATGGCGCGGAACAATCCGGACCAGGCCGTCGATCATTTCGAACAAGCCGTTGATCTGCTCCCGCCGCAGGGAGCACCCTGGCTCCATTCCAACGACCATGCTCTCTTCATGGATGCCCTCGCCGAAGCGTACTATGCTGCGGATAATCCCATCAAGGCGCTGGAGGAGTTCGAGAACGCCCGGGATCTGACGTCCGGTCGCCTGCAGTATGGCGACCTTTATGCCAGGATCTATTACAAGCTGGGCAAGATCAGGGAAGAATACGGACTCTATGATATCGCCGGCAACGGATATCAGAAATTCCTGGAGCTCTGGAAGGACGCCGATCCTCAGCTCCCCGAGAAGCGCGATGCCCAGAAGCGGATGACCGCTGCGCGCGGGCGGTAGCAGTCCTGGTTCCTGCCAGGTTCGATCCCGGGGCCCTCAGCCCCGGACCCCCGATTGATTTTAGGGAAACGAAGCTTTACACTAGGGCCCATGTCGCGCACGATCGAATGGACCGCGGGCCAGAGCTTTCTCTTTGTCTGCTACGGTAACACCTGCCGCTCCCCCATGGCCGAAGGGCTCGCCGGGAAGATGCTGGGGCAGGAGACTCGAGTGGAGAGCGCAGGCCTCGCACCCGCCTTCGAAGGTCCCCAGCCCGAGGCCGTTGATGTGATGAAGGACCTCTACGGCGTAGACATCTCAGGTTACGGTACCCAAGATGTGTTCGAGCTCCCTCTAAATAAATACGACTGGATCATAGTTCTCGATGCCCACGTGAACGAGATCCTCAAGGACCGCTTCCCGACATTGGGTGAGCATCTCATCCTGTGGGACATCGACGATCCGTACGGCCGGCCCCGGAGGGCCTATAAACAGACCGTGCGGCTGATCGAGTACTGCATCAAAAAGTTCCTGCTGGGAGAAAGAGAATCATGAGAGTCACGGTCTGCGAGCTCCGGGACAGCCGGGAAGGCTTTTCCCAGGAGTGGGGAGATCTGGTCCGGCACGTCCGTGAGCAGAAGAGCGACCTGGTCCTGCTTCCGGAAATGACATTCTCCCCCTGGTTTGCCTGGAGGAGTGAGTTCGATCCCCGTATCTGGCAGGGCGCAGTACTGGCTCATCGAGAGTGGGAGCAGCGCCTGTCTGAGCTGGCACCCGCAGTCGTGTGTGGCACGGCCCCCGTTAACAGCGGAGAGCAGAGGCTGAACAGGGCGTTTGTGTTCGAACACGGGGGATGGGCCGGCGTCCATGACAAGTTCCACCTGCCGGATGAAGAAGGTTTCTGGGAAGAGACCTGGTATGGGCGCGGGAGCGGCGATTTCTCCCTGCATCTTTCCGCCGGGATCAACCTGGGATTCCTGATCTGCACGGAATTGTGGTTTTACGAGCATGCGCGCGCCTACGGGAAGCAGGGTGCTCATCTCATCCTCTGTCCCCGGGCTACGCCGAGGGAAACCGTGGACAAGTGGCTGGCGGGGGGACGGGCGGCGGCGGTGGTGTCGGGAGCCTTCTGTCTTTCCTCCAATCCGATCAGCACGGTCGGAGAACTGGCCGATCTGGGCGGCCGGGGTTGGATAACCGATCCTGACGGCGAGGTCCTGGGCGTGACCTCAGCGGAGAGACCCTTCCTGACACTGCACATTGACACGCGCCAGGCAGAGGAAGCCAAAAAGACCTATCCCCGCTACGTGCCTGAATAGGCCTCTGCGAGATCCCTCCTTCTTGTCTCCAGGGGGGCACTGTGTTATATATCCATCGGGAATAGAGCATAGGAGTTGACCATGAACAAAATCCTGTTACCTGTCCTGCTCTGCATATGTATGTCAGGCCTGCTCTGCGGGGGCCAACAGGAGCAGGAGGAACAAACCGGAACCAAGACTGCGGCTGTCGCGGAACTGCGCGGACTGATGGATGCCGCTGACCTGGAAACTTTTTTAGACGGCATCATGCGGATCCAAATGGTGTCCCATCACATTGCCGGCGCTGTTTTCGTGGCGGTCAAGGACGGGGAGATCTTCCTGTCCAAGGGATACGGCTTCGCAGACGTGGCGAGCAAGGCACCCGCGCTGCCGGACAAGACGCTCTTCCGCCCTGGATCAGTTTCCAAGCTCTTTGTGTGGACTGCGGTGATGCAGCAGGTGGAACGCGGACGCATCGACCTGAAAGAGGACATCAACACATACCTCACGGACTTTCAGATCCCGGATACCTTCCCCAAACCCATCACCATGAGCCATCTGATGGCACACACTCCGGGCTTCGAGGAAACGGTCCTTGGCATGGCGGCGCGCACACCGGACGACCTGATGCCTATGGGAGAGTACCTGCGCGACAACCTCCCAGAGCGTGTTTTTCCTCCCGGAGAGATGGCCGCCTACTCCAACTACGGATCTTCGCTGGCTGCGTATGTCGTAGAACTTGTTTCAGGTGTCCCCTTCGATGAATACCTGGAGCGGAGTATCTTCGAACCTTTGGGTATGGATCACAGCACGTTCAGGCAGCCACTGCCCGATCACCTGGCTGAGCAGATGTCCGGCGGCTACAAATATAGGCAGGGTGTATTCACACCGGATGATTTCGAACTCATCAACGGCATGTATCCAGCGGGCGCCATGAGCACGACGGCCGAAGATCTGGCGCGCTTCATGATCGCTCATTTGCAGATGGGACGCCTGGGTGAGGCTCGTATCCTGGATGAGCGGACGGTTCGGCTCATGCAGAACCGACTCCATTCGCATGATGCCCGGATCGATGGGAATGCCTATGGGTTTTGGGAATGGGAGTACAACGGCATCCCCATGATCCAGCACGGAGGCGATACGTTCCTCTTTCATTCCTATCTGGTCCTTCTCCCCGGGTACAACACGGGCTTTTTTGTCTCCTACAACAGCGAGGGGGCCGGCGGTCCTTCCCGTATACAGCTGATCGAGGCCATTCTGGATCGGTACTTTCCGTCCGAAGCGCCCCCTGAGCTGAATCCGCAAGCGGATTTCTCCAAAAGGGCCGGCCGCTTCACCGGGCTCTACATGTTGAGCCGTGTGAACTACTCCTCCTTCATCAAGCTCAGTCAGCTGGTCTCGACGGTCCAGGTGAAGTCCACCAGAGAGGGGACGCTCCTGATCGGCGGGAGCGATCCCAAGCAGTATGTGGAGGTCGAGCCTCTGGTATTCCGCGAACTTGAGAGCCGGGACACGGTGGTGTTCAAGGAGGATGCCAAGGGTCGGATC
Organism: uncultured bacterium; assembly: GCA_965533275.1. Lineage (GTDB taxonomy): Bacteria > Acidobacteriota > Aminicenantia > Aminicenantales > Aminicenantaceae > JAUXEH01. The sequence goes on from CBESWG010000007.1 coordinate 43,687, forward strand.
AGCCACATGTTCCTAGGCCCAGTTCCCTACCTGGCCGGAATCAAGATGGCCTGGCACGAGAGGCCGTCCTGGCACATCTTCATTCTTGCGGTCACTGTCTTTTTTTTCCTCTCTACGCTGGTCTGGCCCCTGAGCGCCCTGCGCAGGAAGATCTGTCGGTACTCGTCTGTGCCCACGGATGCCCCCAGGGCTGCCCGGCTGTTGGCTGGAGGGATGAGCATCTTATGTCTCGTCTTCCTGGTCGGCATGGTGGGCATTTTCTCCCGGCCGGATGTGCTGATTTTTGGTGTGCCTTTGTCACTCAAGATCCTGCTCACGCTCCCCTTTGTGGCCGCAGCCCTGGCCCTCGGAGTCCTGTTTTTTGCCCTGGTCAGCTGGATCAAGGGATACTGGTATGCCTGCAGCCGTATCCACTACCTGCTGGTTCTACTGGCATTTGTCGGATTCCTGTGGTTTCTCAATCATTGGAACCTTCTCGGTTATAGGTTTTGATCCAGATTAGATGGTTTGGTCGTGATCGGCAATAAGATAGGTTTGGCTGCAGATCGTCTCAAACTCCCCCCCTTTTGCAGTTTTCCTCAGCGTCTGGACCACCTCTACTCCGTCCCGGACCTCAAGAGGGAATTCAAGTTGATGCTCCTCGATATTTTCGGGGGAACACAGGGAGCCGATCAGCTCGGTCTCCTCGATGCGGACACGAAAACAGATAGGGAATCCCCGGTTGTTCCGCAGCCTGAGGTCCTTATAGCCATAGGCCGAAGTGGCATCCGCTCCCAGGGGAGTGTAGCGGGTCTCTTCCGTATACAGGTCGACCGAGTGGGGGTGACGCTCGATGACCTCCAGCCCCGCCGTCAATGCCAGATGATAAAGCAGCCCGGACAACTGGCACAGCCCTCCCCCCACGTCGAAGCCCAGCTTACTGGCTATGATGTTGATGCCTACTTTGTAGCCTGCCCTTTCCGTGGGGTTGCCGACATAGTGCCAATACGCGAAGACCTCACCCGGATCGAGGGGAAGGTCCTGGAAGGTCGCTACGGCGAGCCGAAGGTTGTGTTTCTTGTTCTCGGCCCACTCGCTGATATTGATGCGTTGGGTGATGGTGATCCGTTCGGGGAAGGCTCGCCCGAGTGAGATCTTTCCCGGAGAATTGCGGGCGAAGCGGAAGCGGATCCCAGTGAAGATGTCCCTGATGAAGATCCAGGTTGTGCGCATCCGGAACCGGAGCGCACCCGGGATAAAACGCTTTAAGATCCTCTTCATCGGTCCTCTTTTGGCATGTGTATGGTAGAGACACGTGCTCTTTTTGTCAATCACTCCCCCCGTAGGAGAAAGCCGGATGAGATTCAGAGAGGAGGAGGGACTGACCACGAGCGCATACCTAAATGCGTGCGGTTGGGAGGGAATAATAGGGGGGGGAGGGACTGGAAGGCTTGACGTCAGAAGCCAGAGTTGCGAAGATAGTCTCGTCTGATTTGGTATTGTTTTTTGGAGAACAGCTCGTGCCGGATGATGAATATACAATCGATGAGAGGCTCCTGCAAAGGATCAATGCCTACCTGCAGAAGGACCGCGATCCCACAATCCCGGTGACGGGCTTTTTAGCGCCGGAGGAACTTGCAGAGCGGCTGGATCTGTCCCTGCCGGAAACCGGCTGCACCTTGGGCGAGCTGTACCACGCCATCGACGATTATCTCGAACACGCTGTACGGACCGGCAACACACAGTATTTCAACCAGCTCTGGTCCGGATTCACGCTGCCTGGATTCCTGGGGGAAGTGATCACCGGCCTGACCAATACATCCATGTATACCTACGAAGTCGCACCAGTGGCTACGCTCATGGAAAAGGAGCTGATCCGGAAAATGGGCCGGCTGGCCGGCTTTCAGGCGCCCGAGGGTTTGTTCCTCAGCGGGGGTAGCAACGGCAACCTCCAGGCCATGATGTTGGCCCGTAACGCAGCCCTGCCGGAGGCGAAACATGAAGGCATGCCTTCAGATGTGAGGCTGGCTGCCTTCGTCTCCGGGGAGGCCCACTACTCCTATGAAAAGGCCGCCAATATCCTCGGCATAGGCATGGATCACGTGGTCAAGGTCGAGACCGATGAGGCTGGCCGAATGCGGCCCGAGGAGCTCGATCGCAGGGTCAGGGACGCCCGGGCATCCGGGATGGAGCCGTTTTTCATCGGAGCCACCGCGGGTACCACGGTCAAGGGGGCCTATGATCCCTTTGAGGAGATCGGTCCTCTGTCCAGACAACACGGGTGCTGGTTCCATGTAGACGGCTCTCTGGGCGGGACGGCTCTCCTCAGCCCTCGCCACCGCGGCCTCCTCAAGGGACTCGAACAGGCAGATTCGTTTGTGTGGAACGCGCACAAGCTTATGGGGCTGCCCCTGATCTGTTCGGTGTTCCTGGTGCGGGAGAGGGGGAGCCTCTTCGCCTCGAATTCGGTGACCGGAGCCGATTACATCTTTCATGAGGACACGAACGGTACGGCGGACCTCGGACCCCATTCCCTGCAGTGCGGCCGCCGTGTCGATGCGCTTAAACTCTGGCTGAGCTGGAAGTACTACGGGGATAAGGGCTACGCCGAGCGTGTCGGACGTTTCTTCGAGCTGGCTGAATACGCGGAAAGGATCGTGCGGGACACCCCGGTGCTCGAACTCATGGCGCCGCGTTCTTCGGTCACCGTCTGTTTCCGCTACATGCCTCCCGATGCTGAGGAGCCCAATGAATTCAACCTCAGGCTGCGTGAGGAACTGGCCCGGAGTGGTCGGAGCCTGGTCAACTATGCGTACCTGGGTGAGGATATGGCCATGCGCCTGGTGATCGCCAACCACGAGCTGACGCGGGAAGACGTGGATGTGTTTTTCCAGAATGTGATCTCCACGGCCGAAACATTGCTAAACCAGCCATGAGCGGGCCACCGCCGGTTGGATCTTTCGGAGGAGGGGGAACATGAAACGAAGATTCCATCGAAGCCTGATGATAGTCCTGGTCTTCCTGGCCGGTGTATCCTTTTCCGAGGCGGTGGAGGTCCTCAAACTGAGATGTATCACCGCCGGCATCAACCTGCGGGCCGATGATTTTGTCGAGGTCCTGGCCCAGACACGTGAGTTCTTCGAAAAGACCATCCCCGTCCTGCATCAATTTGACTTCCAGCTTCAGGGCGGACGGGTCTGCACCAATCCGTTCCCCTTCTATACGCGGGGGCTTTCTCCAGAGGAAACCGTCCTGAGTATCTCCCGGCTCACTGAGTTTGCCGAAGAGCTGAACATTACTCTGTCCATCGGCCCCGCGATCCAGGATAATCGCTTTGACGAGGAGATGATCGAGAAGGTGTGCGTCCTGCTCAAGGGGCTCCCAGTCAGCAGCAGCATGGTCATCTCTTCTCCCGAGCTGGGCATCCACTACGACACCATCCGGGCGGCCGCCCAGACCATCAAGGTCCTGTCCGAAATGGACCCCACACTCAATTTCAATTTTGCCGCCCTGGCCAACGTGCCTTCAGAAACACCCTTTTTCCCGGCCGCTTTTCACGACCGGGGGTACGACAGCTTCAGCATCGGCACCGAGGCTGCCGGGATTGTGATGGAGGTTTGCGCCGAGGCATCAAATGTCCTACAGGCGAAGAATATGCTTCAGGAGCGGCTCGACTTCGAGTTCAAAAAGGTGGCGCGGTTCGGGCGTTCGATACAAATGCAGACCGGATGGCGATTCGAGGGTGTGGACACTTCGCCAGCCCCCCTCAAGGCGGTCAGCATCGGGCTGGCCGTGGAGAGCCTCGTCAAGGCTCCCTTCGGCTCACCTGGGACGCTTGCAGCCTGCGCCCTCATCACGGACGTGATTAAAGCCGTCCCGGTACCCAAGGCCGGCTACTGCGGCCTGATGCTGCCTGTGATGGAGGACAATGTGCTGGCACACAGAGCCACCGAGAGGCGGTTCGGCCTGGACGAGCTGTTGAGCTATTCAGCGGTGTGCGGGACCGGACTGGATGTGGTCCCTCTCCCCGGAGACATCTCTTTCGAAAAAATCGAACGGATCCTGTTGGATGTGGCAGCACTTTCGCTAAAGCTGAACAAGCCCCTGTCTGCAAGGCTCCTTCCGATCAAAGGCCTCGCGGCCGGAGATATGGTGGAGCTCGATTCCGAGTACCTTGTCCCGACGAGAGTGTTTCAGGTCAAGTGATAACGCCTGAATTTGTACTGCGAACGAATTGTTATTGCCGGCTATGAGACGTGGCCTCAGTAGGTTTCTCTGTGCAGTTCCCAGACCTCACGTTCCCCGTTGAATTTCAGGTAGTAGAAGGAATCTCTAGAGAACGCATGGGGATATGTGTCCACCAGGCTGTCTTGTTCGAACAAAGGGAAGAATCCCTCGTGAAGGACGGTTCCCTCGAGGTCAAGGATCACGAATTCGACTCCATCTCCTTCCTGCCTGTAGGTCCGCACGAAGATCTTCCCCTCCTGAACCTGCATTCCCCGGATGGCCGGGAAGTAACGGGGATACTCGATCTTGAATCTTTGAGCAACGGCCCGCCACTCACCGCCGCCTCTCGGATGGGCCATCTGCTGCTGGATAAACTCGTCCCGATATTCCTCCGTGATTCGAATTTGTTCGCGTTCTTTGTGTATAGTACGAAGCTTTTCCCCCCTTGCACTATACACGCTGATGTGGAAGCCCAGAGTGCTGTCGGCCACGAAGACCTTGTCGTCATGCGTATCGAAGTTGAAGTAGTCATTGATCGCATAGATGATGCCGCGCCGACGGGCCTGCTCCTGATGGTTCTGCTGCAGTACCATGAGATGCCCCTGGTCCTGGTCCAGGAGGTTGATCATGCGGTATCTTACTTCTTCCTCGTTTCGTGCGCCGAGACTCGCATATCTGTCCGCAACAGGGAGGAGGCGGACCATTGCGTACTGCCGTTTTTCGTTCAGGAGTCTGCCGGACCGTGAATAGGTGGAAAACTTGCCGAACGTCCCAAAGAAGAGGCGGTCGGGCAGGACCTTGAGGTAGGGAGTGCGGGGAAACTCGCCGGGCCCCTCGCCCTTCTTGCCGATCGTGCGTACGGTCTGGTGTATGGAGAGCGAATACACGACCACCTGGTTGGCGGATTCGATGACGTATAGGGAATCCCCGTCTATATAGATCCTGGAAGGCCGGACAACGTCTGGATAATCCGCCAGTTTTTCTGCAGAGGCTGCTGAATTCAGAAAGATCAACAGGAGCGCGATGGCTCCGATTTTGCCTATCCTCATTCTACCTCCTCCAATTTCCTATCACGAACACAGCTCAGACCATCCGTGTCATCGTGAGTGCGGTGAAGCGATCCAACAGGTCATCTACTGCATCACGAATAAAGCGAAGAACCCTCACTTTTTGTCGAACCGCAGATTCCACACCCGGCCTCCGGTGAGCAGGAAACCCTGGATCCGGCCCGCGCCGTCCCTCTGAAATACGAGCCTCCGGAAATACCAACGCCTCCCGGTGAAGGTGTCTTTTTCCGTCCAGATCAGCGGGATCTCGCCGTGCCTGAAATGGTGAGCTGCGAGCCTCCCATCCCGGAACCTGAGCGAATAGGATGTCATGAGCTCCTCGCTTGTGTACACTCCCTCAATGGCTCCTATCTGAGCTTCGGACAGGGGCAGGGATTCGGTCCGCTTCCCCTCCAAGTTCTGGCCGCCGGAGAGAACGGTCAGACTCTCCACATAGTAGTCGTTGTCGGGATGGAATGTGATCACTAAATCCTCTCCCTTGACGAAATATCGGAGCATGGCCTCCGGGAAGAGCTCCACCTTGCCTCGAGCGGGATGTACAGCAAACAGGCGGTCTTCCTCCTTGATGATCTCGAGTCTGGTCCCGTCGTCCAGGCCGTAGGTCCCGACGAAGATCTCATAGTTCATAGGATCGACCTCGGCCACCTTCCGCTCGCCGGGTGGAGCCACCTGGCCTTTCTTTTCAGGAGCCGGAAGCAGGTCCTCTTCCAGGTACATCTCCGCTATCAGCTCGCCGAGACGGTTCGGGCCCATGCTCCCCAGGTTGCTCAGCACGGACACGGCAAACTTCTGGTCTGGAAAGATCCCCAGCCAGGTCCGGAAGCCGGCATCGGCCCCGCCGTGGGAGATCATGCGAACCCCCCTGTGGTCCCGGATTCCGAGGCCAAATCCATAGGGGATCTCGCGGCCGCTGTTGAGCACGGCCAGTTCCTGCATCTGTGCCATGATTTCCGGGGTTCCTACACGGGGATCCATGAAGTTGGAGGCCCACTTGAGGAGATCCCCGACCGTGGTGAAGAGGCTGGTGGCCCCGGCGTTGGCATAGCTCAGGACGCTTTTGTGAAAGTCCCCGTTTTCCTCTGGCTTGTAGGAGTAGGCCCGCTCCGGGACGATCAGTTCATGGCTGTCGTGGAAGTGAGTATGGTTCATACCCAGCGGTTCGAACAGGTTATTTTTGGTCCAGGCAGCGAAGGATACACCTGTGACGCGCGCCACGATCTCACCCAGGAGTGTGTATCCGGTGTTGCAGTACAGGTGTTCCTCTCCGGGTTCGAAATTGAGCTCCCTCTGATGCTGGACCATGGTGAGGATGTGCTCGCGGGTGATGACGTCGTCCAGCCGCCACCCCGCCATGGCCAGCGCCTCCCACTGGTCCCGCAGGCCGCTGGTGTGGTGGATCAGGTGCCGGAGAGTGATGATGCTGCCGAAGTCCGGGACCTCGGGCAGGTATTTTCGGATGTCGTCATCCAGCGAAAGGGCTCCCTGCTGCGCAAGCAGGGTCACGGCAAAGGCAGTGAACTGCTTGGACACAGAGGCCACATGAAAAATGGTGTCCGGTGTGATGGGGACCCCGTACTCCAGCTGCGCTATCCCGTAGCCGCGGCTGAAGACGATGTTGCCGTCTCTGAGCACGGCTACAGCCGCGCCTGGGGACTCCAGCGTGTCCCATTCCCTGAACAGCGTATCGATCCGGGCCGCAAAGGGGTCATCCGGAGGATGGGGGGCCTTCTGACAGCCGGAGGCGCAGACCAGGAGTCCCAGGACTACGACAAGAATCGGGATGTGTGTCTTTTTTCTTTGTGTCACGGTGCTCCCTCAATTGAGCGGAATCTATCTCACACCCCGAGATTCCAGCCATTCTCCGTCATGAAAATAGCGAACGCCGGCCATCAGCCGCTGCCGGTACTCGTCATCCAGTTCGCTGTCGACCAGGCCCGCAGTGCGGGCCTCGTTGTGTAGCTTTCGGAAGGTGTTGCTGAAAGTCACAAAGTGGACGGAGAGATCCGGATTCAGCTCGAAGATCAGTCTGCCGTGCTCGTTAGTGAGTTCAAGGCGGCCTGTACTCTGAACCTCGATGGTCAGGATACCTTCGGTGGGATAATCTCTTCTGATATCTGTTCGGGGGAAAAGGATGTAGGAGAGCTGTGTTCCGGTTTCCAGCTCCGCACATTTGTAGTAGTCATCTGTGTGCGGGGACTGCCCTGCGATGGTGTTGGGGTTGAAGACAGCAAAGAAGCCCCTCCCGTATTCATTGCTCACACCCGAGATCAGTATTTCATCCGTACCATTGCCGTTCAGGTCGTGACAGACGATGTCCATGAGGTATCCGGCGTTCCAGTATTCGGAAAGCATGCGGCCCTGCCCGTCCAGGATGGCCAGCTGGCAGGGCCAGTCCGGTTTCTGAACAGAAATGACCAGGACCTCAGGGCTCCCGTCCTTATCCAGGTCAGCGAGTTCGAATCCCTTTATGCGGTAGTCGGCGGAATACACTTTCGGCCCGAACCGGAGCTCGCGGCCCCCCTTGAACCGCCAGAGCTCTTTTCCCAGATGGTCGAAACAGATCAGGTCTCCCTCGTTCGTCTCGTCCTGAGTCTGGATGCTGAACAGGACCTCTTTCCTTTTATTTCCAAGAATGTCTTTAATGATTATCAGAGGGAATTCAACACCGTGGGCAAGTGCCTGTTTATACTGCCAGCATACTCGGTAACTGCTGTCTGAGGCGAGGTTCTCTATGCCCGTCTCATATTCCCAGAGCCTCCTGCCGTCCTGGTTCAGGACAATGAGGGTGGAGCCCTCGATCCTGAAATCAGCCGGATCCCTATCCAAAGAGAGGCGGTTGATGATATAGAATCCTGCCAATCCAATCAGCACGCAGGTGACCGCGATGGTCACGATCTTGTATTCGGCCGGCATACTCAACAGCTGTCCCATTCCGTTTCCGTTCTTGGCCTGTTTCCTGAGCCAGCGGTCGAGCTCGTGTGTGTAGGCAAAGACCCGGGCCTTCTCGGATCCACCGAGGCGGTGGACCGGCAGTTTCTTTGTGACCTCCCATCGTCTGCACGTCCGTATGTCGCAGCCAAGGTGGGTGGAGATTTCCTTCCAGGAGTTCAGTCGATCCTTGGCATCTGAATTGTTTTTCTTCATGAGCCTTCGTTGGGATAAATCTACAAGAACCTCTGATTCCAAGTCAAGTGTGTTCCTGCATAAATATCTCTGCCATGTTCATTCAGTAGGTTGTTCCGATGGCTTTGGCTCCTGAATATGTTATCCTGGGATCGTTGATTAATCGGGGAGCAGATGGTCTAATAGGGCCGGCGATAAAATGAACAATATACTGCAAAAAGAGATGCTGGTCAGGGCTGTAGACATCGACTTCCAGGGCAAGATCCGGGCCGACATGTTTCTCAACGGCCTCATGGAAGCCGCCTCTGAACACGCGGCCCGCCTGGGTGTGTCCGTGCTGGACATGTTCAAGCTGAACCTCACCTGGGTCCTTTCCCGTTGGCATGTCAAGATCCAGCGCTACCCCGAGCTGTGGAAGAGCTTTAATGTACACACCTGGCCGTCTCTCCGGCAAGGGAGCTTCTCGCTGCGGGAGTTCGAGGTCTTCGACGAAAAAGGCCCCCTCGCTCTAGCCACGACTTCCTGGCTTGCTTTGAATCTCGCCACAAAAAAGCCCGTGCGGATGGAGGAGTTTCTGCCGGACTTCGAACTGGAAACGAGGCGGCCCCTGCCCGATGAGTTTGCTCCACTCCCCAGGCTCGAGGAACCCGACCTGGAGCGGGAATATCCGGTGTTCCGCAGCTACCTGGATGTCAATCGTCATGTCACAAGCACAGCCTATGTGCTGTGGGCGCTGGAGACGACGCCGGAAGACATTCTTCTCAAGCTGCGGCCTGCGGAGATCGAGATTAACTACCGGGCGGAGACCTTCTACGGAGACCGGATCGTCTCTCGTTCGCAGAGGCTGCATGAGGCTGAGCAGCTCACCTTTCTGCACACGCTGCTGCGTGCCGGGGATGAAAAAGAGTTGGCCATCCTCCGCACGGTCTGGGCGGATATTTAAAAAACAAAAACAAAAAAGGAGCGGTCCCCGTTTTTGTTATAGCTGGAACAGGGGCTCCGCGATGCCGTCCTGGCTCACGCGCCAGGGGGTCCAGACCAGGGCCAGCCCTCCCACCATGATGTCGGTCTTACGGGGCCGGATCAGGATCTCCCGCAGCACGATATCCTCGGGCTCGAAATCTCCCTGTATCTTTGTCGCCTCGGCCTGGAACTGCTGCTCCAGCTCTGCCAGGCGTTCCTGAAGCACCTGGGCTTCCTGCAGTGCCCGACTAATGTCTTCCTTCTCTCTGGCGGCCCTGCCGATTCCCCGCATTGAGGTCGTGGCCCGGCCAACGGTCCCCGTGCTCAAGGTCTTGCGGCCGAACAGGGCCCCCAGCACCGTAGCCCCCACGGAGATTACGGTCTGCATCTTCTGCTGCCCGTACTGGGATTTTTCCTTTTCCACCCGCACCTGAGCCTTGCGCAGACGCTCCTGCAGGCTCGCCAGCTTGGGAGTAAATTTCGTCCTGAGTTTTTCAATGGCCAGGTCGCGTTTCTCATGCTGCAGGTGCGCCAGACGGCCCCGGAAATCCCCCTCCTTCTCATCCACCGACGAAAACTGTTTGAACTCCGCGCATTCCCATACGCGGAGCGTATTTGCCTGATACAGGGAATTCGCCAGGCTCTTCCCCCAACGGCTGTAGCTGGCGGCCTTGGTGGCGCTCGCCGGGAGTGTGGCAAACTTGGAATCGGCAGGGGCCACGCGGTCCAGGGTTTTGCGGTCCAGGGAAACGACATCGGCCTCCTCCCACGGAACTGTCTGATCCACGCCGGAAAGAGAGGACAGGATATCCAGGGAAATCCACTGGTCGATTGCGGCCCGGGTGTTCACAAAGTGCAGGCGGCCGGTCCCAAGGAGAGCAGGCCGGTAGACCAGGGAATCGTTGCCGGACAGCGCACCCTGTCGGGGGAGATAGAACTGCGCCACCTGGGAAGGGATCGTGGGCTGCGGCTCCAGCTTCTTGCGCAGTTTCTTGCTGACCGTTTTGGTGGGGGGCTTGGTCAAGGCCGTCTGAGGAGTGGGCTCCTCTACGAACTTCTGATCCTTCATCAGAGTTTTGATCTGTGTGCGTGTCAGAGGGCCCCGCAGGTAGGATAGGACCCAGCGGGTCTGGAAAAGCTCGGGCCGGTCATCGTGGACGTTGTGCATAAGAAAGACCCGCTTGCCCAGCCCGGACAGCGTCTTGTCGATCTCCCGGCGGTCGAAGACTGTGCCGGTCGATTGAGAGGCCCCTTCCAGCCCATCCAGGACCCTCTGCTTGTCCCTATCGGTCTGCAAACGGCCGATGAACCAGGTGCCGGCATTGGCCAGCCCCTTGTAGTCCAGGTCCACCGGGTTCTGTGTGGCCAGTACCACACCGAGGCCGTAGGCCCGGGCCTGCTTGAGGAGGGTCAGCATGGGTTTTTTAGATGGAGGCGTGGCGGTGGGCGGGAAATACCCGAAGATCTCATCCATGTAAAGCAGGGCCCGCAGCGATGTGGTCCCCGGCTGGGTCCGCATCCAGGCGACCAGCTCGTTGAGGAGCAGGGTCACGAAGAACATGCGCTCCGAGTCGGATAGGTGGGCGATGGACAGGATGGCGACCCGGGGCTTGCCCTGGGGCGTGTAGAGGAGGCTCCCGATATCCAGCGGCTCTCCCTCCATCCAGGTCGAAAAGCCGGGTGAAGCCAGGAGGTTGTTAAGGCTTATGGCCAGCTCGAAACGCTCTTTCGAGGGATAGAACGATTCCAGATCAAAGACCCCAACCTGAGCGAAGGGGGGCGTCTGTATCTCAGCGATCAGCGCGGCGATGTCCAGGCTGCGTCCCTCTTCCCAGGCTGTGTTCAGGATGTTTGCCAGGAGGATGTGCTCACGGCTGCGGATGGGATCGGCGTCGATCCCGAGTAAGGCCAGCAAACCCGAGACCGTGGACTGCACCCGATCGCGCAGGCCGTCCGGATCATCCGCCAGCTGGGCCGATGGTGCGGCAAAAGAGCGCAGGATCCGGAGCTGCCTGCCTGCCGTTCCCCCGGGCGTGTAGATGCTCACGTCTGCGGTTTGTTTGAAACGGGCGATCCTGGCCGGATCCTGGTCCCAGTCGGCCAATCCCTTGCGCCAAGTGTCCGCGGTCTTGCGGGCCAGTTCCGCCGCCGTCAAACCCTTACGTACGGCCGCGTCCGGATCGATCCAGGGCTGAAAATCTCCCGGCTTGAGCTCGGGGAAGGTCAGCATGAGGTTGCCCATGTCCCCCTTGGGATCGATGACCAGGGATGGAATGCCGTCGATCGCGGCCTCCTCGAGCAGCCCGATGCCCAGCCCTGTCTTGCCGCTCCCGGTCATGCCCACGCAGACCGCGTGTGTTGTCAGGTCTTTTGAGTCATACAGGAGCCACTCGTTCAGTGTGTGTCCCTGCTCCCTGTCGAATACCTTGCCCAGATAGAAAGCCCCAAGCTTTTCATAGTCCGCCATGTTTTTCTCCTTCCATCCCGATATCGTTTGTGTGAGTGAGGAATAATATACCACATTTTAAGGGAGGGAGCATATATAGAATGGACCGTTTCTAGCTCACGCTGAGGCCGGAAAAGACATCCCTCCCGGCCTCCATGAATAGATGTGTTTCGGCCGCGTCAGTAAATCGGGATCCAGAGATAGGCCACGAGGCCTGCATGGTCTGACGGCCAGAGTCCTGACGGAGTCCGGTCGGCCAGCTCGTCACCGGTCACGTCCATGACTGTGGTGCCGATGTCCTGTTTCCCGTCGTTGTAGACGTTGCTGCGGACCCAGATGTGATCGATCCTCTCATACATGTCGACGGTCTCGTTGCGGAGGCTGTAGTTGTGCCCGTAGGTGAAGCCCTTCTTGTTGTGTGTCAGTTCTGCTCGACCCTCAAAGCGGCGCCATGCATCGACGTATCCGTTGTTCCTTATGAGATTGTACGTCTCGTGGTAGTTGGCCTGCGCATTAAAATCGCCTACCATGATGACCTGATTGCTCTGCATCGAGAGTATCATCAACAGCTCCATGGCCTGGGCCATCTGGAGCGGCAGCAGTTCCGGGACCGTTACGACCTCCAGGTGTGTGTTGACGAAGTGGAATGTCCGGTTGCGGACTTTTGCATCAACAGCAACCCAGCCTCGGGGAACCGTGATCCCGGCACTGGGGACGATCAGCTGAGCCTGGTAGTGGCCATTGTACTTTGCCAGGACCTCGACATCGTCGCGGACCAGGATCACATCGAAATCGGTGACACGCACATCGCTAAACTGGGAGGCTGCGTTGGGATTGTACATCGGGACTTCGAGGTCGATGTTCTTGACCTTGGCCGCCACCTCGTATTCCAGCCCCTCGGCCGCCAATGCGGCCTTGAGGATCTTGAGATAGTTGAATAGAACCTTAGTGGCAGGATTTGTGCCGCCCACGACCGCATCGCTTTCTTTCTGGAACCGGATCGTGTAGACCTCCTGCAGGCCGATCAGGTGCGGCTTGTGCGCCTTGATCTCTTTGGCCAGTGCCAGGGCCCGTTCCGGGAAATTGGTGGACATCATCTGGGCAAAAGCCTGAGCTGCCAGGACAGGCACTTCCGTGGGATCCTGGGCCCCTAGAATGATATCCACATCCGCCCCGATGTAGATGTTGCGGGTCATGACCTTCACACGCGCTTCCCCCGTTGTCTCCATCATCTGGCCCAGCAGGTCGCCTTGTAATCCTGTCTCCCAACCACAAAACAGAAACAGAAATGCCAACGCTGGGATGAGTATCCTCTTTTTCATTCTCGACTCCTTCTGACTTGTCGCCATTGGGTGGATCTTGCGGCACAGATCGAAAAATAGAAAACCGGGAGAAAAACTTGTTTGACCGGTGTCCCGTGCCCCCTCATGGTGACTTCGCTGATATAGTCAATCTAATACTGCACTTCCACAAAATCAAGCTTGTTTCGGGATTATTCATAAAGAATTTCGATACCTGGAGTGCGGAAGCCCGAACACTATTTATCGAAATTCTTTCCCCTTCGGGCGAGCGGGGGTAGGTTGGGTCGGGCGCACCACATCGACTTCATCGCGGCCCAATCGACGTAGATCGGGTCATGCGTTTTGACACATCCTTCCGCCTGTGAAAAAATATCCTTCGGGAAGAGGATGGAAGAATGAAGAGACGGACATTCCTTCGCGCTCTGGGACATACCGGAGCTGCTGCGCTGGCCGGGGGCGGCTTAAGCTGCGCATCGGCAGAAAAATCCCCGAACATCATCTACATCCTGGCCGATGACCTGGGCTATGGCGAGCTGGGCTGCTACGGCCAGCGGATCATCCGCACACCGCACCTCGACCGCATGGCCGCGGAGGGGATGCGCTTCACTCAGCACTACGCGGGGAGCCCCGTGTGCGCACCCTCCCGCTGTGTCCTGCTCACCGGGAAGCACACAGGTCATGCTTACATCAGAAACAACGGCCGCCCTCAGGGCCGGCCGCACGATCCGGAGTCCGGTGTCTTCGCCGGACAGAATCCCATCCCGGACTCCGAGGTCACAATCGCCGAGGCCTTGAAGTCCAAAGGCTATTCAACCGCTGCCATCGGTAAGTGGGGCCTTGGATTTCCGGGCTCCTCGGGCGATCCCAATCAACAGGGCTTCGACCTGTTCTACGGATACAACTGCCAGGTGCATGCGCACGGCCACTATCCGCGTTTCCTCCTGCGCAACCGCCAGAGGGAAGCGCTCGCAGGAAACGACAGGGTTCTGTCGGGCAGCCAATACTCTCAGGACCTCTTCATCCGGGAGGCCAAGCAGTTCATCCGGCAGAACCGCAGCCGCAGCTTTTTCCTGTTTCTGCCGTTCACCATTCCGCATCTTTCCATCCAGGTCCCCGAGGAATCACTGAACGAATACCGGGGCAATATCCCCGAAGAGCCGTACAATCACCGCAGCTACCTGGAACATCCCTTTCCCCGCGCCGCGTACGCTGCCATGATCTCCCACATGGACCGGGGGATCGGTGAGATCCTGTCCCTGCTCTCCGAGCTGGGCCTGGAAAAGGACACTCTCGTTCTGTTTTCCAGCGACAACGGGCCTGCCTATGATCGGCTGGGAGGCACGGATTCTGACTTCTTCCAGAGCGCCGGGCCGTTCCGGGGTCTCAAGGGAAGTGTTTACGAAGGGGGGATCCGGGTCCCGCTCATCGCCCGCTGGCCCGGCCATGTCACCCGGGGTACAATATCGGAACAAGCATGCGCCTTCTGGGATGTGTTCCCCACTTTGTGTGACGTCACCGGGGCTTCGGCGCCTGAAGGGCTCGACGGCCTCAGCCTCGCCCCCACGCTCCTGGGGAAGGGCCGGCAGGAGCCACACGAATACCTCTACTGGGAGTTCCCATCCTACGGGGGGCAGCAGGCCGCGAAGTGGGGGGACTGGAAGGCGGTCCGCACAGGGCTCAAGCAGGACGACGCCGACCACAGCCTACAGCTCTACAACCTGCGGGAGGACGGGTCCGAGAGCCTGAACGTGGCCGCGGATTTTCCTCAGGAAGCGGGCAGGGCCCGCGAGATTCTGGCCTCGGCCCGCGCCGAATCCAAACTTTTCCCGTTTCCAGAGATCCACACACGCCGTTTCTGATCAATCCAGGATAGGATCATTCCTGATCCGGATCTTTCCTACCTCAATGATTGAGCCCACCGTCAGAGTCACACGATAGACACCGGGTGCCGCATCCCTGTCGGACAGCTCCTGACCGAAGAGGTCACGGCCCTCTGAATACGATGCAAAATTCCGAGTCAGCTGGCGGTGGATGCTGTTCAGGGCACGATCTGTCTCAGCCTGCCCCAGCCTACCCCGGAGTCCCTTCACTTCGTCCCGTTCGTCAGGTGCCGACACCAGCGTTTCCAATTCCTTAAGGACAGAAACCAGACGGACCTTGAATGCCAGGACCTCGTCTTCTTGAGGCGGAAACCGCAAATCCCAGCGGGCTTGATTTATGCCGGCTTTTCCTCGCACCACAAGCTCGCGTTTGTATTGACCTGTGATATCCTCGATCTGAATACGGATCGTTTCTTCCGGAACCGATTTCAGGTAGAAATGGATCGCCGCCCCGCGTGGTGGATTTTCACCCCGAAACTTAAAAAAACTCTGCTGTCTCCCCAGAGAAACATTCTGCCATTTCGTGGCAGTACGGCTCTCAAAGAGATGGACATCCTTGGCCAGGACCTCTTGGTTAAGCTGCTGCAGCGGAGTGATGTCATCGGCGATCCATATGCTGCGGCCGTGCGTCCCTGCCACCAGATCATAATCCCTCGAGTGGATGACCAGATCGTGGAAGGCGACGGTGGGCATGTCGTTCATGAAACGGCTCCAGTTCCTGCCCCCGTTTATGCTCACGAAACAGGCAAACTCTGAGCCCACGAACAACAACTCCGGGTTCACCGGATCTTCCCGCACAACATAAAGGCTGTGGCCATCAGGCAGCGGCCCGGAAAGATCCACCCAGGTCCTGCCGAAATCCGTTGTCTTATATACGTAGGGAGCGAAATTATCGCTGCGATGCCCATCGAAAGTCACATAGGCCGTGCCTGCGGAGTGATGCGATGCATCCACCCGGCTGCACCATATTCTCGAAGGCACATCCGATAGGTTCGGCCGCGTATTTGTCCAAGACGCGCCGGCGTCACGCGTGACCTGGACATTCCCGTCGTCTGTTCCCACCCAGAGCACGGCCGGATCCAACGGGGATTCCGAAATGGTAATGATGGTGCAGTGGTTTTCCGCCCCGGTCACTTCGTGGGTGAGACCGCCCGAATCGGAGGAGTTCCGTTTGGCAGGATCGTTGGTGGTGAGGTCGGGACTGATGATCCGCCAGCTGTCACCACGGTCTACCGATCTGAACAGGTGGTTTCCCCCGAAAAAGATGGTCCGGGGATTGTGCTGAGAGATGATCACCGGGCTGCTCCAGTTGTAGCGGAACTGGGGAGGGAGCAGGCTGGAGTACTGGCTGCGGCTGGGATATCGCCAAAGCCAATGTTCCCCGGGAAAGATGGAATAGCGGATCGGTGTTTCTGGAAAATCCGGATCGAAATAGTCGGAGAAATTGAGGATACTTTCCGGCCGGGGAGAGATGAGTTTGAAATCTCGGGTTTCCATGTTGATCCGCCCCAGACCCCCCACATGACACACGGTGTAGACTGTGCGCCAATCCGTGGGATCGACCTGCATGTGGAATCCGTCTCCTCCGTTCACCTCGATATTGTGATCGTTGAGGATCCCATTTCGGTCGCGGCTGTTGCTGGGCCCCCCGAACCCCCCGATGTCCTGCATGCCACCGTAAACCCAGTAGGGATCCCGCATGTCCACCCCGATCGCATAGTACTGGGCGATGGCCATGTTGTTGAACGAGAGGAAGGATTTGCCTCCATCGATGGTCAGGTGGGCCCCTTGATCTGATGCTGTATAAAATACGTTTTTGTCCTGGGGCGAGATCCAGAGGTCATGGTCATCTCCCCCGGCTCCGCGCCAGGGCTTCCCCGAAAATGTCTTTCCTCCATCTTTTGAGAACTGAAAAATACGGGCGATGACATAGATCAGGTCGTCATCCAGAGGATTGATGGCGATACGCCCGTGATACATCGGTCGACTGGTGTGCCGGAGCAGATACCTCCAGCTTTCGCCGCCATCATCGGAGCGATACACGCCTGGCCCGGGAACGCTCATGTCGGCCGGAAGCTTGTCGCTGGCTT
This sequence comes from uncultured bacterium, assembly GCA_965533275.1. GTDB lineage: Bacteria > Acidobacteriota > Aminicenantia > Aminicenantales > Aminicenantaceae > JAUXEH01. The sequence continues at coordinate 60,763 of CBESWG010000007.1, forward strand.
CCACGCTGGCAACAACTGTCTGTGGATCGCTGCGGTATATGTCGATCCCGATGCGGCCCAGCTCTCCCTCGGGAAGTCCTTTGGTGAGCCTCTCCCAACTGTTTCCCCCATCGGTGCTCTTGAAGATGCCGCTGTTGGAACCTCCGCTGGTGAAGGTCCATGGTTTGCGCAGCCGATGGTACATAGCAGTATAAAGCACATCCGGATCTGTAGGATGCATCTTGATCTCTGTACAGCCGGTTTTGCCGTCATCCGGAAGGCCGTTCGTCAATTTGACCCAGGTTTTTCCGCCGTCCAGAGTTCTGTAAAGGCCGCGTGATCCGGAGTAACCCCACAGGCTCCCGATTGCGGCGACATAGACGATGTCCGGATCGGAAGGATGGGTGGCGATGCGGGCGATCTGGAAGGTGTCTTCGAGCCCCATGCGGGAGAAAGTTTTACCCCCATCGGTGGATTTGTAGACGCCATCGCCCCATCCGCTGCTGTTGCGGTTGTTCGCCTCGCCGGTGCCGACCCAGATGATCTGGGGATCTCCCTGATAAAAGGCCACATCCCCGATAGAGCCGGAGCCGTAATCATCAAAAATGGGAGTCCAGGTCTGGCCCGCGTTGTGAGATTTGAAAACGCCGCCTGAGGCACTCCCGACCAGCACCACACGCCAATCGGTATCGAGAGCATCCAGTGCCGATATGCGGCCCATCATATTGGCTGGCCCGATGTTCCGCCACCGGAAGCTTTGAAACAGCTGGTCTCCGGATGCCTGGGCAAAAAGCGGACTGCTCGAAACCAAGCTCAGCGCGCATATCGCCAATATTGCTCCTCTGTGTATCAGCCTTCTCATGTTTTCTTCTCCTTTCTGATGCGGCAATATTGTGAATATCAAGATCCTTGAAAACGGTGATCCAATCGCGTGTATTGTATCATCAAAGAAATAAACTAAAAATCATCGCCATTTCAAAATGGTTATTTTTACACGGAATCCGGTGCCCCCGATCTCTTATGTGCAGATATCGTCTCGAAGACCACACGCACCTTCAGGCGCAACCCCTCTGTCGGATTTTGATGCACTACTCGTAGCGGAGTGCGTCTGCAGGATCCCCCAGCGCTGCCCGGATGGTCTGGAAACTCACCGTCAGCAGAGCGATGCAAAAGGCAATCGCACCTGCCAGCAGGAACAGGATGACCGGTATCCCCGTGCGGTAGGCGAAGTTCTGCAGCCAGGTGTGCATTGCGTAGTAGGCGATCGGCCACGCGATCAGGTTGGCAGCCAGCACCCATTTGGTGAAGTCTCGCGAGAGCAGGAAAACGATGTTCCCCACGGGGGCGCCCAGCACCTTGCGGATGCCGATCTCCTTGATGCGCCGCTCGGCCGTGAAGGAAGCTAGGCCGAACAGGCCCAGGCAGGCGATGAAGATGGCCAGGAGGGAGAACACTCCGAACACCTGCCCCAGTTTTTCCTCTGTGCGGTAGAGGCTGTCGAAGTTCTCATCGATGAAAAAATAGTCGAAGGGATAGTTGGGGCGCAGCTCGGTCCAGCGTTCCTTGAGGAAACCCATGGTCGTGGGGATGTCTTCCGGCCGGATGCGGACGATCACATGCCGGTAATCGGGCTGCAGGTAGAACACGATGGGCGCGATCTCCTGATGAAGGGACTCGAAGTGAAAATCCCGGACCACACCGATGATCTTACCTGTCCTGGGTCCGTAGCCGATGGAGCGGCCCAGGGCATCTTCCGCCGTCCAACCCAGGCCCTTCACCGCGGCCTCGTTTAGGATGAACGCCTCCTTGAGGTCGGTGGGAAACTCCCGCGAAAAATTGCGCCCCGACGTCATCTCCATCTGGAAGGTCGGGATGAAATCATGTGAAACCCGGACAAAGGCGATGCGGAAGTTGACGGGATCAGCGCTATCGCCGCTGATCACCCGGGCGCCCGAAGAATCGAGCAGCCTCCCCGAGGGCACCCTCCGCGCGGCCGCCACCGAGACGATTCCCGGATGGGCTTGAAGCTGTGTGCGCAGGGAATCGAAGCGCTGCCGGATGAGGTTCGATGTGGGAAGGACCACGACCTGCTCCCGGTTGAATCCCAGGCCCTTGCTGCGGCTGTAGCGGAGCTGCTGGAAGACCACGGCCACGGAGATGATCAGGATGATCGAGATAGCGAACTGGGACACGACCAGGGTGGTCCGGAAAAGGGAACCCCCTCTCCCTGCCGGGCCCCGGGTACCCTTGAGCACCTGCACCGGCCGGAAGGAGGAGAGGATGAAGGCGGGATAGCTGCCCGCCACGATCCCGACGATCACCGCGATGAGCAGGAGCCCCAGGAGCAGCTCCGGATTCTGCAGGAGGCCGAAGCCCAGGTCCCGCTCCACGAACCGGCCGAAGGCGGGGAGCACGATTGCAACCAGGATCACGGCCAGGACCAGGGCGAAGAATGCCAGCAGGAGGGACTCGCTCAAAAACTGCCGGATGAGATCCGATCTTCGGGCGCCCACCACCTTGCGCATGCCCACTTCCCGGGATCGGATCGAGGAACGGGCCGTGGACAGGTTCATGAAATTGATGCAGGCGATGAGCAGCACGAACAGGGCGATGGCGGAAAAAATGTAGATGTACACGATGTTGCTGTTGGGCTCGATCTCTGAATCCAGGTGGGACGTCAGGTGGATGTCGGTCAGGCGCTGGAAATGAAGGGTGTTGGACCTGTGATAGTCCTCCCCTTTGTGGCGGTCCAGGAAGGCCGGAACCTGAGCCTTGAGGAGCCCGATGTCGTAGTCTGGGGGCATCAACAGATAGGAGGCGTAGTTGTTGCTGCTCCAGTTCTCGAACTCGCGCGGCCCATACATCTGCTTGAGCGAAGCCAGGGAAACGATGATCTCGAAATGGAAGTGGGAGTTGGGTGGGGCGGCACGGACAATACCCGTGACCTTGCCGTCGATGCGGTTCTCGAGCTTGAGAGTCTGTCCCAGAGGATCCTTGTCCCCGAAATACTTTTGCGCAGCTTTTTCCGAGATCACGAGGGTGAAGGGATCACGGAGAACGGTCCTGGGATCACCCACCAGGAGCTCGAAGGAAAACACGGAAAAGATATTCTCCTCGGCAAAGATGATGCCTTCCTCCATGAAGTGCCGGTCTTCATGGCTGCACAGCATGCGGCCGGGGCTCTGTATGCGCACCGCCTCCTCGATGTCGGGGAAGTCGTTGAGGAGGAGCGGCGTGATGGGAGGCGCGACATGTCCGAGGTGGAGGCTCGAGGTGCCGTCATCGTTGAACCATTCGCGTGTCACACGGTAGATGCGCTCGGCATTGGCGTGATAGCGGTCATAGCTCAGCTCGTCACGCACATACAGGAGGATCAGGATGCAGCAGGCCATACCGATGGCCAGCCCTATGAGGTTGATGAAAGAGAAGCCCTTGTATTTGCGCAGGTTGCGCAGGGATGTCGTGAGATAATTCTTGATCATTCAGAGGCCCTCCCGAAGCGATCCTCCCAAGTCAACTATAACATATACATGGACGTGCGCCGGTCTTAAAAGGTTCACGTGTGCTATTATATTTGACATTCCGCAGCACTTGGATTAGGTATAGGGGACAAATCATGGGGGCACACGGGAACCTAAGATCGATCAACCAGGCGGTGAGGGCCGCGCTGTGGATATTTCCCTACCTGGCCCTGCTTTTTTCCTGGGGATGTGATGCCCTTGCCCGCCCGGAGAGTGTCCGCCTGGTCATCCTGCACGTCAATGATACGCACGGCCACCTGTATCCGCATGACTACAGGGGTCAGTGGAACGTTGGGGGGGCGGCCCGCATGGCGACCCTCATCAAGGGGGTCCGGAAGGACCATCCGGGAGAGACGTTGGTGCTGCACGCCGGGGATGTGTTTTCGCGCGGCGGCCCCCTGACCGTTTATTCCGGCGGCCTGGCCGACATGCTGGCTCTGGATGCCATGGGCGTCGACGTCATGATCCCGGGCAATGGCGAGTTCTATACGGGCGTGGACAACCTCCTGCACCATGCTGCAGCTGTTTCCTTCCCCGTTGTCCTGGCCAATGTGTTCTTCAAGGACAGCGGCGAACGGTTGTTCCCGCCCAGTGTCATACTGGAGGTTGGCGGCATCAAGGTCGGCGTCCTGGGATTAGGTTTTTTCTACGCCAACCATCCCGCAGCCTGGCACCTCAAAGCGGAACGGCCTGAGGTCGAGGCCCGGAAGCACCTGCCGGATCTGTTGGGGAGGGTTGAACTGGTGATCGCCCTCACTCACCTGGGGCAGGAAGTTGACCGACAGCTGGCCGCAGAGGTTGAGGGCATCGACATCATCGTGGGCGCGCACAGCCATGATTACCTGGAGACCCCTGTAACGCTGGCGGGACCCGGCGGCAAAAAAGTGATCTATGTCCAGGCCGGGATCTTTGGAACCCATGTGGGGCGGTTGGACCTTCATCTGCGGGCGGGAAGCGATGGGAGCTATACGCTCGAACGCAGCGAGGGACGTCTGTGCCCCGTGACCGCCGAACTTGACGATGATCCGGAGGTCGCCGAACTGCTGGAGAAGGAATCCGAACCACTCAAGGAAGTCCTGTGTATCTCGAATGTCGCCCTGGACTTTCCCTCTGAAGGCCCCAATCCCATGGGGAATTTTATCGCAGAGGCTATGCTGGCCAACTTCCCTGCGGACGCGGCCCTCTTCTACCGGGACGCGGTCCACTCCGGGATATTGCCAGGCCCCGTGACCATCGAGGATGTGTGCCGCATACACCGCTGGAGGAGCCGCATCGTGCGCATGTCCCTCACCGGGGAGCAGTTGGTGCAGGTCCTGGCAGGACCCAAGGTCCTGGCGCACGGCCTCACTTTCGAACGCATGGAGGGAGCCGTCAGAGACCTGCGCGTGGGAGGCAAGGCCGTCGACCTGAAGAAGAGGTATGACATCGTGGCTGATGAGGCCCTGGTGATGAACTCGGAGCCCCTCCAGGGCATCGAATTTCAGGAGACCGGGGAGCGCGTGGATTCCATGCTGATCATGCATCTCCGGACTTTAAGAAAGATCGAGGATTTCCCCTGAAGTCCTCTCCAGTCTCTAGTCTCGAGAGATCTTGTGCCGTTCCTCCAGAGCTTCCGCTTCCGATATTCTCCCCAGCCGACGCAGCATCGAAGTCAATTCGGTCGCTGTCTGTGTAACCTCGTGGCTTTCCGAGCCCTCGACTTCTAGGAACAGCTCGAGAGCTTCCTTATAGAGTCCCTCCGCCTTTCCGTAGCTCTCAAGGTTGTGGTGATGCAGGTAGGCCAGGTTGAAGAGAGCGCGGGCCCTGCCGTCCAGGATCGGGGGAGAAGCCTTCTCATAGATATCCAGGGAACGTTTGAGTGACCGTTCCGCCTCCTCGTCTTCTCCCATGAGGGTGAGCGTGTGTCCGAAATTTGAGAGCAGCTCGGCCAGTTCCGGATCCTCCGGCCCGCGTTCGCTCTCGACAATCGGTATGGCTCTCCTGTATAGAGAGGAGGCCAGTTCCGGGCGGTCCGTCCAACTGTAGAAAGTGCCGAGGTGGTTAAGGCTGTCTGTGAGGCGGATGTCCTCGTCTCCCCATAGCGCTTCCCGCACCTTAAGGCCCCGTAGATGCATGGCCTCGGCCCTGTTGTTCTGTTCCAGCATCATCAAGGCCAGAGCCATGTTGTGCAGGACGGGTGGGAGTTCGGCGTGTATCGGGCCGTGTATCTTTTCAAGGGTTAGAAGTGATTTTTCATAGTATCCTACGGCTTTAGTATAGTCCTCAGCGTTGTGTGTAAGATTGGCCAGACGGTAATAGCTCTGCGCCACATCGGGGTGCTCGTCTCCAAAAGCCTTTTTCTGTATCTCCAGAGCCTCGAGGTAGTACTTTTCGGCTTCAGGGTATTCCTTCAGCACAAGATGGATGACGCCGATGTTGCTGAGGCTGGCGGCGACACTGGGATGATACTCTCCAAGGGTTTTGCGTTTTATTGCCAGGCTCTGTTCGTACAGTGGAAGGGCTTCCTGGTAGTGACGGCGGCGATATTTGAGCACGGCCAGGGCATTCAGGCTGTGTGCTACATCCGGATGATCTTCACCGAGCGCTGCCATCCGGATGTCCAGGGCCCTTTCAAAATAGGTCTCTGCTTCGTCCAGACGGTCTTGTTGATAGAAGACCGAGCCCAGTCCGATCACGGTTTCGGCCAGAGCCACATCGTCAGTTCCATATGTTTTTTCTTCGATGCGCAGAGCCCGGGTCATGTATTCTTCGGCCTTGGGAAGATTGCGGTCGACATAGTAGATGAAGCCCAGCAGACGAAGTGCCTCTGCGATGTCGGGGTGGTCCGGTGGCAGCTCCCTCTCTCTGGTTGCCAGGCTCTTCTGCAGCAGAGCCTCGGCTTCCGCGTATCGCCCCTGATCGTCTCTCAGCGCTGCCAGGCTGACCTGACTGTCTGCTACACTGAGCTCCTCGTCTCCAAATTCCTGTGTGCGGATCTCCAGGGCCCCGGTGAGCAGAGGATCCGACTGCCCGTAGAGACCGAGCTTCCGGTAGACCGTCCCGATGGTCTCCATCATCCGGGCTTGGATGTGGGGCTGATCGCTCAGTTTTGCCTCCACATCTTTCGCCCCCAGGTCCAGGATCTCTCTGACGGTGATGGTGTTGCCTCGCGCCTCTCCCGGATCCGAAATCTCGAAGAGGTCGACCAGAAATTGCGCCACGCTCGTGGCCTCGTCTCGAGCCTGGACCGCGAGCTGACGTTCCCGCTGCAGGTCCAAAACATACCTGAGCCCCAAGAAGAGGAATGCACCAAGTATGGCTGCCACCCCAATGCGGCGAAGGCGTTTCTTGGGTTTCTCGCGCACCTGCCTTAAACGCTCTATAGTCTCCACGGCAGTGGGCCGGGCATCAGGCTCGAGGGACTTGAGTCGGTTGATGAGCGAAACCAGGTCGGAGCTCACTCCGGAGACCGGGACCGTCTCTCCCGCTTTCGCCATCTCGATCAGCTTGGTGGTGGAGTCGGTCTCGTTATAGGGGAGCTGCTCAGTGAAGAGTTCCTGCAGGATGAGCCCGAAGGAGTACAGGTCTGAAGCCGGCCCCGCGATCTCGCCCTGGGCCTGCTCCGGGCTCATGTAGAGGGGCGTCCCCATCACCTTCCCACGCCGCGTAGGGATGTAGCCCTCCGGCTGGCTCGGTGTGCCCTGACTGCTCCCTGCCTCGGTTTTATCTCCTGGACCTGTGAGTGTCCTGTCCACTGGTGGAGTCAGCTCTTCCAGTGGATCCAGGGTTTGTGTCTTCTCTACTTGCAGGGCCTGCTCAGCAATCTCCTCGATCTTTGGTTCGATGAAACGCGAGAGCCCGAAATCCAGGACCTTGATCTCGCCTGAACGAGTGACCAGCACATTGGATGGCTTGAGGTCTCGGTGCACGATCCCCTTTGCATGCGCCATCTTGAGTACCCGGGCCAGTTGTTCCGCGATCCTGAGTTTATGGGCCTTATCCATGCCCGCTTTTGCTGCCCGCCTCAGGTCCTGTCCCTCGATGAATTCCAGGATCAGGTAATCTCCTTCTCCTTCCTCCACATAATCATAGATCTGGCAGATGTTAGGGTGTTCGAGCGCGGAGAGGGCTCGGGCTTCCCGCAGGAAACGGGTCTTTGCTCTGGGATCGTGGCGGGATTTTGCCCCTAGGGCCTTTACAGCGACCTTGCGTTCCAGGGTTGCATCATAGCCCTCGTAGACTTCGCCCATGCCCCCCCTGCCGATGAATTTGACGACCTGGATGTGCCCGATGGTCTTCCCGATCAAGGTCATATGTAGTCCTCCCTCCTTTGGCGGATAGACATCTCCGTTTGCAACCTCCTCAAATGCAGCAGGAGTATTGGGTTATTCTGCCCGGATCACCTGGCTTCTTGCTGATTAGTGATAATAGTATGTATGAAGGATCAGCCCTTTTTAATCTTGAATACGTAGTAGAAATAACCAGCGAAGTAGGACGAGGCCAGCATTGCGAGATAGTGGCAACACTGGTAGATGGTTCCTTTCTCGAGGACAAAGAAGTAGAAAACCAGTGCCACAAGGATTCCAATTATGATACCTGCAATCTTGTTTCCTATGGGATCACATTTAGGATTTGTTGGATCTGGACAGATCCCTTTCGTCGCTGCAGCAGCGCTCATAAGAAGACTCCCAAACATTATGACTTCTTTCATTTTACCCTCCCTGTAATTGGAAAATTGGGGGCACTGCACGAATCTGGTTGATTTCCCCCTGAAACTCTTCTGTTGAGTATCACAGAACAGAGCTTAAGGTCAACCGAATTTTAAAGATATTCAAGGAGGTATTTGTGCCAGATTGACCGGCCTGAATATCTGTGGTAGATATGCCTTACCAATGATGTCTGATCAATCCATAGCGAGGAGTCTATAATGAAAAAATCAGCCCTGTGTATCGTTCTCTTACTGGCGGTGGCCTGGCTGGCTGCCCCTGTATCCGCCGAAGAGGCGCGCCTGCTGCGCCAACCCGGAGTGAGCGCTAACCATATCGCGTTCGTGTATGCCAACGACATCTGGATGGTCCCGCGCTCCGGGGGCGATGCCCGCCGGATCACGACCCATGTGGGAACGGAGGCCGGCCCCATGTTTTCTCCGGATGGTAAGACCATCGCGTTCTCAGGGGAGTACGATGGGAACACCGATGTGTTCGTGGTGCCTGCCGAAGGCGGCGAACCTCGGCGACTGACTTATCATCCCGGCGGCGACATGGTGCGGGGTTGGACCCCGGACGGCAAGCACGTCGTGTTCGCCTCTTCCCGTGTCTCTGTTCCCGTCGGCTACCCCCGACTGTGGACCGTGTCCCTCAAGGGAGGCATGCCCGAGGTCCTGCCCATGCCCATGGCGAACAAGGGAGTCTTCTCTCCCGACGGGAAGCGGATGGCCTACGTGCCTCTCGTGGAGGCCTTTGCAGCCTGGAGGCACTACCGGGGAGGCCGCACCACCGAGATCTGGCTATTGGACATGGACGACTACGACATGGAAAAGGTCCCTCGTGATAACAGCAACGACACCGATCCCATGTGGATCGGCGACACCGTCTACTTCTTGTCTGACCGAAACCACACCATGAACTTGTTCGGCTTTGACACGGGATCAAAAGAGGTCAAACAGCTCACGTTCCATGACGACTATGACATCAAAAGCGCCCGGGCTGGAGACGGATCGATCATCTATGAACAGGCCGGTTACCTGCATCTGTTCGACCCGGCCGCCGCCAAGGCCACACAGGTCAACGTCGAGATCCGGGGAGACCTGCCTGGCCGCCGCGTGCACATGGCCCGTGTGTCCAACTACATCAAGAGCTCCTCACTTTCCCCCACTGGCAAGCGCGCAGTCATCGAGGCTCGGGGAGAGCTATTCACGGTCCCGGCCGAGAAGGGGGATGCTCGGAACCTGACGCAGAGCTCCGGCGTCAACGACCGCTACCCCACCTGGTCGCCCGATGGGGCCAGTATCGCCTGGTTCTCCGACGAGGGCGGGGAGTACGGTCTGATGATCGGGGACCAGAAGGGGCTCGAATCCGCTAGACGTATCGAGCTCAGGAACCCGTCTTTCTACTACAGCCCGGTTTGGTCGCCGGATTCCAGCAAGGTCCTGTTCGCGGACAATGGCCTGAATCTTTTTTATGTGGATTTAAAGACCGAGAAGGTCATCAAGATCGACAAGGATACCTACGACCACCCGATGCGTTCCCTGGATCATGTTTGGGGGCCGGATTCCCTTTGGATCGCCTATTCCAAGCGCCTGAAAAACCACATGCACGTGGTCTTCGCCTACTCCCTGGAGGAGGGGAAATCCTATCAGCTTACGGATGGGCTTACCGATGCTCTCTCACCCGCATTCGACAAGAGCGGCAAGTATCTGTACTTCCTGGCCAGCACCAACTTTGCCCTGAACACAGGGTGGCTGGACATGACCTCCTATGAACGGCCCTTCACCTATGGGGTTTACTTGATGGTCCTCAATGCAGAAGATCCCTCGCCGCTGCTCCCCGAGAGCGACGAGGAAGAAGTTAAGAAGAAAGAGGAAGGAGACGCCGCCAAGAAGTCCGAGGCCAAGGACGAGGACAAAAAACAGGACGAGGCCAAGGACGAGGGCCCCAAGGTCAAGATCGACCTGAAGGGCCTCGACCAGCGCATCCTGGCCCTGGACATCCCGCTGCGTCCCTACTTCCAGCTCCAGTGCGCCGAAGCCAATGTGTTCTTTTATGTGGAAACTATCCCCAACCAGCCCGGGGCCACGCTCCACCGCTATGACCTCAAGAAGAAGGAGGGACAGCCCTTCATGGTGGGCATCTTCGGCTATTCTCTCTCAGCCGATGGTAAAAAGCTGCTGTATTCGGGTTCGGGAGGGGCCATGGGGATCGTGGATTCCAAGGGCAAGCCCAAGATGGGCGACGGCCGGCTCGGCACCAATCAGCTGCAGGCCAGGGTGGATCCCATTGCCGAGTGGAAGCAGATCTATCGCGAAGCCTGGAGGATCAACCGGGACTTCCTGTATGACGCCGAGATGCACGGGGCGGACTGGGATGCCATGTACAAAAAGTACCTACCCCTTTTGAAGCATGTGGCCCACCGCTCGGACCTGAGCTATGTCCTGATGAACCTGATCGGGGAACTCACCATCGGTCACTCCGGGGCAGGGGGAGGGGCCATGGCCTCTGCACCCCGTGTGCCGGGTGGGCTGCTGGGAGCCGACTACGAGGTGGACAGCGGATATTACCGCATCAAAAAGATCTACATCGGCGAGAACTGGAATCCGGGACTCAGGGCCCCCCTCACCGCTCCCGGGCTCAAGGTGGCAGAAGGCGACTATATCCTGGAGGTCAACGGCATGCCAGTAAAACCGCCCATGAACCTCTACGGCGCATTCGAGGCTACGGCCAACAAGCAGACCGTGCTCCGCATCAACATCAAGCCTACACTGGAAGGATCGCGGATCGAGACCGTGGTGCCGGTGGCCAATGAAGGCGGGCTGCGCATGCGAGAATGGCTCGAAGGCAACCGCCGCAAGGTGGACGAGCTGTCAGGCGGCCGCCTGGCCTATGTCTATCTCCCCAATACCTCGGGTGCCGGATACACCAACTTCAACCGCTACTATTTCTCACAACAGCAGAAAGATGGGGCCATCATCGACGAGCGCTTCAACGGGGGCGGCTCGGCCGCCGACTATTTCGTGGATCTCATGGCCCGGCCGCTCATGAACTACTGGGCCACGCGTGACGGCGAGGAGTTCACGACCCCCACCGCCCAGATCTTCGGTCCCAAGGTCATGATCATCAACGAGTGGGCCGGCTCAGGCGGCGATGCGCTGCCCTATTATTTCCGCTTCCGCGAGATCGGGCCGCTCGTCGGCAAACGCACCTGGGGCGGGCTGGTGGGGCATCATGGCGGATGCGACCTGATCGACAACGGGCGGATCACATCTCCCAACCTCGCATTCTACGACATCGAGGGCAACTGGGACGTGGAGAACGTGGGCGTGGCTCCTGACATCGAAGTGGAACAGACACCGGCCCTGGTCATTCGGGGAGGAGATCCGCAGCTGGAGCGGGCAGTCGAGGAGGCTCTGAGGCTACTCAAGGCGAACCCCGTGAAACGCACGCCTCGCCCGAAGCCCATCGACCGCACGACAAAGAAAAAGTAAACTGAAGGGGACAGGTGCATTTAAATTGATAAATGGACCTGTCCCCTTTGTTTGTGTCCCCCTTTATTAATTGGACCTGTCCCCTTTAACTGTTTACTTGTAGAGCTTGCGGTCCTTCAGGACCTGGATGATTCCTTCCTGATGCATGAGGTTCTCGATGTCTGCCACGGTACGGGCGATCCCGGCTGTCAGGTTCTCGCATCCGTCTTCGGTGATGAGCACCGTATCCTCGACGCGGACACCCAGGTTTTCCTCCGCAAAAACCGCCAGGAGGTCGCAGGCAAAGACCATGCCGGGCTGCAGAGCGGGCATAGACCTCGGCCCGCCGCCCACATCGTGCACGGCCATGCCCACGTAATGGCTGCACCCACCCCCGCTTCCACGCGTCATGATCCGGACGCTGTCCGTTCCAAAGTCGAATCCCCTCTTCCTCAAGATTTCCAGGGCCTCCTCGTGCACCTGGCTGCATGTGACGCCGGGCCGGTAGCGGGAGATACAGGCCTGTTCCATGGCCAGGCAGGCCTCGTAGATCTCTTTCTGGCGGGGTGTGAAGCGCCCGTTCGCGGGATAGGAGATCGAGATGTCCACATCGTAGTGGCCCACATCCGGGCCCGCATCCACGACCAGAAAATCTCCGTCCCCGAGCAGCCGGTTGTGCTTGTGGTAATGGAGATAGGGATGATTTTCCTCTGAGCTGATGATGGGCATATAGGCCAGGTCGCGCACCCCCTCTTTCTTGCACATGTATTCATAGAGGGCAGCGATTTCGTACTCATAGACCCCGGCCCGAGTGGCCCGCACCATCTCGTTCAGAGCCCTGACCCCGATGCGCCCGGCGCGTCGGATCACAGCGATCTCGGCCGGGGATTTGATCACGCGAAGGCCCCAGATGTCCGGCGAACAGTCCCGGACCTCGACCTGGGGATACCGCTCCTTGAGCAGCTTGACGAACTGCAGCTCCCGCGTAAGCCGCCCGTCCCATTCGTTGAACACCTGATTGGTTTTCAGCGTGTTGAACTTTTCGTTGGAACACTCCCGCATGAGCTCTTCGGGTTTGAATGGTGTGTAGATCACCTTCCTGCGCTCAGCCAAGCGGGAGAGCATGGAAGTAAATCTCTCGATAGGGTAGTGACTCTCCACTCCGGTGAATTCAGTAGGTTCCTCCACCAGCTCCACGCTGAGGTTCTCGGCCCGGGCCTGGCGTTCGGTCAGGGTGAGGAAGAGCAGGCTCTCCTCGGCCACGCCGTCGATGATCAATGCGGCTCCCGGGACATCGACGCCGCAGAAGTACATAAAATCATTGCTCTGGAAGAACTCCCAGTACCCCGTGACCGCCTGTGCGCCCAGCAGCACCACGATGCCGTCGGGGGCCGCCTCCATGAGCTTCGCCCGTCGGGCCCCGTACTCGGCCTTTTTGAACAGGAGCCCGTCCCCCTTCAACACGAGCGGAACACTCAGGATAAGGAGCATACAAACCAGAATTCTATACCCATATTGCTTCACAGCAGTCCTCCTCTTAGAACGATCCAGCCCGGATCCCACGGCTGTCTCCTTACCATATACGTAATCCACGTGTGATTTCAATTAGGACCAGGCCAAAACACATGGAACTCTCGCCGGATCGATCTTTTGGGGAATATGCCATGCTCTCCCTTGTATACTTCATGACAAGGCCTTAAGATTGCCAGGAGAGAGCTAAACAGGAGAGACATATGACAGGGAAATCCACACTTCGATGTGTTGCACTCCTTCTCGCCGCCTCGCTCTCTTTATCTGCCGAACGGATCGGGATGCTGCAGGATATCCTGGAGCCTGACGGCTTCAAGGTTTCGGGCACCGAGGTTTTTGTCCTGGAAGGGGCTACAGTTTCCGTGTTCGACCTGAACTCCCTGAATCTGAAGAGGCGTTTCGGCCGGGAGGGGCAGGGGCCCGGGGAAGTGGAGATCACGCCCTGGCTGTCCAATACGCTTCGTATCACACAAGAGCATGCGGCCATCGACAGCGTCAACAAGCTGGTCCTGTATGCCAGGAATGGAGATCTGATCCGGGAAAAGATCCGCCAGCCTCATTTCGCCCAGGTCGTGACTTGGGGCGAAGGCTATGCTGTTCGCATGCGTATCGGGGGCGATACGGGGGACACGGCGCAGTATTCCTCGATCCAGTTCCTGGATGGTGACACAGACGAGCTGCGCGAACTCTACCGTCAGCCGTTTGCAGGCCAGCGGGAGAAGCTGGACATGATCCCGGATTCCATACACTTTCAGGTCTATGAGGGTAACCTCTACATGGAAAAGAGCCCGGAGGGATTCGTGATCGATGTGTATGGTCCCGGCGGGAGCAAGATCCGGGAGATACGCCATCAATATACACCTAAGACCGTGACCCGCGCCGATCGCCAGTTCTATGAACAGCTCTTGAAAGAAGATCCCATGATGAACATCCAGGAGGAAAACTGGGAGCAGTTTAAGGCCCGAACCCGCCTGAGATATCCGGATTCATTCCCGGCCATCCGGGATTTTGTGATCGCCGACGACAGGATCTATGTTCAGACCTTCGATGGCAAGGATGCCGGGGATGAGTTCCTGGTCCTGGATCTGGACGGGGAACTGCTCACCAAAGCCTACCTGCCCGAGGTACGCGAGCCTGGTTTTACGGAGCAGATGATGGGGACCGGTGTGCGCCTGTTCTGTGTGGATGCGGGCCGGTATTTCTATCTGAAGGAGCTGGCCGAGGGGTGTGAGCTGCACGTTGTGATCATCTCTGAATGAAGACGACGCACATCGATTCGAAGTTGATGGTCATGCTCTGAAACTGCCGGACCAGGTCCTGGCCCAAGTTCCCATAGAAGAAGCGGCTGTTTTCAGTCGTGTATTCGGTGAAGACCGGGATCCTGCGGAATGCTACCTTACGGCCGGCGATCTGAAGCGCGAGATCTTTCAGGCTGTAGGCTTCGATCTCCCTCTGGCTGCCGGCTCCGCGAAACCGCTCGGTCCTGAGCTCACCCAGGCTGGTGATGTCGTCCTTGAATTCCATCAGAAAAGGGGGCCACAGATCGGAGCGGTTGGCCCCCGTGTCCAGGACAAACGTGAGCCGCTTCCCGGCATAGTACCCTTCGATGAGCGGCTTGAATCCATCCAGGGCTAGGTTCTGCTCGCCCCGCGTATGAGGTGATGACGGGATTTTGAGCTCTCCCTCCCTTGTGAACGTCACCTCCCGCATGGCCGCCAAAACGGGAAATCCCAGCACGCCCTGGAGCTGGCGCTTCATCTCGGGGATGTAGAAGTATTCGTCCTTCATCACCAGGAACAGGGCATGGCGTACAGTCATGTTTCCGATCCTGAGCTCAGCTGCCACTCCTACGCGGGCGTCGATCTTTTCCCCAGTGATGGTCCCCACCTTGATCGGGACATCGATGACCTTTACGCCGAATCTGTCTGCCAGGGAGGCGATCAGGACGGAGAGATCTGCACCCGTATCATAGGTGAGGGCGATCTCGAAGCCATTGATCGTCAGGGGAACCTGAGATCCTCCCTTCATACCCACGGTCGTGTCCCCCTTGAAATCGGTAGCCTGGGGAGGGATGCCTTTCAGGGCACTCCAGAGCCTGAATTCGTTCTCGTGATCGGCCCGCTCCTTCTCGTCGAGTTCGTTCCGGAACAGGACCAGGATCTTCTCATTGATCTCTGCCGCACGCGCATACTGAAACGACTTGCGGTAGCTGTCGGCCAACAGGGCATAGCACTCCTTGATCCGGGCGGCCGGCTGGGAGCCTCCTGTTCTCTCAAGATAACTCAGGAGGTGGGTGATCGATGACGGCAGGCGGTTGAAGATGTTGCTGACCGCTCCCCGGAAAAACTCGAGCTCGGGGGATCGTACATCACCCATTTCTGCCAGGCGGTCCCTCAGTTCGAAGTACTGCTTGTTCTTGTAGAGCCGGTGGAGTTCAGCGTAGGATGCCTGGGCGCGGGCCTGTCCCTGCAAGAGGATGAATAAGGACAGAAAACAGAGGGCCGGGTAGACCGCCAACGGTCTTTTACAGGGAGCGGCAGATCTCATCCGGATCCTCCTTCTGTCGGCATGATATCTGAAATTGGGGATGCCTGTCCCCTTTTTTCCTCTCCTTTTTTATTCGTACTTGATTGCACGCACCGGATCGGAAAGGGCGGCCCGGATGGACTGATAGCTGACTGTGAGCAGGGCGATCGCCATGGCCGCCAATCCTGTCAGGATGAAGATCCAGGGCGCGATCCCTGCTCGGTAGGCGAAGTTCTGCATCCATCTGTTCATGACGAGATAGGCGATGGGCCAGGCCACCAAGTTCGCGATCAGGACCAGCTTGACGAAATCTCGGGCGAGCAAACCCACGACACCGGGAACGGAGGCCCCCAACACCTTACGGATCCCAATTTCTTTGGTGCGCTGCTCCGCCATATACGAGGCCATGCCGAAGAGTCCCAGGCAGGCGATGAGGATCGCAAACACTGTGAATGACGAAAAGATCCCGCTCAGCCGTTCTTCAGCCTCGTACTGGGCGTCAAAGGAATCGTCCAGGAAAAAGTAATCCAGAGGGCGGCCCGGGTCGATGGTGCCCCACAGATCCTTGAGCCGGCTCAGGGTGGCGGACGTGTTTTCAGGACTCAGCCTCAGTGACAGGCTCCCACCGGGGTTGTTGTAGACGATCTGAGGGGCGATCACCGTGTGGAGCGAGGCCAGGTGAAAATCCGCGATCACTCCAACCACCGTCCGTGGTATGAAGATCATCTCGTTCTCATCGTTTATATCATCGGGGATGCGGATGGTCTTGCCCACGGGATCCTCCCAGCCGAACCTCCGGGCCGCCGTCTCATTGATGAGGACCGACTGATCCGGATCTGTGGTGAATTCCTTGGAAAAATTCCGCCCTTTCACGATCTCGATCCCCAGGGCCGGGAAAAAGTCTTCGTCGACCCGAAACTGTTCCATGATCTGTGTCTCGTCATCGGCGAATCCCTCCGGCCGAAAGACGCTCACATTGGGCTGCGAGCCCGGGACGATGGAAGAGGAGGCCACGGCCAGGACGCCCGGGATCTGCTCGAGCTGGGCTTTGATGGAATCGAGGGCCTCGAGCATCTTCCTGCCCCGGACCTGGGTTACGAGGACATTGGACTTGTCGAATCCCAGGTCCTTTGTCTTCATGTAGCGGAGCTGGTTGAGGACGAGGGAGGTACCGATGATGAGCGCGATCGACACGATGAACTGCCCGACGACCAGGATCCCTCGGAAGCGCGATCCTGCTTTCCCAGCCTTGAAGGACCCCTTGAGCACGGTAGCCGGTTCGAAGGACGAAAGATACAGGGCCGGGTAGCTCCCCGCGACCAGCCCCACGAAGAGGATCAGTCCGAAAAAGGTGGGGATCAGCCAGGGGAGGAGCTCGGGCCGGATCTTCATCTCGATACCTGAGATGGCGCTGAAATAGGGGAGGGCCTGCCACACCAGGACCAGGGCGATCCCCAGGGAGATCAGGCTGAAGAGCACCGTCTCTCCCAGGAACTGACCGATCAGTGCCCCCTTGTGTGCTCCCGCCACCTTGCGCATGCTGACCTCCCTTGCCCGGGTGGCCGAACGGGCCGTGGCCAGGTTCATGAAGTTGATGCAGGCGATGATCAGGATGAACAGAGCGATGGCTGCGAATATGTAGACATAGAGGATGTTCCCGTTCCCCTCGAGCTCGCCCTCCAGATGGGAATGGAGATGGATGTCCCTCAAGGGCTGGAGATAGAAGCCGATGGTCCCTCCCAGTGCTTTGAGGTCTTTGCCCATGTACTGCTCCACAAGGGCCGGAAACTTGGCCTCCAGGGTGACCGGATCCGCTTCCTCCGTAAGCAGCAGATAGGTGTAGTTGTTGAAATTGAGCCAGATGTCCGCCATCCGTGGATTCTGTGCCAGCAGTGTTTCGAAGGAGGCCAGCATGTCGAAGTGGAAGTGGGAGTTCTGGGGCGCATCCCGGCACACTCCGGTCACGGTGTAGTCAGCCTGATTGTTGACCTTCAGCACCTTCCCCATGGGGTCTTCCGCTCCAAAATACTTCTCGGCCGTGCTTTCCGTGAGCACCATGGAGTTGGCGACCTGGAGTGCTGTCTCGGCATCGCCTCGGATCAGGGGAAAGCTGAACACGGAAAAGAAGGACTGGTCGGCCCAGAAGATGCCGTCCTCGTAGAACTGGAGTCCCTGATACGTGAGGGAGGTCCGCGCCCGCCAGGAATTGAGTCGGACCGCGTTCTCAACCTCTGGGTAGTCCCTGACCAGGGTTGGACCCGACGGATTGTTGCTCACCGGCATGTTGATGATCCGTTCCCCCAGGGTGGCGTCTATGGCCATACGGTAGATCCGGTCGGCCTTGGTGTGGAACTTGTCGTAGCCCATCTCGGTCATGATGAAGATGATGATCAGGATGCAGCAGGCCATGCCGATGGCCAGTCCGGCGATGTTGATGAAGGAATACCCCTTGTGTTTCAGGATGTTCCGCAGAGCCGTCAGGAAGTAGTTTTTGAACATACTTTTCTCCTCTCTCAGGGCTTCATCGAGATAAACGAGACTTCTGATAAAAAAGTTCATGGGACTTGATCTACCCCTGTCCAGATTGCCTAAGTTCCGGCTATCTGCTATTGTTATTTGGTTATAACGAAAACCGTTCCTCGTACGTATACATAGGAGAAACATGAAGATCAAACCCCAGACCATCGTGTGTTTCCTTGCATTTCTGTTCCTCGTCTCCTCCCTGACCTCTCCCCAGACCGAAGACAAGCTGACTACACGCCTGCAGGCCCGGCTCCAGGTTCAAGGAGAGGAGAGCGTTCAGAGCGCCTGGATCTTCCTGACGGACAAGGGGCCCAATGAATCTCTGAGGTTGGCCGAGGTCGAGGCCACCCTCAGGCCGAAGGCCCGGACGCGGAGGCTGCGCCACCGCGGCGAGGACAACCTGGTAGACACCTACGACATCCCGGTCTATGAACGCTACGTCGAGGTCCTGAGACAGTATGTCCGCCGAATACGGCACCGCTCCCGCTGGCTGAACGCCGTCTCAGTGGAGGCCCGCGGCACCCTCTTGACCGATTTGTCCGAACTGACATTCGTCCGCCGCATCGACGTTGTCGGCTCCAGCATCTTCCGCGAGCCCGCACCTGTCCCGATCGATAGGGAGACTCTTCCCCTCGGAACCCAGGCTGCCCATGCTCTCGATTACGGAGACTCGATCTGGCAGGTGGAGCTCATCAACGTTCCTGCCATGCACGATCTGGGATACAGCGGCCAGGGGGTGTTGATCTGTATGCTGGACAATGGATTCAACACGCTCGATCATGAGGCGCTCGACCACCTGGACATCGTGGCCACCTGGGATTTTGTCAACAATGATCCTGTGGTATCGGATCAGGAAGGACAGATGGGGATCGGTGACCACGGAACCGCCACCCTCAGCTGCATCGGAAGTTTTCAGCCCGGAACGTTGATCGGGACGGCCTACAGTGCCAGCTTCATGTTGGGGAAGACGGAGAATACCGAGTGGGAGCGCCATGTCGAGGAAGACCACTGGGTGGCCGGGGCCGAGTGGGCGGATGAGTGGGGTGCTGATATCATCAGCAGCTCCGTGGGCTACTTCTACACGTTCTCGCATGATGAAGAGGGCTATACCTGGGAAGACATGGACGGAGAGACGACCATCGTGGCCCAGGGCGCCAACATCGCGGGCGCGCGTGGGATCCTGATCCTGAATTCCGCCGGCAACGAAGGGGACAGGCCCTTCCCGGGGAACTCCCTGGTTTCGCCCTCCGACAGCCCCCTGGTCCTGGC
This sequence comes from uncultured bacterium, assembly GCA_965533275.1. Taxonomy (GTDB): domain Bacteria; phylum Acidobacteriota; class Aminicenantia; order Aminicenantales; family Aminicenantaceae; genus JAUXEH01. Next base: position 80,269 of record CBESWG010000007.1, read on the forward strand.
AGTGGGGGCGACCACATACTCAGGGACGCGCGTGGATTTCAGCTCGGTGGGGCCCTCCTATGACGGGCGCATCAAGCCGGACGTGATGGCCATGGGCGCGGCGGTACTCATCGCCGATCCCATCGGCGTGGATGCGTACGCCCTGAGCCAGGGGACGTCCTTCTCCTGCCCTTTAGCAGCGGGTGCCGCGGCCCTGGTCCTTGAGGCCAAGCCCGATTGGACCAACCTGGAGATCATGGACGCCCTGCGCCGGACGGCCAGCCGCGCAAACAATCCCGACAACAAGAACGGGTACGGCTTGGTCAATGCGCTGAATGCCTTGGATTTCGTGCCTAGGGCCTTCTATCCGCCGGAGAACTTCAGCCTGAGACGCCTGGCAAACGATTACATCTTTTTTTATCAGTTCGTAGACCGGCTGGAGTGGGACGCGAATCCGCAGAATGAGATCCCGGTCAAGGGATACCGAATCTATGCCCGCAGGACCAGCGGCCGGAACCTGGCCTATGAACTGCTTGGCGAGGTGGATGAAAACACATTCGTGCTGGAACATCGGGGCCTCGATTCCAATGAGTTATTCACCTACAAGATCACTTCGGTCGACGAAGAAGGCAATGAGAGTGTGCCTTCCTTTACTGGAAGCAAATGACCCAGGTTGAAGGAAAACCATGAAAAGAACAACGATCGGTATGCTTTTGATTGCTATGTTGGCCGGGACGGCAGCGGCTCAGGTCGAGGTCGGGGTTCGCGGGGGGCAGCTTTCTTTATTCGACTCCGTCCTCCGGGACGTATACGGGAATGGATGGATCGTCCATCCCTTCCTCCGTATCACTTCGGTCAAGACGCCAGTGGCCGTGGAGTTCTCCTATGAGGGGGGCTACAACCAGAGTGCCCCGATCGGACTCTATGACGAGATGAGCACCCTGAAGATGTACGGACTCGAAGTGTCCGCCTATGTGTGGCACAGCTTCGGCATGGTGGCACCCTACCTGAAACTGGGGATGGGCTACTATTTCTACAGTCAGGACATCGACAGCGAATTCGTGGACAAGAAGGTCCAGGGCAGCGAGCAGAGGCTGCTCTTTGCCGCCGGGCTCGACATCAACCTGACGAAGAACCTGTTTCTGACCGGTGAGGTCAAGGCGGTACCCTGGCTTGTGGCCCCGTACGGCATAGAAGTTATACTGGGGGGCATGCGCTACATGGTGGGAGTCGGCTATCGCTTCACTTTAGGCTCCAAGAAAAGTGTGAGGGATGTCGAACAACTGCCCTGAGTGAGCGTCCGTTCCACGTCATCATCGGGCCCTGGAAAACCGTCCAGAGGCCTGCACTCCCAGACTGATGTTCATCTCCGGTGGACAGAGGTTTCGCAGTGATTCCGCCCGCAGCAGGGGCAGGCACTCGCTCCTCACCGGCCCCTCGATCTGCAGCTGTACGATGCTTCCGGGATCGAGCCTGCGGATGCTTCTGCGGAGAAACCTGTCGAGCGCCTCATTGTCCAGGGAACCCTTGGGAATCTTGATCCGGACCATGGGCCGTGCCGGCAGTTTCACGAACTCCCAATCCAGGTGCGTTGGCGCCCCTGCCCCTCCCTGCCCGAGTGTCAGATGCAGCACCCCCTTGGGCTCCTCCTTCTCTGCGAAAGAGGTTCGCTCGATCGATCCGGGATAGAGGACGGGCGTCCTCAGCGTCCGTCCGTAGAGGTCGCTGCGGAGTACCTGGTGGCGGTGGATGTGCCCGGATAGCACAGCGGTGAACTCCGGCGGCACATCCCGGTGGCGGATCACGTCCTCCGCGCCCCGAAATGTGTAATCTGACGGGCCTACCGGCGCGCCTTCGAAACAGTGGTGGAGGCAGAGCAGCGCGCTGGAAGTTGGCAAAGAAATCGTCTCCACGCCTGCGGCGTTGGATCCGGGGCCGGAACGGAAGGTCGAAACCCAGGTGTGTATCGGCCAGGAAGAGGATTCGGATCACACCCATGACAGCATCTTCTGTAGACTTAACTGATCCAGCTGGCTGGACGGGTGAAGGAAGAGCTCAGGCGCCCGTCCCTCGGCACAAAGCCGCCGGATCTCAGTCGTCAGGACGCGCAGGCGGTCGTAGGTGGCGAGATCGAATCCCTCCTGCCGGTCAACGAGATGCTTGTGATGCAGAGTCGGGACCGGGATTTCTTCTCCAGCACCAACAGGCCCGGGAAAAAAGGGCCGCCCCTTTTCGATAACGACCACATGCCTCTGCGCAGGATCTTCCCTGTCTTCCCAGGTCAGGCTGGACTCACAGAGCCGGAGCAGCCAGCGCCGCCGCCGGATCTGATAGATGCCGGTTCGGATCGTGCCGCGTAGAGCGTTTGTCACGCGTTCCTCCGTCCAGATCCCGGGTTCGGAGCCTGTTCCTTCCCCTCCTTCTTCCGCATCCTCTGGGAGCGCCTCGGATCCCTCTTTCTCTTTTTTGCCTTGGGCCTCGGCCGCCTTCTCTGCCAGCTTGTCTTGCCAGAATCGGGCCCCCAGGGCCAACAGCGCGGCCAGATCCATGTCGGGAGAAAGCCGGTCCCGGTACAGGTGCAGGAAGGCACTCAAGCCCCGACGAAAGATATTCCGTTCGGGGAGATATTCCCTCGGGATGTCCAGGATATCCTGCATGACACGTACTCCGATCCGGGGATTTCGCTGCTTGAGGAGGCCTGCCAGTGGACCCAGGGGAGCCACCTGAGTCCGGGTCGCCAGAGGGCCGATCCTATGGGCGCGGTCAGGGCTCGACGGCCGGAAGGAGAGCAGGTCGGTCGAGGCGTACCAGATCCCGCGGTTTTTTGCCTGCAGGGCCCGGTTGAAGGGCGGTGTCAGGCGCTTTATCTCGTCTGACTCCAGGAGTGCCGCTTCCAGTGCTGTGACAGTGGGAGTGACCGTAAGGTCCTTGGCTTGACTGAGCATTTCGAGGATGTGTTCGGAATGGCGGCCCTGCGGCTGAAAGTAGCCATTCACCCTGCGTTTCAGAGACCTGGCCTTGCCAACGTAAAGGATGTCTCCGTTCAGGCGGTACATGCGGTAGACGCCTGGCCGGTCGGGGAGGCCCTCGCGCAGCCTCTTTTCCATGGGATACACCCGCTTGCGCGGGGTGTAGGCGATGGGGCTTTGGACAGCGCGAGCCAGTCCTTGAGCTCGGCAAATCCGGTTATTCCCTCCTCCGCAAGGAGACGCACCAGGTGCCTCCAGATCAGCGCCGTGGCGTTCACATGGTGGGAGCTGCGCCTCAGTTCGGGCAGGGAATAGCCGAAGTATCCCGTCACGGCACGCAGGCCCTTGCGCGGCAGACCCGGAAAGAGGCGCTGCACGATCTGATGCGTACAGACGATGTCCAGGGGAAACGGTTGCTTTCCAGGGCGATCGGCATGGAGCTTTTGCAGGAACGGTTCCTCATAGCGGCGAAAATGGATCACCGTGGGACAGAGAGCGGAACCGCTCAGGTCGGCAATCTCCCGGGCGGCCTGCGAAAATCGGTCCCACACCTCTTGAACGGTGGGGGCCCTCCTCAGATCTTCGAGCGCTATCCCCGTGATCTTCAACACATGCGGCGGGAGGGCGGCCCTGCGGGGGACGCGGAGGAGAGTGGATCGAGCCTCCCCCGCGACCTCCGCGGCCGGTGGGTATTCGGAGGCCCGGGTGGGGAGCCAGCCCAGTTCCAGCAGATGCCCTGACGCTGGCCGGCTGCTGGTCACCTGGCAGTCCACGGCCAGCACCTCCATGTCTCTGAGCTCCTGAAGCCGGGGCTGAGTCATTCCGCCCACACCTGCCGCATGCCCTGCCAAAAACTGCGGAGGTGCCCTGCGATCTCTTCCGCGTCTTCGAGTGCCCGGGCCTGCCACTCCCAAGGGAACAGCTCGTTGTACTGGGGCCGGCCGTAGCGTGGATCTATCAGGAGCACGGCACCCTGGTCGTTCGCCGAGCGGATCACCCGCCCGGCGGCCTGGAGCACCCGGATCATACCGGGGTAGAGGTAGGCATAGTCGAATCCGGAGGCGTCCTCCTGATCGAAGTGTTCGCGTATGATCTCCCGTTCCGGTGTGATCGCGGGCATGCCCACCCCCACGATCGCTGCCCCGGAGAGGCGGTCACCCATCAGGTCGATCCCCTCTCCGAAGATGCCGCCCATGACCGCGAAGCCCACCAGTGTGCGGCTGTTTTCCCTGGCGAACCGGCTCAGGTACTCGGACCTCGCATCCTCGCTCATGCCGGCTCTCTGGATGAGGACCTCGTGAAGCGGATAAGCCTGGAGATAGAGGGGATGCACCATCTGCATGTAGGCGTAAGAAGGGAAAAATACCATGAAATTCCCCGGCCGGGATCCGGTCAGTGCCCCGAGGGCCCGGGTCAAAGAGGCTCGCGTCGAACTCCGGTGCCGGAAATATGTGGATACCGAACCATTGATCACCACGCGCAGGTTCTCGGGAGGGAAGGGAGAGGGGAGAACACATTGATCCGCTTCCTCCCGCAGACCCAGTATCCTGGCGAAATAGGGCATGGGAGTGAGGGTCGCAGAATACAGGATCGTGCTGCGCGACCGTTCGAATACAGCTCGCAGCTGCGCCGAAGGATCGATACAGAAAAGCTTGATCCTCAGGTCGCGTCCCTGGGCCTGAGTGAACGTGACATAGGCCTCTTCTTGATAGAGCTCTGCCACACGCTGGAACCAGAGCGCCTCGAAATACCGCTCCTGCAGGAGCGGGCGCAGGGCCGCAAACCGTGGTTGGGTATAGCCGCGCTCCAGGGCGCCGCAGAACCTGCGCAGGAGGGGGAGGAGGTCGTCCGGACGCTCCTTCTCCCGCCGCATGGGTTCCGGCTGCATCGCCTTCTTCTTTTCAAGGAGCTTGGTGTTGATCCTGCCTGCCAGCTTGTAGATCTCCGAGCTTTTATCCTTCAGGAGCCGGCGGAGCTCGAGATAGCGCGACTTCTGAATCTCGGCCGAGAACATATCCCGCGCCCTGTCCACCAGGTTGTGGGCCTCGTCCACAAAAAACACACAGTCGAGCCCGGGATCCAGGAAAAAACGCTTCAGGTAGACCCGGGGATCCAAGGCATAGTTATAGTCACAGATGATGACATCCATCCACAGGGCCAGGTCCAAGGAGAGCTCAAAGGGACAGATCCGGAACCTGGAGGCCAGCTCCATGATCCGCTCTCTGGTGAACGCGTCGTGTGCAAAGAGCGCCTCCCGCGCCTCCGGCATCCTGTCGTAGTAGCCGCGGGCATAGGGACACTCCTCTCCGCTGCAGTTCATCTCCCGATTGAGGCAGACTTTTTCCTTGGCCGTTATCGTCAGGGATTTGACACGCAGCCCCGCCGAGCACATCTCCTCCAGGGTTTTTTCCGCGATGGCCCGGCCCGTGGTCCGGGCAGTCAGATAGAAGATAAATTCGGACCGTTCCTCTGCCAGGGCTTTGAGCGCCGGGAACAGCGCCGCTACCGTCTTCCCTGTTCCCGTGGGAGCCTGGATCAGGGACTGTCCCTGCCCTGCGATGGTGTCCGAGACCTGCTCCATCATGCGGGCCTGCCCGGCTCTCAACCCGGCGTAGGGGAATCCGCCCTCCCTGATCGTTCGATCCCGCTCTGCCCTCCAGGAATCGATCTTCTGCCTCCACTCCAGATAGCGCTCGATGAGATCGTTCAGGTAGGTCCGGAGATCCCGGGAGCTTTCATCCCTAAAAAATGTGCGGGTCTCGTTGCGCTCGACCTGCCAGTAGGTGAGCTGGAGCCTGAGTTCGTCCACTCCCTGTTCGGAAGCATACAGGGCGGCATACACCATCAGCTGTGCCCAGTGCAGGCCCTCATTCCGCCCGATGAAGCCGCCCAGGTCTTTGTTCTGAGTGGTCTTGATCTCCTCGATGACCACCTCTCCATCCTGTTCATACACACCATCGATGCGGCCCTGGATCTCCAGGGTATAGGGCCCGGATTCCGACACATATGCCACGGCGACCTCCTTCCTATAGGAGGGTGGTCGGGATCTCTGGATCTTCTGGTGGCCGCGGATGCCGGTCATGCTGTTGGGCCGCGCCAGCCCGTCGAATCCGGCCGAGAGATCACCGCGGCGTTCGAGGTGTTCCACGAGAGTTCGTACGGAGATCCGGATATGTCTGCTCAAATGAATTATTTCCTCTGGTGTTCACCAATTTGTACACCCTAATACAGATGGGATCCTATGTCAAACGGGATCTTGGGCTTAGAATGATCCAGCACGAACCGTTGGCCAAGGGACGGTCTCAGAATGAGATCGAATATCAGGGTCGACATGTGAGGCTCGAGGTGCTATTATGAATGCGGTCACGCCGTCACAGCGCGGCCGGATTGTCAGCGGGAGGGAACCGCCATGATCAAAGCAGTAACCTTTGACTGCTGGAACACTCTCATCGTGGACGATGACCAGCGGGCAGCAAAGATGCAGGCCTACTTCCGGTCCATCTTCGAGGAAAACAAGATCTTCCTGAGCGGCGAGGACATCAGCACCATCCTGTCCGATGAGCTGGTCCTGTTCGAAAACTACGTGGCCTCCCACCGGAAGACTCTCAATGCCCGCGGCCGGGCCGAGACCATTTTCCGGCTCGCTGGGCTCGATCTCCCCGAGGAGAGGCTCCTGCGTGTGGCCCATGACTGCGACCGCATGGCCCTCGAGGCACGCCCTCCGCTGGTGCCGGACATAAAAGAGACGCTCGAGGGACTGGCGGAGTCGCACTCCCTTGCCGTCATCTGCAACACCGGCTTCCATGGAGCGGCCACGCTCCGGGAGATCCTCTCGAATCACGGACTGACTCCGTACTTCCAGCACATGACATTCTCGGATGAGGCGGGTGTGGCCAAGCCCCATGAACGCATCTTTCAGATGACGCTGCAGGCGCTGGGCTCCGGCCCGGAGGAAACCGTCCATGTGGGCGATTCCGAGCCGGCCGACATCACGGGCGCCAAGCTTGCCGGGCTCCGGGCCGTCCTGTTCACGGGCGCCAGCGACCGCTACGCTGAGGAAAACACAGCCCATGCTGTCGTCTCCGCATACACGGACCTGCCGGGTGCCCTGCGCTCGCTGGACAGCTGACAATTCACCCCTGATATCACCCCAGAAGGCGATTGCCGCCCTTGAGGATTACCCCTATACTCAGGAGGCATAACAGGGGCAGTCTCCAGGGGTGCGCCTTGACAAAACAGGGCATTTTGGTAGACTGAACTGTTCATAGATCAGAAAAATATGTGAATAGAATGCGACACCTAAACCGGATCACCGCACTCTCGCTCTTCCTCCTCCTGCTGCTCCCGGCCGCCGCTTCTGTGGCGAAAAAAGAGCTCATCGTGGCCGCCCATTACGCTCCCTGGTACCGCGGCGGCGGATCGGAGGGACAGTGGAAGTTCAATCAGGGGGGCAAGAATATCCAGACGGCCTACAAGCCGCTCCTGGGCTACTATAACAACCTGAATCCTTCGGTGCTCAATCAGCATATCAACTGGGCCAACAAGTACGGCATCAACACCTTCATGATCGAGTGGAACGGCAAGGACACCTCCGCGTTCTACAGCCCGCTCGATATCTCCATGCAGAGCTTTGTCCAGAATTCTAACTTCAGCAAGATCGATTTCTTCTTCGTCTATTCCTTTCTCTCCGCTCTGAAGAAGCAGAACGAAGCTCCGTTTGCCCCGGTCGACCTCAACAAGGCCTGGGTTCTGAACAAGCTGGTCGACGACTTCCGCTATGCTTCCCGTTATTACCTGAAGCGGGGGAACTACCTGAAGATCAATAACCGGCCTGTGGTCTATCTCTGGGGTGTGCCCAGCACCAAGGGCAGCCTCAACAACGCCGTCAAACGGCTCAGGAACGTGATCAAAGCCGAGACTGGCAAGTACCCCTACCTCATCGCCGATGTGGTTGCCATGTATACCGACCCGGAGAAGAGCAAGACCAAACACTTCGATGCGGTCATGCCCTACGTGATGCTGGAGGTCAACGGCAGCCCTCCGCAGAACTATAAGCTCAAGAATTCAATCGAGACCATCAACGACCGCTACCGCTATTTCTACTACGCCTGCCAGGACCTGGAGACCAATTTCGTGCCCGTGGTGTTCCCCGGATTCGATGCCGTGGGCGCGCCCTGGTGCTACAACGGCAACAATCGGCTGAGCACCCCTACCGTCACACGCACGACCACGGCCTTTAAGGACCTGGTCACCGCCGCCAAGGCCTATGTGGACTCGGACGTCAACATGCTCTATGTCACGTCCTGGAGCGAGTGGAACGAGGGCACCAACATCGAACCATCCGTGCAGTTCCAGTACAAATATCTCCAGGCCCTCCAAGCGGGCCTCGGCCGCGAGCCCACGGACAAGCCGAAGCGCAACCGGCTGCGCTTCAAGTTCAAGCGTGTCGTCGATGCCCCTGGGCAGGACAGCCGCAAGCTGGGAGCGTCGTTCCAGCTGGTCGAATTCCTGGACGAGAACCTGAATCCACTGCTCACCTTCGACATCGGGACAGAGGAAGTACGCGAGTCCATGGGTTGGGGCTGGTACAACGACGAATACAGCCCCCAGGAGGATACCACCTTCTGCTGGGCCGGGAAAAAAGAGAGGATCGCAACCCTGTATTTGAACCTCCCGGCCAAGGCCAAATACCTGAAGCTCATCTTGAGCGCTGTCGACAACCAGAAGATCACCATCCACCTGGACGACCGCTGGATCACAGCCATCGAGACCAACTACCCTTACCGCTGGACTCAGCAGCTCCTCCTCCTCAACTAATTCGGGGTCGGACCACGAAATCTTACTGAAAACAATATAGTTACGTGCTTAGAGCCCCACTTTTTCAGGCTTAGACCAGCCTTTTTGGTACCAAAAAGCGACTTCTAAGGCCGCTAACGAGGCCGTTCCCCTGCATGCTGCAAAGGGGATTGATGAAATTTAATAAAGTTTCCGGTAAAGTAGAGCGTTATCAGAGGAGGCATCGATGACAAAAGTTTTTGTGGTCCGCTGCACCGATTACACGCAGGCCGCCGAAAAAACTGCCGAACTGATTGAAAAAATGGGCGGCATGGAGAGCTTTGTATCGTCTGGCGAAAAGGTGGTCCTCAAACCCAACCTGCTGGCGGCTGCCGAACCGGACAAGGCCGTCACAACGCATCCCTCCATCATGTTCGCCGTCGCACAGATGGCCGTGCAGGCGGGAGCCGAAGTCGTGCTCGCCGACAGCCCCGGCTCGGGATATCCCTACACCGAGAAGGTCCTGCAAAAGACCTACCGGGTCACAGGCATGGACAAAGTGGCGGCAGAATCCGGCGTCTCCCTGAACTATGATACGTCCCACGAGATCGTCTCTTTTCCGGAAGGCGAGCGCTTCAAGCGTTTCGAGATCATCACTCCGGTGCTCCAATCGGATGCGGTCTTCAACATCTGCAAGCTAAAGACACACAGCTTCATGCACATGACCTGTGCCGTCAAGAATCTTTTCGGAGTGATCGCTGGGCTGACCAAGCCGGGCTATCATGCCAAGCTCCAGGAAAAGGCACACTTCGCCAACATGCTCCTGGACCTTGCGGCCTGTGTCTCCCCACGGATCAACATCATGGATGCGGTGGTCGGCATGGAGGGCAACGGGCCGCACGGCGGAGAGCCCCGTGCTGTGGGGCTGCTCCTGGGATCCTCAAGCGCCCTCGCCCTCGATGTGGTGGCCGGTGCAATCATGGGGCTCTCCAAGGCGAACAATCCTGTCCTGGTCGAAGCCGAGAGGCGCGGCCTGACCCCCGTGGATCTTGATCAGATCGAGCTTGTGGGGATCGATGCCTCTGAACTCCCCGTCCCGGAGTTCAAACTGCCTCCCACGGTCTCCAAGATGAGCTCCCGCGTGTTCGCGCTGCTCTATCCGATCTTCAAGAACGGATTCTCAGTGAAGCCGCGCATCATAAAAAACACCTGTATTTCCTGCGGCGCCTGCCGCGACGCCTGTCCCGTACAAGTGATCACCATTGCCGGGAAGGATTCCCCGGCCCATATCGAAGACAAGGGCTGTATCCGCTGCTACTGTTGTCACGAGATGTGCCCCTACGACTCTATCGAGCTGCGTCCCGGTCTTCTCTACCGTCTGTTCAACCGGGGATCATGACCGGCCGTGCCTGACCCCTGGTTGTTCTTCTCCATCATGTTCTTCACTCCGTTCAATTTTTAAAGACAAATCCGCGGGATTTCCGTACAATAGCAGGTTATTCCATCCGGAGGAGGCACCATGAAAAAGAAAAACAACATCGACCGCAGGCGATTCCTGAAGACGTCCACCATGGGAGTGATCGGTGCCGGAGTGGCCGCGAGCACCAGCTCAGCCCGGCCAGTTCAGGATGAGTCGAAATCCGAAGCCAAGATCAAGGAGTACCGGCCCCTGGGCCGCACCGGTTTCAAGGTCTCCGATCTGGCTACCGGCTCCATCCAGGATGAAGGACTCCTGGCAGCCGCTCTCGACGCCGGCATCAATTACATAGACACAGCCGAACAGTATCCCGGTCACCACAAAGTCGTGGGAAATGCCATCAAGGGCCGCGACCGCAAGAAGCTCTTTATCTCCTCCAAGATCCTGCTGGAGGGTGAGGTGACCAAGGAAGATGTCCTCAAGCGCTCGCACAAGGCCCTCGAGGAGATCGGCACCGACTACCTCGACTGCATGATGATGCATTTCCCTACCTCGATCGAGCAGCTCAAAATCCCGGCTTGGCACGAGGCCATGGCGCAGCTAAAGACCGAAGGGCGCATCAAGCACGTAGGCGCCTCTCACCACGGCTCATTCTGGTTCAAGGATCCCGAGGCGTCCATGGGAGACATCCTCCTCGCCGCGGCCGATGACGGCCGGTTCGATGTGTTCCTCATGACCTACAACTTCCTCCAGATCGACCATTCGAACAAGGTCCTGGACGCATGCAAGCAGAAGAACATCGGGACCGCCCTCATGAAAACATCGCCCATCACGACCTTCAACAAGATCAAGGCGGGCGCCGAACGGATCAAGGACAGTGGAAAGGATGTTCCGGCCATATATGTGGAAGGTGTAGAGCGCTACACGCAGATGCTCGAGGAGGCAGGCCCCTCGGTCAAGAAATTCAAACTCGAGAATCCCGATGCCGCCAGGGCAGCGGCCATCAAGTTCTGCCTTGGGAATGATTCAGTCCACACGGTGTGCTGCTCGATGGCGAATTTCGATGACCTGGGAAAGATGGTCGCCCTCTCAGGAGAGCGCCTGGATGCCGGCGATGAAGCCACCCTCGCAGCCTACGCAGAGGTCTGCGGCCCCTTCTACTGTCGGCATGCCTGCGGTCTGTGTGAGCCCGAGTGCCCGCACGGCGTTCCCGTGAACACGATCATGCGCTACCACCACTACTTCGTGGCGCAGGGCCGGGAACGCGAGGCCATGCAGTATTACGCTGCCATACCGGGAGCTAAGGCCGACACGTGCGTCACGTGCCCGGGATTCTGCGAACGGGCCTGCCACTATGGGGTACCCATCCAGGGCAAGCTCTTCCACGCGCACGCCGACCTTGCGCTTTAAACGCCAGCAACGCAGCTAGACCGCTTCATTGATCAAACGGATATTGCTGAAGCGGCCGTACCAGCCCAACTCTCTCGTGATGTCTCCGTAGACGGTCTGCCGGTGCAGCCCGTGGGTCCAGTTCTGCCACAGCTTCTGTATGTCGCCGTGAACCCTCACAGCTATCTTCGTCCGGCAGCCGCGGTCGTCCGAAAGCGCCACCGGCGTGTTCACGATCTCACCCGTGAAGTAGCGTATCGTGTCCTGGCCCTGGAGGATCGCCTGGGTTACCGTCTGCCCGATCTTCATCTGTACCTGGGGAACCACGCCCTCCTTACGCTCCATGACTGTGCGCAACTTAAAAGGCGCCGCCGGCCTGTCCGGCCCGTCCATGCGAGGGGTCCCCAGGCAGTGGGCGAGGATGATGGTCCCGTTAGATTCATCCACGGTTGGATCGCTGATGAATCCAGGCTTGCCTGTCAGCCCCTGGAAAAGGATGTGGGTCATGGCCGAATTCAGATCGGACTCACAGATCCCACCCAGCCCCGCATTGTTGAGGCGCGCAAAACCCAGACAGGGATATGCGGGCAGCCTGATGGTCTGATCCCACATGGTCCCGTAGCAGTCCGCGGTCAGGACGGTGGCCTTTTCCCGGTCGACGAGGTCCTGGAAAGCCAGTGCCAGGCGGGCCGATTTAAGGACATCTTCCCTGGACGGCTCTACCAGTTGCTCCGCCTCCCGGATCCATTTAGATGCCTCAGACCGGGCGGCGTTCTCATCGATTTTTGCATAGGCCGCCTCCACGTCCTCGAGTGTGAGTCCCTGGATCTCCGTCCCGAATTTTTCTCGGATCTGTGCTGCTCTGGCCGAAAAGTCCCGGGTGGTCAGGTTCAGGATCTTGGCTTCCCTCAGATGATGTATCGCCCGGATCGGCCGGATAGCCGCTGCCAGCTGCCGCAGGTCACTGCTCAAGATGCAGTCCATCCTGGCTCCTTCGGGTTTCTTGCGCAGCTCCCCAAAGCGCACCCATTCGTGGCCGGAGTAGGGCACGGCGAATACCATGGTGGGTTTCTCCAGGCTCAGGATCTCCCTCAGGATCGGATCGATCCCGATGTTGAGGTGGATGGCCAGGATCCCGTCCACGCCCTGGAGCCGTTCGCTGAGCTCGGGAATCTGTCCGACTTCGGTGATCAGGGCATCCACGCTGAATTCCACGTCGGACAGCTCATCGCCCAAGATCTCGAATGCGGACTCATAGGATCTGATCTCCTTCTGGAAATCCAGCTCCGGTTTGGGCCACAGCCCATGGGACGAGCCCATGTAGAGGCGCGCCACCTTGACCTTGGACCCCCGGCATCCCGGGCTCAAGAGATTGTTTCCTCTGGGCCTTCCCCCGAAAGCCCGGAGCGACGGAGGATTCATGCACAGCACACTCCCCGCCGCCGTCATCTGTAGAAATTCCCTGCGTCTCAGACCTCTGCTCATGGCAGCCTCCCTGATCTTTGTTTCCCCTGACTCATTGCGATGTTTTGCATCTTGCACTGCACCGACATTATATATGAGTAAAAAATCGAAAAGCAAAAGATAAAATAGCGAGGCAACTCTTCTGCGGATCTGAGCGTATTACAGAATATAATCCATGATTTAATAACGGCAGGAATCGGTGCCGGCAGCGGCGCCCCTGCATAGACGTTCCTCCGGCCGATCCTGCGATTCGAGTCCGGAGAGAAAGAGAGAGGTCACATGTTTGAGAAACGTTGGGCTGTACTGTTGAGTGTGCTGTTTGTATGGATGCTCCCACTGCTTGCCGCCGCCGATACGGCACCCCCCGACACGGGTGAAACCGTATGGTCCTTTGCCTATTTCGGAGAGGCGGAGGAGGAGTATTTCCATCGGCCTTCCGACATCGAGATCGATTCCGCGCAGTCCCTGATCTATGTCGTAGACTTGGGGAACCATCGGATCGTCGCCTTCGATTTTGATGGCAAGTTCGTCCGCATCATCGGGAAGGAAGGCCAGGGGCCAGGCGAGTTCTCCCGCCCCTCCGGCGCCTTTGTCACCTCCGATTCCCGGTTGGCCGTGGCCGACTACGGCAACAACCGCATTCAGGTCTTCGATAAAACCGGAAAATTCCTGAGCAGCACAAACACCAAGGAGGTCCGGGTTGCAGACCTGATGGTGATCGATGAGCTGTTCTTTACCATCCCCACTTTCGGGGCCAGCGGATTCAACATCGACATGGGATCCGACGCCGATTCCCAGCCCCTGGTCGTGGTCCTGGACACAAAGGGAGACGTGGTCCGCGAGATCACGATCTCTGATTTTCCTGAGAAACAGCCCTTTATCCGCGCCCTTAAACACCGGGTCAGCCTGTCCCGGTCCCGGGACGGCCGGCTGTTCCTCCCCTTCGGCACCATGAACATCATCCAGGTCTTTGACCTGGAGGGCAGCAAACTGGCCCAGTTCGACCGCCCGCTGCCCTTCAAGCCCCTGCCCCCCGAGCTCAAAAGCCAGAAATCAGGGACCCAAGGACAGAGCAGGGTTGTCCAGATGAGCGCCCGATCAGACCAGGTCAGCCAGGCTGCCCAGTTCGGACCGGATGGCCTGCTCTACATTCTCACCTACTCGGTGAGTATGGACGAATGGATGAAGCAGTTCAAAGATCCCCGGGAAGTGATCCCCATGCCCATGCACATCGATGTGATCGATCCCGGCACCCTCAAGCCGGTCCGCACGCTCGAGGCCGATCCCGGCGGCCGGGCGTTCGGCCTCCTTGCGGCAGGACGCGTCGTCACCATCCATGAGAACGAGGACGGCGAACTCGTCCTCAAGTGCGTGCAATACTAGATAAAGCAAACAAAGCGGACATAATAAAAGGGGACAGGTCCAATTAGCGCCAGTAGCTTGCGCTCGCCCCCACTTTTTAATACACTGACTCCCAAATGACGACCCACCGTCGCCCAATCTCTCTTCTCGGAGGTGATTATGTCTAACGGACCCCTTCCTCCCCCAGGTGAGCGAAGCTCGTTCCCCGGCGTGTTCTGGACTGCCAATTTCATCGAAGTCCTGGAGCGCTTCGCATACTACGGTATCTATTTCGGTTTCGGGATCTACATGGCTTCCCTGGGCTACAGCATGGACCAGCTGGGGACCATCCAGAGCGTGTTCCTGCTCCTCTCCTACGGGATACCATTTATTTCCGGGAGCTTTGCCGACAAATACGGCTTCAAGAAGGTCCTGATCGTCTCTTACCTCGCCTATCTGCCTTCAATCCTGCTGCTCATCCTTACCAAGAGCTTTTCCGGGATCGCCCTCACCATGCTCTCGATCGGCCTGGCCGCTGGCATCTTCAAGCCCCTCATCGCGGGCACGGTCCGGGCAGTGACCGACAAGACCAACAAGACCCTGGGGTTCGGTATCTTCTATGCCATGGTCAACGTGGGCGGCTCGTTCGGGCCTATAGTCATGGGAAACCTTAGGGCCATAGATTGGAACTATGCATTCTATGCAGCCGCCGCCTGCATCGTCCTCATGCTGATCATCACTATCTTCTTCTACAAGGAACCGGAGCGGGAGATCGATGGAATATCCATGGGACAAAAGTTTAAAGACGTATGGGTCGCTCTCTCGGACATCAAGTTTACGGTCTTCCTCATCCTGCTCGGGCTCTTCTTCTGGCTGCCCTTCTGGAGCTTTTTCAACCTCTGCGCCCTCTATGTGGACTCCAACCTGGATACCGCACGCCTGTACCTGAGCCTCAAGAGTGTCATGGGGCCCTTCCTGGCCGGCTTCTTCTCCGAACCTGGGGACGATGGAGTTCACCGTGTCCTGGGGGAAACCATCGCCCACACCGGGTGGATCATCATGATCCTGCAGGTCTTTGTTTCGCGATTTGTCGAGCGGTTTAAAGCCATGCCGGTCTTTTTCTCAGGTCTCTTCATCCTGGCGTTGGGTTTCGTTGTTATCGGTTATACGTCCCTCTCCGCTCCCGCCATCATCTTCCTGGGCATATTCTTCTTTGCCGTGGGCGAGATGATCGCGTCACCGCGCATCCAGGAGTACATCACCTGGATGGCACCCAAAGAGAAGGCGGGCCTCTACATGGGCACTAATTTCCTGGCCATCATGATCGGCGGCGCTCTGAGCGGCAAGACCTACACGACCCTGTACGGAAAGTTCGTCGCGCAGGGCCATCCCGAATATGTGTGGTATTTACTCGGTGCCCACACCATAGTCGGCCTCATCCTGCTCTTCATCTTCACCCGCACCCTGGGCGAATTCAAGGAACAGGAAGAATAGTCAAACCAGAGTTCCATTGGAGCGACACATGCTCATAGAGGAAAAAGTCAAACAGGCTGCCGCCCTCCTCAGCGAATACGACATCGACTGCTGGGTCACTTTCGTACGAGAGTCCGGCATCATGAGGGATCCCATGCTCGACTACCTCATCCGCTCCGATGTCACCTGGCATTCGGCCTTCATCGTCTCACGCGCGGGGGAGACCTGGGCCATCATCGGGCAGATGGACAAACAAGCCGTCGAGGATCTTGGCGTCTACACCGAGGTCCTGGGCTTTGTAGAGAGCATCCGGGACCACCTCCTCTCCACACTCCAAAAACTGTCCCCCCGCACCATAGCGGTCAATTTCTCGCAGACCTCCGAGGTGTGCGACGGGCTCACACATGGGATGTACCTGACCCTGCAGGAGATGCTGGCAGGCGTTGGCCTCGCCGACCGCCTTGTCTCTTCCGAGCGGATCTGCTCGAGCCTCAAGGCCCGCAAGACCCCCTTCGAGACCGAGCGTATCAAGACGGCCATCGGCCACACACTCGAGATCTTCGACCTGGTCACCCCCTTCATTCGTCCCGGCCGCACGGAAAAGGAGATCGCGGCCTTCATGATCGCCGAGGTGGAGCGGCGCGGCCTCGGATTCGGCTGGGACAAGAGCCACTGCCCGGCGGTCTTCACAGGCCCTGAGACAGCAGAGGCGCACTACGCGCCCACCGATCGCCCCGTGGAACGCGGGCACGTCCTCAACATGGACTTCGGGGTCAAGTTCGAGGACTATGTCTCCGATCTGCAGCGCACCTTCTACATCCTTGAGGAGGGGGAGACCGAGGCCCCGCCAGAGGTCCGGAAGGGATTCGACACCATCGCAGAGGCCATCCGCCTGGCCGCTGCGGCCCTTGAGCCCGGAGTACAGGGTGTCGCCATCGACAAGATCGCCCGCGACTATATCGTGTCCCAGGGCTACGAGGAGTTCCCTCACGGCCTGGGACACCAGGTTGGGCGCTTCGCCCACGATGGCACGGCTCTCCTGGGACCGCCCTGGGAGAAGTACGGCACCAAGCCGTTCCAGGGGATCGAGGAAAACATGGTCTTCACCATTGAGCCGCGGCTCAAGGTACCGGGCCGGGGTGTGGTGACCATCGAGGAGATGGTCATCGTGACTGCGTCTGGTGCTGAATTCCTGTCTCGACTCCAGGCCGAGCTCATCCTGGTTGGCTAGCTGAGCCGGGACCTTGCTTCCCCCTGCGCCCACCAAGGGGACTGACGCCGCCGGGACCGGCTGCCGCTTGATGTCAGGGTATCCCATCGACCCTGGATGTTGAGAAGACTATTTGTCTTTGTCGAGGCGGTATTCTACTGCCTTGCGTGCTTCGAAATAGACCTTGGAGAGAGTGCGCAGCAGCTGTTCGCGGTCGAGATCTTCGGAATTGGCCTTGGGCAGGTCGGTCAGGGTGTCCGGTGTGATGCCCATCTCATACTCGGGGAAGAGCTTCTCAGTCATGCACATCACGGCAAAGCAGATCTGGAGGCGGATCACTTCCGAGATGTTCAGGTCGTAACGATCGACTAAATGCTTCAGATAGTCCTCCAACCAGTCGGGCAGCACAACCTGAAATTTGTTTGACATGGCCGAATCTCCTTATCGGTGATTGCCGATAGGGAGATTATAACACGCTAAAACTCCTTCAACCAGTGGATCTTGAAGCGCTTGACCTCCTGGAAACCGTGGGCGTCTTCCACGATGGTGTAGAGGAATTCGTTTTTCAGCACCATGAGAGGGACCGGCAGGGTGATCCGGGCCAGGTAGCGCCCTTCCTTGTCATAGATGTCGTAGGGCTCGCTTACCTCCTGTTCGCCCGCTTTACGAGTGTATGTCTTGACATAGATTCGGCCGGCATCGTCGCAGCTGATGCCGGAAAAAGGCGGATAGCGATCGGGGATCCGGATGTCCCACTGGGGGGGCGGCGGATTGTCTCCGAACATCTTGTGCAGGAGCGGTTCCCTGTCCGCCTCCGTGATACGGACCACGTCATACTCCCGCCCTATGGTACGGACGAGATCCCCCTGTGCGTCATGGATATACAGCACGTATTCGGATTCCAGGAAATTCCCCCAAACGACCTCGTCCCTGCCGTTCACATTCCAGCGCAGGCCCGTCATGGCGTTGCCCGCGAAATAGTGCAGGATGGGGGGAGGTTCCACCGGCAGCGTTGCGAGTGTGAGGAGCGGTTCCAGTTCCGCATCGAACAGCTTAAGCTCGGCCGACGGCTGCTGGGCCGGGATCAGGTGGCTCCCCACCATCCGGCCTTCAGCCAGGAACCGGGGTCCCGCAAACTGGAACTTGTCCGCTATGGAGAGCTGCCGCAGGTGGCGGCCCTCGAGGTCCAGGATCTTGAGGGCCCGTTGATTCATGTCGTGTACCAGGAGTTCGGACTGAGGCGTCACCAGCACCATGATGGGGAAGGCGAATTCGTCCGGGCCCTGCCCCTGCCGGCCGATGGTCCGGATGTATTCACCCGATGCGGAAAAGACCTTGATGTCGGAGGCCCCCTCATCGAGGACATAGATGCTTCCGTCCGCGTCCACATCCAGGCTCCGGATGCTGCGGAACATCTGCTCCTGCTCGGTCTCGCTCCCGCGTATCGAAAGATCCTCTTCGAGTTCCAGCACGGGGTTCTGGTGGAGCGGATCTTTGGGATTGTGCACCCAGGTCACTCCGTCCCGGGTCTCGCTCTTCCCCTGCCAACCCGTTTCCGCGGGCGTACAGCCCGGCAGTGTCCACATCAAGACTGCAGCGGCCAGGAACGCGGTGCCCCAAGTCACATGTCTCATGTCCTTCTTCCCTTTCCGGATCGCCATACCTCCAATACTCGAATAGGGCCGTTTCTATTCAACAGCGTGGGAACCCCTCTATTTCACGCTCAGGTTGTCGAAGTGCAGCATGGCGTTGAGGACCATGAAGTAGGATCCGTGGGTCTGATGCCGCCACATGGGATTGATCGAGAACATCACGATGTGTCCCTTTCCGAGCGGGCAGTCCACGACCGCCGGGGCGCCGGCCAGCTCTTTCCCGCCTGCCAGGCCGCCGCTTATCAGGAGCTCGTCTTCCTTGCGCGTGAACCGGAGCACGGTCCGCATGCGGTTGGTGCGTGCCGTGGGCTTGACAGCCGGCTTCGCCTTCTGGGACGCCTCCTCTTTCTGCTTCTTCTGAAACTCTGCGATGGTCTCCTTGCCCATGTCTTGGGCCCGCCCTTGAACGATATCTGGGTCCTTTTCCGAGCCGCGGCCGGAGATCCGGCCCGTCATACTGCCGCCCATCCCCTGGAAGCGTCGTCCCCCCGAGCTCCCCTGGGCAAAGACGGGCGAGTTGCTGAAATAGACGCCTAACGTCTTGCCGTATCCGTACATGATGGGGCTTTTTGCATCCGCGACCTCTGCCTTGAACACACTGCCGCGTGCCCACAGCTCCTGGGTCTGCTTGATGCTGATCCCCCTCGCCAGCCCGAAATGGATGGGCAGTGAAGAGCTGTTGGTCAGCGTGATGAACAGCCCCCCCTCGTCCACGAATTTTTTCAGGTGCATGACCCCCTCGAGCTCCAGGCCGCCGCGCATGTCGTCGGTCGAATCCTGGATGCCGCAGTTGGGAGTGAACTCGGTCTTCTTCCAGGGTTGGGCTTTCGTTCCCGTGAGACCCTGCACGATGCCCAGGGCACTGCCGGAGGAGGGCCCGAACAGGATGACGTCGTATTTGTCCCTCAGCCGGGGATTGTCCCGCGGCTCGTGTACAGAGATGTAGTCGTAGGGGATCTCGAGCTCGTCGAGGGCGATCCGGACCCAACCCTCGCTCTGGGTCGACTGCCAGGTGTGCATCAGGGCTACCCTGGGCGCAGCAACCGCGTGCATGGGGACCTCGGGGAGTTCGGAAACCGCGCAGGCAGTAAAACCAAACACGGAGCCCGCCTTGTCGAGCCGGTCCTTGAGGTCCCTGGGATTGCCCTCTGTCTTAATGATGAAGGTCCCGGCGTTGAACGGCCGGCCCTCGACCTCGAAAGCCTTTTCCGCGGCAGACATCTTCAGCTTGGGATTTTTGAAACGGAACGTGGCCAACGGATTGTCCGCGTTGTGGTTGATGAGAAAGGCCTTCGCACCGCCCCCACCAAGCGCCTTCACACCGCCGGGCACCACGATCTCCTCCTGCAGGCTCATCTTTGCGCCCAGGATCTCGGTGTCCGTGATCCGGGAGGTCTGGATGTTGTAGAGGGGTCCCATGGTCCAGCCCACGTCGTCATAGGGGCGGGAGTCGCCGGTGTTGAAGTACTGCCGGTCGAGCATCATGTCGGCCATGCGGGAGTAGGGTTGATCCATGCGCACCACATAACTGCCTTTTGGGAAAGTCGCTTCCCCAACCTTGATCTCGGCATCCGCCCTGTGGACCTCGACGCCCTGCCGCTGCAGCAGGGTAAGCAGGCGCTTCACCTGCCCTGGCCGGGGATCGTCTCCCGGGAAGACATAGGCGGCGGGCCCCTCGTTGTGGGCCTTGGCCACGGAGCGCTTGCTTTTGAGGTAAAAGTTCTGCATGAACTTCGCCCGGTTGGCAGCCACATAGTGGATGGCGATCTGAATCCCGCTTCCCTGCAGGTTTACGTTGTTGCGGAGGGACCACAGGGTGCGTTTGAGCGGCGGATTGGGACGGTACCAGGCGCGGTCACCCCGCGCCGAGATCACTCGGGTGCTGCCGTCGCCTGCCCCCTGGGTCTCGTAGAAGCGCCCGATGGCGTTGTGTCCGTTGGCCGCGTAGAACCCATAGTTGGGGGCCCAACCGTCGTAGAAGGCGTGCGTCCATACACCGGGCACGCCCTCTCGTGTCATCTCGTTGACCTCCTGGTAGGCGATCATGTGCCACTCGTCCACCACGAGGGGATCCAGCCAGGCGTTGTACGGCCCGGTCCCGGTCGATACGTACAGATGCGAGGCCGACTCGTGCAGGTCGTGCAGTACCTGGGGATGCCAATCCAGGAAGTTGTTGATGAGATGATGGCTCAGGTCCAGCGCCAGCCCCAGGTTGTCCCGGTTGTTGTCGTGTGCCACATACTTGCCCCAGTAGAGCGGCCGGCGCGCGTAGATGCCGTCCGGGTCCTTGCGGGGGGCCATGGACAGGTCCACCATCTTCTCGCGGCCGTCCACCTCCAGCACCGGAGTGATCAGTACGATGGCGTTGTCGCGGATGGTGCGGATGAACTCGCCCTCATCCACAGCCAGCCTGTAGGCCAGCTCCATGAGCATCTCGGGCGAGCCGGTCTCTCCAGAGTGCATGGCACCCGTGGCCCAGTACATGACCTTGGCATCCTGAATGAGCGCCTCGGCCTCCTGGTCGCTGATCTTGCGGGGGTCGGCGAGTTTGGCGTTGATGGTCTTGTATTTATCCAGGTTGGCGATGGTCTCCTCATCGGAAATCACCACGTAGATGCGTTCGCGGCCCTCCTCGCTGGTCCCGCCGGGGAAGAGCTCCACCCGGGGCGAAGCCTCGGCCAGCGCCCTCAAGTAGCGATTGATGTCCTTGGTATAGGTCAGGATGTCGCGGGCGCCGGCGATGTGCCCCAGCACGTCCAGGGGTGTCGGTGCCGTATCCGAGGCCGGCAGGTAGTCGATGTATTTGGTCAGGAAGTGGGGATCTGTCGTGAACTCCAGGATCTTGGCCGTATATTCCTCATCGATCTTCTGTTCCTGGGCGGCTGCGGGCAGCACTCCCAGATTCCAGACCAGGCAAGCCGCCAGGAAGGCATAGGCAAGCCTCGGTAATTTTTGCTTTTGATTCCGCTGTGTCATGGTCTCCTCCTCGAGTCGAATTCGATCGATCTATGGCGCTGTGCGCCTGTTTTAACGGGATCCCCGTCCCCGGACCATCTGGTTCCGGGTCGGATTCTTAACCCAGTTTTCCCCGTCATAGTAAAGGATGTTTTCACCCAGTTTTCTCTTGTAATCGGTGTCCAGTGTGCTTTGGACCCGGCCCGCCGATGCAGCCCGCATGTGGGCGGCCTCGAAGGCCTGGGTTGGGCGGATGCCGGCGCTGCGGAATTCGTAGTCGAATTCGAAATAGACACGGCTTCCGCGTGTCAGGGTCGAGATCTTCCGGTTGGCCAGCCGGTTGAGCTTGTAGGCGGACTCCCGGCTCGCGATCTCCAGGAGGCCCACATCGGTCCGCGGCAGCCGGATATAGAATGCCTCGCTGCCCGGTTCCAGCGACAGGCAGCGGAACGGCTCGGTCTGCGGCGAGGCCCCAGAGACGCGTGCGGCATCGAGCACGATGAGGCAGGCATCCCTGTATTCCCGGTTGGATCCACACAGGATGACCTCTCTGCTGCCGTCTCCATCCAGGTCCTCCGTGATGAAGTCCTCGATCCGTCCCGAGTTCCAGTACTCACCAAGGATCTTCCCTTCGGCGTCCGCGATGAGGAACTGGGTCGGAAAATCATCGTTGTGGTCCGAGACGACCAGGATCTCGTCGCTGCCGTCATTGTCCAGGTCGTGAAGGCCGAATCCCCGGACGCGATAGTCCGGCGAATATGTCGTGCCTCCGAACTCGAGCTCCCTCCCTGTCGCGATCTCCCACAGACTCGAACCTTTTTCATCGAAACAGTGGAGCGTTCCCTCCCCGAACTCGTCGTCTGTCTGAGGACTGAAGAGCACCTCTCGCTTCCCGTCTCCGTTGATGTCTTTGATCAGCAGCGTGGGATGGAGGACCCTCAGCTTTTCCTTGTCTTCGCGCTTGATCCGGAAGTGTGCCCGGAAATGGGCCTCTCCCAGGAGTCTCTCGAGGCCCGTGTCGTATGTCCAGAGCTCCTTGCCGTCACTCCTGTGGATGACGAGCTCCGAGCCACGGATGCTGAAGTCGTCGGGGACCAGCGCGCCCGTGGGCTTCTTGACGAAGCTGAACACAAACAAGAGCAGCGCCGTCCCGGGCAGGACTAGAAGCAGTAGGTACCACCGCTTGAAGGTAGAGGGGGCGGCGGAGCGCGCCGGCTTGGCGCCACGGTGGTCGATGTTCTCACGGATCCAGGTGTCCAGCTCGTCCTTGTAGGCGAAAACACGGGATTTTGCCGAGGTCGTCATCCTGTGGACAGGGAGCCCCAGCTCTTTTTCCCAACGGAGGCAGGTGCGCTCGTTGCATCCCAGGTGATAGGCGATCTGCTTCCAGGAATAGAATACCTTCCGCCTTCTGGTGGAACCAACCCTCATGAGGCCCTTATACAAACACAGACAGGGGTGGGAGTCAAGATGCCTGGCCGGGAATATCGAGGCCCGGCCGCTGCGCATTGACAACCGACCTCGCGCGCGCTTAAAATTGATACGGCACAAGTTCTGCTAGAGCAACCCAAGTGCCTCCTTTTACGTTCTATATTAAGAGACCGGCGAGAAAGAGACGAACGACGATGAACTGCGCGAGATGCGGCTTCGACAATCCGGCCGAAACCAACTACTGCGGCCGCTGCGGGATGTCCCTCACCATGGAGCAGCAGGAGACGTTTGCCTATGACAAGGACACGCTCCGCTACATCATGGAGGGCATCAACCGCGGCACCGTCATCTCAGACCGCTACGAGGTGATCGAAGAGTTGGGCGGGGGCGGGATGGGCACGGTGTACAAGGTGTTCGATAAGAAGGTCAACGAGAAGGTCGCGCTCAAGCTCATCCGGCCCGAGATCGCTTTCGACGCCACCACCATCGAGCGATTCAACAACGAGCTCCGGCTCGCCCGCAAGGTCACGCACCGCAACATCTGTCGGCTCTACGACATGGGAGAGCACGGCAAGCTCCACTACATGACCATGGAGTATGTCACGGGCCAGGACCTCAAGCGCATGATCCGGATGTCCCGGGAGCTGAGCATGGGCACGGCGGTGGCAATCGGGCGCCAGATCTGCGAGGGCCTGGTCGAATCTCACCGCCTGGGTGTGGTGCACCGCGACCTCAAGCCGCAGAACATCATGATCGACAACGACGGCAACGTCAAGATCATGGACTTCGGGATCGCCCGCTCCCTGTATGCGAAGGGCGTCACCATGACCGGCGTACTGGTGGGGACCCCGGAATACATGGCCCCGGAGCAGGCGGAGGCCTCAGATGTGGACCACAGGGCCGATGTCTATGCCCTGGGTGTCATCCTGTACGAGATGGTGACCGGACGGGTGCCATTCAAGGGGGAGACGCCCCTGAGCATCGCCATCAAGCACCGGGAAGAAAGCCCCGTGGATCCCTGCGAGTTCAACACCCAGGTCTCCGAGGATCTCTGCGGAGTGATCCTCAGGTGCCTGGAGAAGGACAAGGCAGACCGCTATCAGGATGCTTCCGCTCTGCTCGAAGACCTGTCACGCATAGAGCGCGGGATCCCCACGATCGAGAGGGTGATCCCCCGCAGTGAGAATAAAACAGAGAAGAAGACCGAGAAAAAGGCCGACACTGCAACGAAAAAAGAGGTCACCGTATCTTTCAGGCCCCGCAGGCTCATGGTAATCGCTTTCATGGTGATCGTCATCCTGGCTTCGGTGGCTGTCGTGATGAAGATAAGCCGCGACATGCAGCGGGCGCCCGAACTGGAGGGAAAGGCGGTCGCGAGCGAGAAGTCCAAACCGGAGATCCCCTCGATGGAGGAGAGACGGGAGTCCCTCAGGGAAGGGCTGGAGGCAAGCAGGGTAGGCAGGGTTCCCGAGTCGGGATTTGAAGTCGTCCAAACGCCCCAGGGAGAGGTCAAAGTCATGGTACCTGAGGTCATCGAGCCCTCGGATATCCTCAAGTTTTCCGATCGCTATTTCGGTGCGGGAGCCCGCGAGTTCCAGAAGGCCCAGGGGATCCTGGGGATCCTCAGCGTCGGCTCGGCCCACATATTGAAGCTGCTCTCCAACGAGGACGTGGAAAAATTCATCCAGGCTGTGGACAAGGCGCTGAAATCCCTGGATCCCGACGATCCCTTTGCGGAGGAGTGGACGAGGATCGAGTCCGACCTTTCGAAATGGAATGAATTCCGGAAGATCGGAGACAATGAGCGAGGCGACTATTTTTTTGGTTCGGCCATGAACCGGCTCAATAAGCTCGTCCCCCGGATCCAGGTCAAGGAATATGCGGACCGGACGCGGCGCGAGGTCGGCCAGACGTGGCTCGTGAGTGTACCGGAGCCGCCCGAGCCGGAGGAGAGTCTCCTCGTCGGTCTCGCCAGAGGAGCGAGGGAGGATGCAGATAGTGCCTACGAGGCGAAGGACTTTGCCCGGGCCGGGATCCTATACTCGCTGGCCGGAGAGGTCCTCACGCTGAGCGGGGACTGTGATGGGGACGCGGAGTGCCTGCTGGCCCTGCGAGCCCTGGTCGCCAAGCGGAGGGAGAACGCGGACCAGGTGGGGGGCAATAAGTCGCTGAACCTTTACACAGAGGCGAAGGGCTTCGAATCGCGCGCCGACAGGCATCTGAATTCCCAGGACTACAGCGAGGCGGCGGATTTTTTCCTGCAGGCTGCGATCCTCTACGAACAGTGTATCCTCCCGCAGCGATAATCGTTCGCAGCCCAACAGATATCCTCTGCAGCGGTCCTTTTTGTGTGGTCTGCCTGCTCCTTTTTTGGCTGTCTGGGCAGCCAAGAATATTGACCAAAACCAGGCCCTGTGGTATAGCATAGGCGAAAGCTGGGATCCATGATCGGGAAAAGCATCAAGCACTATCAGATCGAAGAGCTGCTCGGTAAGGGCGGCATGGGGGTCGTGTACCGCGCCCAGGACCAGAAGCTCAAGCGGCCTGTCGCGCTCAAGGTCCTCAAGCCGGAATTGACCTCAAATCCGGATCGCGTTCGTCGTTTCCGGCAGGAGGCGCGGGCCGCGGCCTCCATCCAGCACCCGGCCATCGCCCAGGTCTATGACATCGACGAGGTGGACGGCACGACCTTCATCGCCATGGAATTCGTGGAGGGCTCTACCGTGAGCCAGCTGATAGCCAACCAGGAGCTGGATCTCATCGGCTCGGTCGAGATCGCGTATCAGGCCGCGGAGGGCCTCTCCAAGGCTCACAAGTCCAAGATCATCCACAGGGACATCAAGTCCGACAACATCATGGTCACAAGGGACGGACACACCAAGGTCCTCGACTTCGGCCTGGCAAAACTGCTGGAGCCCGATGCGGATTCTCCCGGAACAGAGACCTGGCCGAACAAGACCCGCACGCAGACCATGGGCCAGACCATGGCCGGGACCGTGATGGGAACCATCACCTACATGAGCCCGGAGCAGGCGCGAGGGCAGGAGCTGTCCTTCACCTCCGATGTGTTCTCCCTGGGCATCGTCCTCTACGAGATGGTCACGGGTGAGCTGCCCTTCAAGGGAGATTCGCCCCTCGACACCATGCATTCCATCGCCTTTGACGAGGTCAAGCCGGTCACGGTGATCCGCAAGAACCTGCCTCCCGATCTGCACCGCATCGTGGCCCGGTGCCTGCGGAAAAAGCCCGAGGATCGGTACGTGGATGCAGCGGCCCTGGCCGCAGACCTCAAACACCTGAAGGCCGACATCGAATCCGGGGTGCGGCGTCCGGCTGTCCCCGGCCACAAGCTGGAAGAGATCAAGTACTGGTTCAAGACTTCGATTCCGGTCGGACCCAAGGTGATCGCACTGGCGGCTGCCGCATTGGTGATCGCTGCTCTGCTGCTGCTCACGGACATCCCGTGGGCGACTCTGCTGTGGATGGGATTCCTGGGGCTCTTCATCTACCGCTACATCCGGAACCGGAAGCGGCGGATGCTGAAGGCGCTGGCGTCCAAGGTGTCCAAATTCCAGGGAGTGCGCGCCATCCGCATCAAGGACGACAAGGTCACGGTGGTGGCCGACAAGGCCCAGGCCAACCTGTATATCCGCGTCAACAGCATGGTCGACAACATCAACAAAAAACTCTACATCGGCAAACATGTCGAGGCCGTGGTCCGGGATGATCTTTCGTCCGATGAGTTTCAGAGCATGCTGAGGGAGACCAACATCGTCTATGTCCGCGACGACATCGTCCTGACGCCCCCCAAAGATACCAAGTAGAATTATCCGCCGGTTTCAGGCTCCATCCAAGGTGAAGTATGAGATGTTGTGTTTGTACGTGCGGATCAAACTGAGAAATGCTATATGACCTTGAACGTAAAGGTGTCCGAGAGGGCGATGACTCCGATCTTTTCGGTCCTGAGGATGATCTCATATTCCAATCCCTGCCTGGCGTCCTCAAGGCTGACGCCGTAGATGACAGCACCCGTGAACCCAGATTCTACGCACTTGAGCGTGACCCTGCGCACTTCACCCGGCTTGAGGTCGTTGGCAAAGGCCCTTCCCCCGCATATGGACTGATCTCCCCTGGAGAAGCGGCATTCCAGGACGATCTGGTCGAATCGTCTATCCGATGTGTTGGCCAGCTGCAGCACCAGCTGTGGCATGTAGATGTCCCGCTTCGCGCTGGTGGCTTTCCGGATGAATCCCGCCTCCACGACCTCCGGGCCCAGGATCTCGAGGACCTCCTGCCCGCGCCGCATCCGCCTCTCGTATTCCCGGCTCTCATCGGTGGGGACGACGTTAGCCATGAGCAGCACGACATAGGTGATCAGGGCGAATACGATGCAGGAGATGACCAGGCTGAAGACCTTGGCCGCACGGTCCCTGGGATCGGTCTTGTTTGTCCCGATATCTTTAAACATGTCCGCGCCTGCTCCCATATTACAGTGTCCATCTGATATATGGCAAGGAGGGCCGGATGACACGACCGAAGCGATCACAAAAAAAGGGGACAGGTCCAATTACTATCATTCGTGACCGTCTGAAGGGGACAAACCATCGAAGGGGACAGGTTCATTCAGCACGCTGAATGCACCCGG